>NZ_JBXAQP010000002.1:0-393797 GCF_058807355.1 Allobosea sp. GW821-FHT12C12
GGCCTCGCGCTCTGCGCCGCTTCCTCAAAAATCGACCAGACGCTGATCACGAACCTCGTCGCCGAACACGGCCGCGACGGCTTCCTTGCCGCCTGGCTCAACGCCCGCGGCACCGGCTGGTGCGGTTCGCGCTCGAACGGCTGCTCTATCGCCTGTCGATCTCAGCGCGTCGGGACCGCTCCGTCCTGAAGGGCGGCATGCTGGTCACGGTTTGGGTGGCCGACTACAATCGGGTGACGCGGGATGCAGACTTTCTTGGACACGAGCAGGTTTGATTGCACCTGAAGGTTAGCGTCGGCTCAGTTCCTGAATCTGCGCAAAATCCGGGTCGCTGCGCTTCATCTGGGTTGAGAGGATGACGCGGGGACGTCGCAATTCCCTGCGATCTTTTGCGCTCACTTTTCCGGCTATGGCGCGCCGGATACCGAGCGGGATTTGATTTGTTGGCCGTGCTTCTACGCGATCCACGCCGCTACTATCTTGAACAGGCGCAATATCGAGCTTGCGATTGAGACGCTCCGCGATGATGTCCGGGTGGAATGCGCCCGTCATCCTCGGCAAGGTGAAGGCATCGCCGTTGATGGCAAATAGCGTCGCGTCATCGGGTGGCACGTTGGGCGCTGCCGCCACAAATGTTGTCGGCCAGCAGAGGATGTCGGATAGTGGCATGAAATGCTTGCGCCAGGCGTCGATCTTCTTTGCCTTCTTGTCGCAGCCGCCCTTCACCACCAATGCGACGTGATGGGCGAAGACGAGATTGATGCCTTCGACGGCCGGCAAGGTTGCGGTTTTAGCGGCGAGCGCCGAGGTGGGATTATAGAAGATATAGATCGGGAACGCTGTTCCGGCCGCATTGACGAGCGTTTGCGCTTGGTCGCCCTTCGGGGTGCCGTAGTCGAGATGGTGATAGTACCAGTAGCCGCCGGCTTTCAGTTTGGTGAAGTGCGCCCGTTTTGCCTGAAGGACGAGGCGCAGATAGGAGCCGCCGTTGAGCTCCAGCGGTGCGGCGAAGATCCACTCCATATCGCCGCCGGTCGTCGGCTCGTCCGGAAAGTCTACCCGAATTCCGAACGGCTCGAGGCCGACCAAGCTGGCCATGAGGACGTCGGTAATCGACTCTTCACGAAAGTTGCGTGTGAGGCTGCGATCACGCTCAAGTAGTTCAGCGACGCGCGGAGGGAAGGAGTGAGCAAGTTCACAAAGCATGGGATAAAAATTTCCGAACGGGGCACTTCTTATATTGGTCGTGGCAATGGATGAGGGTGTCTACGTCAGGAGACGATTCGAGATACTCGATCAGAATATTGAGAAGATTGATATCGGCCTGTGGGGGTGAGAGTGAGTGAAACGCTAAAGGGCATCAAGCTCATCGATATTGTTGCAACAACTACGTATCCGATCGTTTCGGCGTATGAGTACGAGTTTCTGAAGGGCGAGGAGGTGGTTCGGAAATTTCTAAAGAATGCCACGATCTATTTCATCCTCCAGCGACCGCTCATGTTCTTCGACAATCTCGTTGCCGATGATGGCGAACTCACTTTCGATATCGTGGACGGGGTAAATCAACCATTGCACTGCAAGGTGGGGCTATCCGCTCTCGGGTTTCCCAAGGACGAAGAGGGGCTGCTGAAGGCCCAATATTACCGAGAGCCTGCGAGCAAGGAGCCTCCGTTCAGAGACGTTGCGGCGTTTCAGATACTTAAAAACGACGAAACGTTCGTGGCTTGGGAAACTCCGCAGAAGATTCTCTATGAAGCGATCGCCAACGGGTTGCCTGTGTCGATTGAAGGCGATGTTGCTCCATTCCTCGAATATCGCGTGCATTACATTGGCCAGGCATTCTCGCAACGCGTTTGGCAGCGTCATACCGGGCACGAGAAGCTGCAGAAGATACTCACGCTGGAAGAGCCGTTAAGCGCGCTAACGACCCGTCCTGCTTTGGAGATCTCGATCCTTATGCTGTCGATCATCGGGATGGGCGATAATCCCATCTTTCCGTATTCCGGCTTTCCCGAGCTGGATGGCGTCGAGCCCATTGTCCACGAGTTTGACTTTGAAGACGATAATGAAAGCTTTGAGAAATTCTACAATCCGCAACTGTTGCCAGGCGCGCATGAGCTCACCAATGAGGTCGAGGCGAAGCTGATCAATCTCTTCAAGCCGGAATATAATGGGACGCTCTTCAAGGAGTATCCGAACATCAAGAGCGGGACGAGATCGAAGGGTTACTCGGACAGCCATGTGACAATCGAGAAGCTTCCGGCGATCCTCGTTACAGATCACTTCCAGGAGGCGCCGATCATCTTCGGACAGGGCCCGCGAGAGCTGGGAGCGCAGGGCTAGCGGAAATTGCGTGATTTCGGCGAAGCTCGTCGGTATGGCCGTAGTTGTTGCTGAGATCGGCGGGCGCATGGCCCGAGCCGGTCGCTCGCGCGGATCGCATCGCCGTTGCGAAGCTGATCGCTGTGGCTATGGGGCAGGGGGAACGTCTCGCGATTTTCCGACGCTGGCCGGCGTGTCGGAGAGATCGGGCAGGCGATGCGCGACAAGTCGGACGATATCACCCTTGCGCTGGATGCCACCGTAGACGCCGAGCATGCGGCTCGCCAGCACAGTGCGCCGGAATTTCTCAAAGGTCTTTGCCCAGACCACGAGATTGGCGATGCCGGTCTCATCCTCCAGGGTAACAAGAGCACGCCCTTGGCGCTGCCGGGCCGCTGGCGCTGCGGGATGGCCGATATCTCGGGGCACTTACCTCGAATGGCTAAAGCACTGACGAGGCCGTCTGCTCAATATCACCTATAAGGATGGCCGCGCGTTCGATGTCCCGCTAGTGCGGTTCGCGCTCGCGCGAGGGTAGTCATTCATGTTCCCGGACTTCTGCGGCTTGCCATTCGTCGAATGTCGCTCGCGCGCGGTCGGTCAGCATGGAGCCGAACTTGGCAGAATCGGCTGCGTAGAGACAGTGCCTCATGACCGTGAACGGGTTCATCGCGCCGCCGTCCGCTCTCGCTTCGAAGTCAGTCTTGTATCGCCGGACGTCGCCGATCGTCTCCTTCATGTAGAAGTTGAACTTGCCCCGCGAAATCCCAGGAGCGAGCTTCGTGATTTCCTGTGTGAAGCCATCGATCTTGTGGGGCTCGAATTCCTCGTCTTTGAAAAAGTGCCTTGCGATGCGGAGCAAGCTGAACGCGTCGAGAGGAGTGTAGCCGCCCGGTCTCTTTCCAGTCGGCGTCGAGACGGGCTCAGGTTCGGGGTTCGCGCTTTCTGCCTCGATCGTGCCGTACTCCTCGGTGCGATCCAACGCCTCGGTTGTTCCTTCGCGGATTGCGCGGAACTCGCGATCCGCGAGTTCGAAGAGGGCGGCCAGAGTGTTGATGCGCCGCTTCAGGTCGAGGGGGATGGATTTCTTGTACTTGATCTTATGATCCAGCACACTCCAGGAATCCTGAACCACCGTGCGGATCTGTAGCTCGAAGGGATAGTCGGCATAGGCCGCATACTCCTTCATGCCGCGTCTGCCCTCGGTGAGCCTGAGGTCCATGTGCAGGCCTTTGTAGCCGAAGGCGTTGTCCGTTCCCTGCATCTGAGCTGTCTTGTCGGTGATTTCGATAACCTCGAACTCGCTGGAGACGAGATCGCGGACCCGCTCGACGTCGTCCTCATAGAAACAAACAATCCGCAGCCCTAGAAGGTCGGTGATGTGGTCTCGGATCGAATAGGGAGTCTTGGAGCTTTCCAGCGCCGTTTGGTATTTCCGACGGAACTTGCTGAGGCACTCCTCGCGATCCTTCACGCGCCCCTCCACCTTGGCCGCAGCGATGGCCGGATCGGTGGCAAGAAGCGAGCGGAGAAGCGTCTCCATCGTGGCCTTGGCGGAGGCCATCGTGTCGCGGGAGGTGTCGTAGAAGTCCCTGAAGACGATCTTCTCGTTCTCGTAGTCCAACGAAGGCATGCGTCGCCCCTTCTTCGCATTCCAAATGCATGACGCTTCTATAGTTTGAGATGCTTCTACATGGAATGGCGTGCCGGCAGGGTCGGGCGTTTCGCTGCTAGTCGGCTCCAGATGCGTCGGCGGGTCAATGGAGCGTAGATCGCCAGTTCGTGCGGCAGGATGATGCAGCCCAGCGCGACCGCATGATGGCCATCGCGCATGAGCGCCGGCTTTTTGGCTATCTAGCCAGAACCTCTTCAAGCTGTTTCACCAGCGTACGCCGCTTCTCGGCACTCAGGCTGTCGAGATTCTGTTGGCGCCATCGCACGGCCGGCAGATCAGCGGCTGCCCCCAAGCCGATTGTTGACCAGTCGGGCTCGCCTCGCTCGAACGCCAACAGGAATTGGCGGTGAGCATCAGGCATGGAGCCAACGATTTCGCTGATCAGCGCTTCACGAGCTGCCAGAAGGTCGTCGAGCTCGACCGGTTGCCGCGTCATGCCGACGAAGCCACGCTCGAATTCAGCTGCGATGTCTTTGCGCCGGACCGCCAGCACCTCGGCCATGGGGCGGTCGTGGCTGATGAGGTAGACGAGGAAGGCCCGGCGCAGTGCTTCGTCGATGCCTTCATTGGCCAGCAGATCGCGCACGTCGAACAGGTCACGCGGATGCTGTCGGTCCAGCGCGGCGACGATCTTTCCGGCAAACAGATCGGGGAGTGAGACGATCCGCATTTCCGCAAAGCCGAACTCGTCTTCGACGTTGGCTGAGACAGGACGCGCCTTAGGCTCGAACACGCAGCCCCGCAGGACCGGCGTGACTTCGATCTTGATCTGCGCACTATCGCTGCGAACGACGAGCTTGGTGACGACATTTTCGCGCGAGCGCGAAGGTGCAACGCGGGCGCCGCGAACGGCCTCAGTGATGCGCTCCGCGATACGAGTCATTGCCGCATCGATTGCGGCCAGCGAGATCGCACGATCCTGAACGGGCAGATAGGTGAGGTCGATATCGACCGAGAGCCGAGGCAGGTCGCGGATGAAGAGATTGATGGCGGTACCGCCTTTCATCGCGAAACACTCTTCCGCTGCGACGGAAGGCAGAGTGCGGATCAGGAGCGCGACCTGGTTTCGGTAAGCGTCGGCGAACGCCATCAGCGCGCCTCGTCCAGTTCTTTCGGCACGGTGATCTGGTAGGCGGGATCGAACCGTCCCTCCTTGACCAACATGCGTTTGCCCGAGCCGAGATCGACCGCTGTACGCTCGACGTGCTTGAGCCATGCGTGGCGATGTCGATCGGCAAAGAAGAAGAAGAGGCGCTTCACCTTCACGCTTCGGCAGCGGACAAGCAGCGTCTGCAGCCGCCGCGGAGCAAGGTCGCTCAACCCCTCCATCAGCATGTCGACCTGATGGAAGCTTTCATGATCGGGCAGCTCGTCGAGAAGCTCGAGGATCGCGCGTTCGGGTGCTGAAACCGTTAGCGGCCACTCCCATTGTCCCCAGGCAAGCGAGCGCAGCCCCGCATCCTGGAGAGACTGATCGCCTTGCTTGCCAGCCCCCGGGACGAGGGGAGGGAAGTCAACCTCGTCCAGGTCGCTCCCAAAGAGCGGTGTGCTGTTGCGGTAGACGAATTGCTCCTTGAGTGGCAGCGTAGCGAGCCAGCTCGGCGGCTTCGTCGGCCCGTGGAGATGGGCCTCAGAACCGCTTTGCGAGAGGTAGTGGGCATAACCCTGCAGTTCGAGGGCTGTTCGGCCACCGACGGCAAGGCGATGGTCGAGGAGCGTCTGGAGCGAGATGACGACCTGCTGCCAGCTCAGTTGCCCGCGGGGGCGTCGATAGACCCGGCGTGCCGGCTGTTCGAGCCAGCCTGAGGCGACATATTTGGCGCGCAGGGAAGTGGAGTAGCCGCGGGCGGAAAGCCAAGCGGAATCGACGAGCAAGCCCTCCGGGAGGAGGCGCTCGAGCTGCTTTAGCTTTCCTGCTCTTTGCTCACCCATGGTGAGCTTTTTAGCCGATATTCAAACCAAAGGCCAGTTTGAAGATATGCTGATAAGCGTCCAATAGGTTGGCAAAATTCGCTTAAGGCAAACCTGGTGCTCCTTCGTCTTGATACAAATCCTCGAATCCTGGCGGCCTAAACCGCGGTTTTGTATCAGCCAACCGGAGAGACCTGGTCAGCCTCATGTTCCTCAACCGCCAAGGCTAGGGCGCTTGCCCATTCCAGCGGTGAGCACGAGGTAGTCTCAACCAGATTGCGACGGTCGTGTCGCCTGGATCGCAAGTTGGCGGCCTTGCATTTTGGATCAAGGCCGGAAACGCGATCGACCGGCACCGCAAGCCATTCCACTGACAAGCGTTGTCACGAAAACGGCAATGGAAGTCCCTTCATCGACAGGAGGATGACGGCGCGAGAGAATCGAGCCATTGCGCGCTACCTCCCGCAACCCGTGACGACCGCCTACCGCCTATGTCTATCGAATGGAATGCTCAGCTTCTCTCCACTAAAATCGCAGGCTTCTGCCACAAGCGCCTGACACCTCTACTAAATGCCGACACGGATCGGATGAAATCCTATCTGCTCGGCCTGATCGCCCATCGCGAATACCCGCCGGCGAGGGGCCGCGGCGTCGACTGGAGAGCCATCGCCGAGAGCTGCGGCATCGCCCATCCACTTCTGGTTCAGGTCAAGGAGGAGGTCCGGCCAGCCCTGGACGCGATCGTCCGGGCGCTCGACGCCGCCGTGCGAAGGGAGTTCGAGCCGCGGGCGCGCGCCAAGGTGGGGAGCGGTGATGCCCGCCCGATGTCCCAACGGGCGAGAGGCGAGAAGGCGACCGCCATCGCCCGGCTTCAGCCGGACCTGTTCGGGGCGCCGGCGTCGGCCGACACCCGGCAATCCTCGCCTCGCCAGGAGCGGAAGCGCGGCGTGAAGCCCAAGCCGGTGGAGGAATTCCCGCAGCCCGCGAATGGCGATTGGGAAGACCCGCCGACTTTCCGCGAGGCGCTGGCGCTGCACATGCAGCGTCACGGAGAAAGCTATTGGCATCTTCATCGGGCGGTCGTCCGCGCCGACGAGACATTCGACCTCCAGACCATCCGAAGCTGGATTCAGGGGGCGAAGGCGCCGGTCAGCGTCGCGAGCATGGAAATCCTGCGCCGGATCGAGCGCCGCTATCGGCTGCCGGAAGGGTATTTCCACGCCAAGCTGCCTCACCAAGGTCGAGCGGCGAGGGGCCATGAACTGGAAGGCATCGACGCCTCGGAGCGGCGACGGCTGGCGTGGCATCTGCCGGACAACTTCAACTTCCTGCCGCCGACGGAGCGAGAAAGGATCGTCGAGTGGGTCCGGCGCGTCATCGTCAGCGGCGCAACCGACTATCGCCGCTTCCAGGCCGCCGCGCTCAAGCAACGCTATGCCATCCGGTTCCCGGGCGTGGCCTACGGACGATCGGAGCCCGCACATGGCTCCGGTAGGAACGACGACGCATCCGACCAGGGTATGCCGGAGACCGATCCCGACCTACTCTCGGGCGTCGTCGACGCGCCGCCGCAGCTCACCATGGAGATGGCAGGGCTGGTCCGCTTCAAGACGTCGACGCTGACTGCCGCCGGCCTTCAGCGGAACGGCGTCTGGGGTGAAGAGACCACCTCGCAGAAGATCGAGCACCTTGGCCTGATGCTGGGTGCGCTGGCGGCCTCGCCGAGAGGAGCCGTGCGGGGTTACGGCGTTCCGCTCCAGCACCTGACGTTGGGGCTGCTCGTCTTCCCCGGCGTCTGGGATTGGTACGTCCAGTGGCGCGAACGCCGTCGCGGCTTCTACACCGCCTGGGAGATCGACATGCTCCGCATCGCTCTCGCCATCACGCGACAGGAGACGGGCTGGCTTCGACAGCACGGGCAGCTCGTCCATCGCGTCCGTCCGATTCCGGGGTTGGTCTCGCCGGAGGAGATTGAGCGGGCGAAGGCCGATTGGGACGGCGCCTGCGACACATTCTTCAAGCACGCCACAGGTCGCGTGAAGGAGATCCAGCGCGTCGCCCGCGTCCACCGCGACCCGTTCGAGCCGATCATGCCCGTCCTGGAGGCGCCGAGCCCGGTCGGAGAATACCGCAAGATCACCGAGGAGATTCTGAAGCGGATGCCGGATCCCACGCGCTATCCGCGTGGCGCCGCGGAGGCGGTCCGTTCGTTCCTGTTGCTGCGGCTCGGCCTGCATCTCGGGCTTCGGCAGAAGAACCTCCGGCAGCTGATGGTCTGCCCTCGGGACCAGTTTCCACGCTCCGAGCGCCAACTGGAGGACATGAAGCGCGGCGAGCTGCGTTGGAGCGACCGGGACGGTGGCTGGGAGGTCCTGATCCCGTCCGTGGCCTTCAAGAACGCCAACTCGTCGTATTTCGGCAGCAAGCCGTTCCGGCTGGTGCTCCCGGATCTCGGCGGCCTCTACGACCACATTGAGACTTACATCGTCCGGCACCGTCGGATGCTGCTGTCCGGCACAGAGGATCCCGGCACCTTCTTCGTCAAGACGGTGAAGCAGACGAGCACCGACCCCGCCTACGACCAGACGACCTTCTACGAAGCGTGGCGGCTGACGATTCAGCGCTACGGGATCTATAACCCCTTCACCGGGCGGGGAGCGATCCAAGGCCTGCTGCCGCACGGGCCGCACAACGTCCGGGACGTGCTGGCGACCCACATCCTGAAGCAGACCGGTTCGTACGAGCAGGCGAGTTACGCGATCCAAGACACCCCGGAGATGGTGCAGAACCACTACGGTCGCTTCCTTCCGCAGGACAAGGCCGCGCTGGCGGCGAAGATCCTGAACCAGGTCTGGCAGGCGGCATAGGGCGCAGCCTTGGGGCGAAAGGCGCAGCCCCTTCCGACTTCAGGTTGCCGAGGCGCTGACCTAGCCTCGTCGGGTGGAGGGAGTGCGCTGGACGGATGGGGAGAAGGAACTCCGGTGATCGGTCTTGGTCTCTTCAGGTGCGGGGACACCAAGCACCGACTCCGCCTTCGACAGCCCATTCCCCCCGTCGGTACAGCCATCCGCGCCTGCCGTAGCCGAGCCGCGTGCAAAACCCTGGCAAGGGCCGCCGAGGCTTGGCATATGAGTTCCCCTTCGGGTCCCTGTCCACTCCCAGGCCCATCCCATCGATTGGAGCCCCGGGATCGGAATGACTGACTTCTTCATCAGCTACACCGGCGTCGACAAGCGCTGGGCCGAATGGATCGCCTTCATCCTGGAGGAGGAGGGCTTCACCACGGTCGTGCAGGCATGGGACTTCCGGCCCGGTAGCAACTTCGTGCTGGCGATGCAGCATGCGGCGTCGACCGCCGACAGGACCGTCATGGTGCTGTCGGACGACTACCTCCGGTCGGAGATGGCGGCTCCCGAATGGGCGAGTGCCTTCGTTCAGGACCCGCAAGGGTTGGAGCAAAAGCTGCTTCCCATCATGGTCCGAGCCTGCCAGCCTCAGGGACTGCTCAAGGCCGTCGTCCAGGTTCGCATCATGGGCATGGACGAGGCTACCGCCCGCGATGCCGTCCTCGCCGGCGCCCGGAGAACCCGCGCCAAGCCTTCTACACGCCGCGCGTTTCCAGGCTCGGCCTCGGCCACCGACTATAAGGCCTTCCCAGGCCCGGACACCGCGTCGAGCCAGCCGAGCCGGTCCGTGCTCCCGAAGCTCAAGGTGCCGCTGACCGACGCCGATCGGCGACGCTTCGCGAAATCGGCGTTCGCGACGATCAGGGCCACCTTCGGCACGAACCTGGAGCAGGCCGTGAAGGGCGACGGCCGCCTGGACTTCGACATCACGGATTCGACGGCGACCGACTTCAGGGCCGAGCTCTTCCTGGACGGCTCCAGCAAGGGGACCTGCCGGATCTGGCTGGGCGGGATGATGGGCGACAACAACATCTGCTTCGCGGAAGGCAGGATGTCAGGCGACGGCTGCAACGAGATCCTGATGCCGGCCACCGGCGGCGACGAGCTGTCGCTTTCGGCGACGATGGCGATGGGCTACTCGGACTTCGAGCGGCAGACGGACATGAAGAGGCTGACGCAGGAGCAGGCTGCGGACTATCTGTGGGAACGGTTCACCAGGGCGTTTCGACGGTAGCGGCGCGTGATGTCGGGAAAGATCTACGCCAACCTGACGGATCAGACGCTGGCCCAGGTCTTCGCGGCGACGCCCCGCGACAGGATCGTGATGCCATGTCGCGGGCAGCCAGAGCATCCCATCCCCTTCGCCAAGGCCTTGCCGGGACAGCAGGCTTCGGCCCTACTGCGGCTCCTTCTCGGGCAGTCGGCCGGCAAGCTGATCGTCGACCGGCCGGAGCGACCTCGACAATAGGTATTGATTTAGTCGTTATGACGGTACTTTGTCGGAAGGCTGGCTTCGATCTTCGACGCTTACGGCGAGCCCGAAATGGCCGATAGATGCCGATAGTCCACAGAATTTTTTCTGGCCGACCGTTGCTAAAAACTTAGTAAAATCAATAGGCTAGCTTTTTGACGGCTTCGCTCGCGGTACTTGGCGCGCAAATAAAAATTTTCCCTAATGAATTCAAATATTTAGACTAAGAAAAATAGTAGAGTGGGAATGAATTGTGGTCGTTTCAGACCATCTCGCTCCGTGCCGAAAATCGCACGACCTCGTTGAATAGTAAGGATAATTTTCTTACCCCGTATCGCTGCATGTCACCCCAACCCAGCCACTTTGTTGATAGCGATGTTGGTATGGCGCAGGATGGTCGAGAAACGGGCTTTCGCTACCAACAACCCCTTTGTTGGTATCCGTTTGCCCCCAGACCGGATGCGGATTCATGGGCGATCTCACTGATAAAAAACTGAAAAATCTGAAACCGAGCGCCAAGCTCTACAAGGTGACGGACCGCGAAGGGATGCACGCGGCCGTCACCCCGACCGGGGTCATCTCGTTCCGGTATCAGTACCGGGTGAACGGACGGCAGGAGGTCTTGACCATCGGCCGGTATAGCGCCGAGGCGGCGCGCAGGCTGACACGCGCGCCCGACGCGCTGGAATACGGAATGGAGGTGTCGCTTGCGGAGGCGAGGACGCTGCTGGCGCGGGCGCGGCGTCAGGTCGAGCGCGGCGAGTCGCCGTCGAAAGCCAAGGTAGAGAAGCGCACTGCGTCAGCCGAGGCGTTTACGTTCGGCGGGTGGGCGGAAGCCTGTTTCAAGCACAAGCCGATCCCAAGTCGGGGGCCGAGAAACTGGCTGACAGCACCTTGGCGATGCGCCGATCCGTCTATGATCGCGCCATCGCGGGAGAGTTGTCGAAGCTCAAGCTGGGGGAGGTCACGCCGCAGCGCCTCAAACGTCTGTGTGACGAGGTTAAGGAGAAGCGCGGGCCGGCCGTCGCTTGGTGCCAGACGATACCTGCATCCCGGCCGGTACGATGGCGATACGCCGATCAGCAACGCCACGCTCAACCGCGTGATCGACATGGTCGTGGAGCGCATCCGGGAGACTGATCCTGACTTTCAGAGCTTCGGTGTTCACGACCTGCGCCGCACGTTCTCGACCGGCCTGAACCGTGCCAAGTTCGATGATCGCTGGATCGAGATGAGTTTGGCCCACGCGCCTCGGAACCGGATCGCGGCCATCTACAACGTGAACCGCTACCTCGCCGAGCGGAAGATCATGCTCCAGTGCTGGGTTGATATGCTCGACGCTTGGGTGAAGGGCGAATCCGCGAAAGAGTTGATCGCCGACGCGAAGAGACGTGTCGCCGAGGTCCACGACGATGAACTGGACGACGATCTCTGAACTACATGCGGCCCGCGTCCATTCTGTCAGTCGTTGTTATTGGTGGCCGCCAGCCGGCGGGATCGGCGATCCAGCGGTCGATGTGGGATTCATGCCATCCCGCGCCGTTGACGCTGATCCTGAGTTGGGGCGGGAACGTGCCTTCCGCGATCTTGCGGTAGATGGTGGACCGGGACAGGCCGGTGCGGGCGAGAACGGTTTTCAGGCGGACGATACGGTCTGGTTCAAGCATGGTTGCGCTGCCTCCTGCTGGCTGTGTCTGGCCGTCGTCATCGACCTCTTCGCCCGGCGCGTCGTCGGCTGGGCCACCAGTGACCGCCTGCACAAGGAACTGGCCCTGTCGGCGCTACGCCGAGCCATCGCCGTGCGGCGTCCGCCGGCGGGGCTGATCCACCACGCCGACCGCGGCAGCCAGCACTGCTCCCTGGACTATCAGGCCGAGTTGCGCCGACACGGCATCCGGATCTCAATGTCGGGCAAGGGAAACTGCTTTGATAACGCCATGGTCGAGACATTCTTCATGACGCCGAAGACCGAACTCGTCTGGCGCACCGTCTTCCACGGCCGGGCCGAGGCGACCACCGCGATCGCGCGATACATCGACGGCTTCTGCAATCCCGTCCGGCGCCATTCGGCGCTCGACTTCATCAGCCCGCTTCAGTTCGAAGGCCAAGCCGCGTAAAACGAAAAACGCTCTCCACAAAGGCGAGGCAAGTCCAGTCGGTCCGACGCAGCGGCGCCAGCATGGCGGCGAAGGCCTCGGCTTCGGCCAGATGCGCGAGATCGTGCAGGCCAGGTTCATCCGGGCGTAGCTGGCGCCGAGCGAAGCCAGGTGAAGCTGATAGCGCCGCAGATCCTCCGGCTCGGCCCGGTCCGGCGGCAAGCCGAGGAAGGCCGTGAATTCACGGACCTGCCGGACATAGTCGCGCTGCGTGTGCTCGCCAAACCGGCGGATGGTCATGTCCTCGATCATGCGCTGGCGCAGCGGAGTGACGGTGACGGGATCGGTCATGGAGGCCTCCGAGGATCAGGGGAAACGACCCCGAAACCCTCGGATGCAGCGCCTCACCGGCGAAATCTCAGCGATGACCACGCCTTAGCGCCCTCCCGCGAGAGCGGGTTAGTCCCGTGGCGCATTTGGAGTGCAGCGCCGACGAACGGAGAGGAATATGCAATTAGCCCGTCAGTCGAATTCCTTGCGGAATTTCTCACTGATGGTCGCGGCCTTGCGGAAGCGCGTGATGGAGAAGGGGTCGAGCGGCGTAGGCGTTTCGCCATCGAGAATCATCTCGCTCAGGCACAGTCCGACGCCGGGGCCGATCTGGAAGCCGTGGCCGCAGAAGCCGAACGCGTGGAACAGGCCGGGCGTCGTTCCGCTGCGCCCGATCACCGGGACCATGTCCGGCAGATAGGCCTCGATGCCGGACCAGACCCGGATGACATGGCATTGCGCCAGCATCGGCGCGACACGGGCCAGCGCCCGCATCGCGGCCAGCGTCTTGGCCGGGGGCACGGGTGCGCGGTTCGCCTGCGGATCGGCCGCCGTGCGCGGATAACCGGCGAGGATGACGTTGCCGCGCGGGATCTGCCGGAAGATCACCGAGCCGTCGATCGTCTGCACCGATGGCTCGATCCGGTACGGGAACGGCTCGGTCACGAATTGCGGCGGCCCGGCCGGGAAGATCGGAGCGGTCTCGCCGAAATGCTCGGCGATCTCCAGCGCCCATGCCCCGGAACAGTTGACCAGCGCGCCGCAGCTCAAGTGGTTGCCGTTCGACAGCATCAGTTCAAAGCCGCAACCTTCGCGGTTCACCGCAGTAACGCGCGTGTTCTCCAGGATGGCGGCGCCCTGTCTTGCGGCAGCCCGCGCCACTGCCGGCGTCGCAAGTCGCGGATTGGCGGTGGCATCGCGGGCGGAGAAGGTCGCAGCCACAGCACGTTCGCCCAGCCAGGGCCAGCGCCGGCGCAGATCGGCGGGGCCGATCCGCTCGATCGCTAGCCCGTAGGATTCCGAGACCTTGGCATAGCCCTCGAGCTTCGCCTGCTCATCTTCGTCATAGGCGAGGTAGAGATGCCCGGTCTGCTCAAATTCGCAGTCCTCGCCGATCAGCGCGTCGAAATCCTCCCATAGCGCCTGCGAGCGCAGCGACAGCGGATACTGGCCGGGAAAGCGCCCCTGCAGGCGCAGGTTCCCGAAGTTGACGCCGCTCGATCGCTCTCCGACGACGCCCTTTTCGACCAGCGTCACGCGCTGTCCGCGCCTTGCGAGGAAGAAGGCTGTCCAGGCCCCGATCAGCCCGCCGCCGACGATCGCGACATCGGTCGTATGTTTGCTCATGCCGGCTCTTCCGCCGCCGCGAGCGCGATCGGCTTCACCGGCGCTTGCCCGCGCAACCGGCCGGCCGCTTCCCCGCCTTGCCCGGCGCCGGCCGCGACGATCTCCTGCAACGCTGGCCCGCAGACGCGCCCCTGGCAGCGCCCCATCCCGCAACGGGTCATCGCCTTCACCCGGTTGACCTCGACTGGCCCGAGCGCCTTCGCCATGGCGGCGCGGACTTCGCCGACCGTTACGTTTTCGCAGCGGCAGAGCGTAGCCGGGTCGGGCAGGGCAGCGATCTGCTCCCTCGGCCAGGCGAAGGCCCGCGCCAGCCCGCGCTGGAAATCGCGCAGCCGCGCGACCTGCCGCGCCAGCGGCCTGATCATTGCGATATCCTGTGCGCGGCCGAGATCCGAAAGGATGGCATGGGCCGCGAGCGCCCCGCTGGCCTCGGCGGCATCGGCGCCGCCGATCCGCACCCCGTCGCCGGCCAGATAGAGGCCGGGCCGCGCCCGGCCGAAGCCGTCGATCTTCGGCAGGAACAGCCGGAAATCCGGATCATAGGCGAATTCTGCCCCGGCGAGATCGGCAAGCTGCGTCTCGGGCTTGAGGCCGTAGCCCAACGCTATCGCATCGCAGGCAAAGCGCCGTTCCCGCCCGCCGCTGTCGCGCAGGATGAGAGCCTCGACATGGCCGTCTCCTTCGATGGCGACCGGCGTCACCCCGTGCAGCATCGGGATGCCCGCGCGCAAAGCCGCCGCCATGTACCAGAGCCCGCGCAGCAATGTGCGTGGCGCGCCGAGCAGGGCGGGCGTCGCGGCGAGCTTGGCGGAGAATGGTGTCGTATCGGCGATCACCGCGATCTCGGCGCCCATCGTGCGATACTGCTTCGCGGCAAGCGTCAGTAATGGCGACGAGCCCAGGAATGCGACGCGGCTGCCGATCAGGCAGCCCTGGTCCTTGAGCGCGACCTGCGCCCCGCCGAGGGTAAAGACTCCGGGCGTCGTCCAGCCCGGCAAGGGCGCGATCCGGTCCATCGCGCCGCTGGCGATCAGCAGCTTGTCGCAGTCGAGCGTCTCGGCGCGGCCGTCGCGCAGCAGGTGCAGGCGCTGTCCGTCGACCGTCCAGACCAGAGTCTGGGGGCGATAGTCGATCCTGGCGCGCAGGGCGGCGAAGCGTGCATGCAAGCTCGCGTATCGCCCGGCCTCCGAACCCATCAGCTTGGTCATGTCGAGGGCGAGATCGTCGGCCGGCCGGCGATAGCCTTGCCCGCCGGCACGGGCGCCTTCATCGATCAGGATTGGTTTCAGCCCGCATGCGACGAGAAGTTCAGCGGCGCTGATACCCGCGGGACCGGCTCCGATGATGACGATTTCAGTCATGGGCGCCGGCCATGCCCTGCGGATCGGCGAAGAGTTCCATGTCATCGCTGACAGGTGTGGTGCACGCCCTGATCCGGCCGCCCGCGGTACTCCAGACCCAGCAATCCTGGCAGGCGCCCATCAGGCAGAAGCCGGCACGCGGCTCAGCCCCGAATTCCAGCCGGCGGACGAGGGCGCCGTTCTCCAGAAGCGCGGCGAGAACGCTGTCACCGGCGGTCGCCCGGATGGGCACGCCATCGAAGCTGAGGGTCACTGCTGCTCCGTGGCGGCGAGCCACCCGGCGGAACTGCGCCTGCGAGCGTTCCATGCCATCTCTATTCTATTGTAATGCGATATAAATTTTCGTATTTTGATAAATTAGAATCCGGCCTGTCAAGGGCATTCGCCCTGTTTCGTCAGACGCGCGAGATCGCGTGAGCGGCGGCGATCACCAGCGAGGAGAACCGCGAGACGACCTCCTCGTGGCTGTAGCGCGAGGTCGAGGTCGCGATGTTGACGGCGGCTTCCGGGCGACCGTGATGATCGACGATCACGGCAGCAATTGAAGCGTCGCCGATATAGACCTCCTCGAAGGCTGTGGCGTAGCCCTGCGCTGCCGACTGGCGCAGCTTCTCGCGCAGCGCCTCACGCTGCCAGGTTGTCGAGAGCGTATAGGCGCGGCGGTCGGAAGCGTCGATGATCGCCATCGCCTCGTCCTCGGCCAGGCGCGACAGCATGGCGATGCCCGGGGCCGTGGCATAGGCCGGCATCCGCGTGCCGATGATGACGTCGGTATTGAGGACGTGCCGGCTGAGGAAGCGCGAGACGAAGATGATCTCGGTCTCCTCGCGCACGGTGAGGTTCACCGTCTCCTCGGTCTCCTTGCTGAGATGCATGAGATAGGGCATCGCCCGGTCGAGCAGGCGGCTGCCGCGGACGAAATGGTAGCCGAGATCGAGCGTCTTCGCCGTCAGCTCGAAGCGCTTGGTCTGCGCGTCCTTATGGAGATAGCCGAGCTTGGCGAGCGTATGGGTGAAGCGCTGGGCGGCGCTGACATCCATCCCGGTCTCGGAGGCGACCTGCGACAGGTTCAGCGTCTGGTGCTGGCGGCCGAAGGCCGAGAGCACGCGGAACGCCTTCTCCACCGAATTGACCATCAGCGCGTCGTCCTTGCGGCCGGCCTGATCGCCAGGCTGCGCCGCGCGCTTGCGGCCGGTCTGTCTCTCTTCGGGCATCGTCATCGGGCCTGCTCTCCTGGGCGCGATCAATGGCTGCGGCTAACGATCTTGACAAGCTGGGCCTTTCGCGCAGAATAAGCAATAGAAATTATTGCATTGTAATAAAAACTCATCGGAGGCGCTATGAAGGACTCTGTTCTGGTCGAGCTGCGCGGCGCGGTCGGCATCATCACCCTCAACCGCCCCGAAATCCTGAATGCCTGGAACGCGCCGATGCGCGAGCGGCTGGTCGCATGCTTCGACGAGATGGAGGCCAACGAGGCCGTTCGCGCCATCATCCTTACGGGTGCGGGCGAGCGCGCTTTCGGCGCCGGCCAAGACCTCAACGAGACCAAGACCTTCGATCCGGATCGCGCCGAATTGTGGATGGGCGAATGGGAGCGCCTCTATGACCGCATGCGCTCGCTCTCGAAGCCGCTGATCGCAGCGCTGAACGGCGTTGCTGCCGGCTCCGCCTTCCAGGTCGCGCTGCTCTGCGACCTGCGCGTCGGCCATGCCGGCGTCACCATGGGCCAGCCCGAGATCAATTCCGGCATCGCCTCGGTCACCGGCCCCTGGATCATGAAGGAGATGATCGGGATCGCCCGCACCATCGACCTGACCCTGACCGGCCGGATGATGGATGCCGACGAATGCTTCCGCATCGGCCTGATCAACCGGATCGTGCCGAAGGAGCAGGTGATGCAGGCCTCGCTCGCGCTGGCCGAGGAGCTCGCCGGCAAGCCGCCGGTCGCCATGCGCCTCAACAAGGCCCGCTTCCGCGAGGTCACCGAGGAGAGCTTCCGCGAATGCCTCGCCGCCGGCATCCGCAACCAGCGCGCAGCTTACGCCACCGGCGAGCCGGCGCGGATGATGGAGGCGTTCCTCGCCAAGCGCGCGGCGCGAAAGACGGCCTGATCACAACGCCCGACCATCCGATCACCCACGGGGAAACGCGGAAAACCGCTTGAAAGGGGAGAAGACGATGACGAACCTGACCACGAAACCGACCCGGCGCACCCTGCTGCAACTCGCTGGCGGCGTCGCTGCCGGCACGGTGGCAGCGCCCTACCTGACGGGTACGGCGCGCGCCGCGACCCAGATCACGGTCGCCGACCCCGGCGGCCCGTTCGGGCCGGCTTTCCGCAAGGCCTTCTATGATCCCTTCGAGAAGGCGACCGGCAACAAGGTCGTCAACGTCGCCCGCGAGGCCGAGCCGACCGCCCAGTTCAAAGCGATGGTCGAGACCAAGTCCTATATCTGGGACGTCTGCACGCTCACGCTATCGGCCCGCGACATCCTGAAAGGCCAGGGCCTGCTCGATCCGATCGGCTTCGCGCATGCCGATGTCCCGAAGCTGATGCCGCAGGCGATCTCACCCGAATTCATGGGAACGGATGTCTATTCGACCGTCCTCGCCTATCGCACCGATCGCGTGAAGAACGCGCCGGCGAGCTGGACCGACTTCTTCAATGTCGAGAAGTTCCCCGGCCGTCGCGCGCTCCGCAAGAACCCGATCGACACGATCGAACAGGCGCTGCTCGCCGACGGCGTGCCGCTCGACAAGCTCTATCCGCTCGATGTCGATCGTGCCTTCAAGGTGCTCGACAAGATCAAGCCGCATGTCGCGGTTTGGTGGACGGGCGGCGCCCAGTCGACGCAGCTCCTGCAGAGCGGCGAGGTCGACATGCTGCCGGGCTGGAACGCCCGTTTGCAGGCCGCGATCGACGGCGGCACGCCAGCGAAGATTGTCTGGAACCAGGGCCTCTATTCGATCGAAGGCTGGGGCCTGCCCAAGGGCGGGCCGAAGGCGGACGTCGCCCGTCAGTTCATCCGTTTCTGCTCCGATCCGAAGGCGCAGGCCGTCTTCACCGAGGCGTTGGCTTATGGCCCGACCAATCTCGACGCCTATCAGACCATCCCCGCCGAGCGTGCGAAGGTGCTGCCGACCTCGCCGGAGAACCTGAATCAGATGGCGATCGCCAACGAGGACTGGTGGAGCGCCAACCGCTCGAAGGTGACCGAGCGCTTCAACGCCTGGCTCCTGACCTGACGGCGATGGGGACGGGCCCGGAATGACCGCGAACCAGCCGAAATCGGCCAAGCTCGTCGCCGAGGGCAAGCTCGTCATCGAAGGACTTGGCAAGCGCTATGGCGCGACCACGGCGCTCGAGCCGAGCTCGCTCAGCGTCGCCGAGGGCGAGTTCCTCACCTTGCTGGGGCCTTCGGGCTCCGGCAAGACGACGCTGCTTCAGTTGATCTGCGGCCTGGTCGAGGCCAGCGAGGGCAGGGTGGTGATCGACGGGCGCGACCAGTCGAACATGCCGGTCCACCAGCGCGATATCGGCCTCGTCTTTCAGCATTACGCGCTCTTCCCGCACCTAACCGTGGCGGAGAACATCGCTTTTCCGCTCAAGATGCGCGGGCGTCCCTCTGCCGAGATCGCAGGCCGGGTCGCGTCCACGCTCGACATGGTCCATCTCGGCCATCTCGCCGGGCGCTTCCCGCGCGAACTCTCCGGCGGCCAGCAGCAGCGCGTCGCGCTGGCGCGCTGCTTCGTCTACCAGCCCTCGATCATTCTGATGGACGAGCCGCTCGGCGCCCTCGACAGGAAGCTGCGCGAGCACATGCAGATCGAGATCAAGCGGCTGCACCGCGAGAGCGGCGCCACGATCGTCTACGTCACCCACGATCAGGAGGAGGCGCTCGCGATGTCCGATCGCATCTGCCTGATGAACCACGCCAGGATCGAGCAGCTCGGCACGCCGCGCGAGATCTACGAGCGCCCGCGCACCGCCTTCGCCGCCGATTTCATCGGCATCTCCAACATCCTCCGCGGCAAATGGGACGGCAACGGCGCGCTCGATACGCCGCATGGCCGCTTCACCCTGCCGAGCGGCGCGAGCTGCCAGAGCAAGGACGCGGCCCTCGTCATCCGGCCCGAAAACCTGCATCTCGGCGAGCGGGACGGCAATACCGTCCGCGGCCGGGTCAGCGAGATCGTCTATGCCGGTTCGGAGACGCGCGTGATCGCGGCGCTCGGCGACGGCAGCCCGCTCGTGCTGCGGCTGGGGCCGGACGATCCGGTGCCCGCCATCGACCAGGCCATCGTCGCCGGCTGGGCCCGCGACAAGGCGGTGCTGGTCGCATGAGCGCGGTCGCGGCAGACATGGCTCCGGCGCGGAGAAAGCTCAGGTTCGGTCCGCTCTGGCTGGCGGTGCCCGGCCTTGCGTTCCTCGCGGTCTTCTTCGCCTGGCCGGTGGCGCAACTGCTCGGCCTCAGCCTCGTCGATCCCGAGACCGGCGGCTTCTCGGCCGGGGCCTATCAGCGCATCGCCGCGACCGACGTCTATCTGCGGGTGCTCGGCATCACCTTCCGCATCGCCGGCTGGACGGCGTTCTGGTCGCTCCTGATCGGCTATCCGCTGGCCTATTGGCTGGCGCGCCTGCCCGCCATGTTCCGCGGCCGCATGCTGCTCTTCGTCATGGTGCCGTTCTGGACGAGCTATCTCGTCAAGACCTTCGCCTGGATGATCGTGCTTGGCCGCAGCGGCATCATCAATTCGCTGGCGACGGGCTCCGGTCTCGTCGACCAGCCCTTGCCGCTGCTGCACAACATGTTCGGCGTCATGGTCGGCATGGTCCATGCCATGGTGCCGCTCGCGGTGATGACCATGCTGCCGGTGATGACCGGCATCGACCGCCGCTTGGTGCAGGCCGCGCAGACGCTGGGAGCCGCTCCGGCGCGGGCCTTCTGGTTGGTCTATTTCAAGCTCTCCCTGCCGGGCGTCGCCGCAGCGGGGCTACTTGTCTTCATCTCCTCGCTCGGCTTCTTCATCGTGCCGGCCTTCCTCGGCGGGCGGCAGGAGACGATGCTCGCCCAGCTCATCATCACCCAGGTGCAGGAGTTGCTGAACTGGTCCTTCGCCGGGGCGCTTGCCGCGATGATGCTGGCGGCCGCGCTGGTCTCCTGCTGGATCTATGACCGGCTCTTCGGGATCTCGATCATCGCCGGCGGCTCGGCGCAGGTCGGGGGCGGACGCATCCGCGATCTCGGCCTCGCCATTCTCGGCATCGTCGCCGATATCGCCGGGCGCATGGCGGCTGTTGCGCAGCGCGTGCTGGGCAAGCGCATCCGCGCTGCGCTGCTGCCGGGCTTCTGCTGGCTCGTCATCGGCTTCCTGGTGCTGCCGACGCTGCTGGTGATCCCGCTCGCCTTCACCTCCTCGCAGTTTCTCGAATTCCCACCGCCGGGCTATGGGATCGGCTGGTTCCGCACCTATTTCGAATCGCCGCTCTGGCTGCAGGCGACGTTGCGCTCCTTTGGCGTCGCCTTCGTCACAGCGCTGGCCGCGACCGCGATCGGCGCCTTCGCGGCGCTGGCGCTGGCCCATAGCCGCACGCGCTGGGGCGGGCTGATCTTCGCCTTCTTCCTCGCGCCGATGATCGTGCCGCGCATCGTTATCGCGGTGGGCCTGTTCTACCTCTTCGCGCGGATGGGCCTGATCGCGACCGATCTCGGCCTGATCATCGGCCATACCGTGCTGGCGATCCCGTTCACGCTGGTCACCATCGCCGCCGTGCTCAAGACCTATGACCAGCGGCTCGACCAGGCGGCGGCGACGCTCGGCGCCAACCGCGTCCGTACCCTGACGGGCGTGACGATCCCGCTGGTCAAGGGCGGCCTCGTCGCGGCCTTCCTCTTCGCCTTCATCACCTCCTTCGACGAACTCACCATCGCGATCTTCGTCTCGGGCGGCGTCAAGACGACCCTGCCGAAGCAAATGTGGGACGACATGATCCTGCAGCTTAACCCGACGCTGGCCGCGGTTTCGGTTGTCGTCTTCGTGGTGGTGACGGCGGTGCTGCTGCTGGCCGAACGCTTCCGCTCCTCCTCTTCTTCCTGACATCGACGACCGAAGCGCAACCATGACCTCTCCTGACAAAGACGGCTTTGTTGGCCTTCTGACCGCGCGCGCCGCCGCTGAGCCGGACCGCGTCTATGCCCGCTTCGGCGGCGAGCCGGTGAGCTATGGCGAGATCGAGCGGCGCTCGGCCGCCTTCGCCGCGTATTTGCAGGGACGCGGCATCGTCGCGGGTGATCGCGTCGCGGTGATGATGCGCAATTCCATCGCCACCATCGCCGTGGTCTTCGGCCTCGCGCGGGCTGGCATCGCCTGGGTGCCAGTCAATGCCCAGCAGCGCGGCGAGGGGCTGAACTATCTCCTGAGCCATTCGAGCCCGCGCCTCGTCGTCGCCGATGCCGAACTCGCCCCCCAGATCTCCGAGGCGATGGGGCTGGACTCGGCCTTGCCGGTGCTGCTGCATGCGCCCGGTGGCGACCTCGATGCGGTGCTCGCCGGAACCACGCGCTTCGACGAGCCGGCACCGGCTGCGGATGCCGTCTTCGCCATCATGTACACCTCCGGCACGACCGGGCGGCCGAAGGGCGTGATCGTCTCGCACCGCATGCTGCGGCTGGCGGCCGAAAGCGTGCTCTACCTGTCGGATGCGAAGCCCGGCGAGGTCTTCTTCGTCTGGGAGCCGCTCTACCATATCGGCGGCGCCCAGCTTTTGCCGCTGCCGATGATCCGCGACGTGACGCTCGCCATGGTCGAGCGCTTCAGCGCCAGCCGCTTCTGGGCGCAGGTCCGCGAGGAGGGCGCCACCCATATCCACTATCTCGGCGGCATCCTGCAGATCCTGCTGAAGCAGCCGCCTTCCACGTTCGATCGCGAGCATGGCGTCCGCATCGCCTGGGGCGGCGGTTGCCCGGCCGACATCTGGCCGCAGTTCAGCGATCGGTTCGGCGTCGATATCCGCGAATGCTATGGCATGACCGAAGCCTCCAGCCTGACGACCTGCAATACAAGCGGCGTGGTCGGCTCGGTCGGGCAGCCGATGCCCTGGTTCACCGTCAGCCTGCTCGACGGCGAGGGGATTCCGGTGGAGGCAGGCGAGCGCGGCGAGATCGTCGTCGAGACCAGCATCCCCGGCGCGATCTTCCCCGGCTATCTGGACAACGCCGAGGCGACCGCGAAGGCTTTGCGGAACGGCGCCCTCCATACCGGCGATCTCGGCTCCTTCGATGCCGATGGTAACCTCTATTTCCATGGCCGCATGACCGACAGCGTGCGCTGTCGCGGCGAGAACGTTTCGGCCTGGGAGGTCGAGCATGTCGCGGCTGGGCATGACGCGATCGAGGATTGCGCGATGATCGGCGTGGCCGCCGATATCGGGGAGCAGGACATCAAGCTCTTCGTCAAGCCGCGCCGCGGCGCGATCATCGATCCGCAGGCCCTGTCCGGCTGGCTCGGCCAGCGCCTCGCGCCCTACCAGAACCCGCGCTACATCGCGCTCGTCGACGAGTTCGTGCGCACGGCGAGCCAGCGCATCATGAAGCACAAGCTCTCACCCCGGCTCGACGATTGCTGGGACAGGGCCGCAACGGGGCGCTGACATGGCGAGTTGCGATATCCTGATCTCCGGCACCGGCGGCTTCGCCGCCCGCATCGCCTTCGACATCGCCGCGACCGCCCGCGAGCCGGTCGAGGTGATCATCGCCGGGCGCAATCTCGAACGGCTGAACTGGCTGCGCACCGCCGCCAATGCCCGCGCCGTGCTCTTCGGAGCCAAGGCGCGTTTCACCACCCACGCCATCGACCTGCTCGCGCCGGACGCCTCGGACGCGCTGCTCGCGGTAGCGGACCCACGCATCGTCGCGCAGGCCGCCTCGATCCAGACCTCGCAGGTCATCGCCCAGAGTGGGAACGCCTGGACGCGCCTCGTTGCAGAACGCGGCTTGAGCGCGACCGCCGTCTTTCAGGCGCTGATCAGCGCACGCGTCGCCGCCGCCATCACGCGCTCCGGCAAGCCGGTGACGCTGGTCAATTGCAGCTTCCCCGATGTGGTCAACGGCATGATCCGTGCGATGGGCCATGACGTCTCCTGCGGCATGGGCAATGTCGCGATCCTGTCCAACGTCTTCGCCGGCTCGGCCGCGACGCCTGCCGGCGCCGAGGTCAAGGTTCTCGCGCATTATCAGAACCTCGCCGCCTGGCGCCGCCGCCCGGAGGAGCGCGGCGGGCGCGCCCCGCGCGTCTGGCTGGATGGCGAAGTGGCCGATGTCTACGCCCACTTCGCCGATATCCAACTTACGCCCGAACCGGTGATCGAGATATCGGGCGCGAGCGGCGTGCCGATGCTGCTCGCCATGGCGGCAGGCAAACCCTGGCAGGGTCATGTGCCCGGCCCGGACGGCCTGCCCGGCGGCTATCCGGTCAAGCTGGTCGGCAGCAGGCTCGAACTCGACTTGCCGCCGGCATTGCCGCGCGAGGAGGCCATCGCCTGGAACGCCTCCTTCGAGGAGGCCAATGGCCTCGTCGTCTCGCCGGAGGGCAGGGCGACCTTCACTGGAATTCTCGGCGGCGCTATCGCCAGCCACATCCCGGAGCTGCGGGATGGGTTCGACGTCCGCGAACTGGAAGCCGTGTGTGAGACGCTGCTGGGCTTGCGCGAGGTGTTGATGCGCAGTGCATGAGCTGGGACCCGTCGCCTGCCCGATAAGAGGCTGGTTGACGGGTGCGGCTGGGATGTCGGCGTGTACAGGAGTGGTCGCAGCTAGGTCGCCCGCCGTGCTCCTGCCGCGACGATCGCCATCTACCATCATAGTCCGCTTTCCGGCCGCGTTCCAACGTCGGCTTGTGGCGCATCACGCCATACCGGCTGAGGTCGTTGGTTGTAGAAGCGAGACTCAAGACAAGCGTGTGGTTTGAGGTGGAGCTCCAGTTCTGATATCCGCGCCTTTTCGATCATCGGTGGCGTAAAGCCGCCGGATTTTAATTGAGGCTCGGCCTACACCGCCTCGCGGCAAAGGTTCGGAGGAACACGAGCGCTAGAAGCGCCTGTGGAGACGCCTGTCGACCATCAGTAGTATGCTGCTGACCACAGCCGCAAAAACTACGAGGAGCAGCGTAATCGCCATGATAACGTCGACGTTGTGCAGGCCGATGGCGTTCATCATTATGTAGCCTAGCCCGCGTTGTGAGGCGAACATCTCTCCCAACACCGTTCCGATCATCGTCAGCGAGAAGCCGATCCGCAGGCCCGTGAAGATCTCCGGCAGCGCCGCTGGAAAGACGATCCTGCTGATCATCTCGAAGCGGCCGAATTTCATCACGCGTCCCGTCTTGACGAGGATGGGTCGGACGTTGCGCACCGCGTTGATCGTGAAGAGCGCGATCGGAATGAAGCCGTGCAAGGCGCCAAACGCGATCTTGGCCGGCATGCCGAGGCCGAAGGCGAGGAGGAGGATCGGATAGAGCGTGACCTTCGGAATCGAATAGAGCGCGACCAGCATCGGCTCCAGCACCTCCCCGGCGACCTTGCTCATCCCGAGCAGGAAGCCGATGCAGAGGCCCGACGCGACGGCGATCGCCAACGCCACGCCGAAGGCCTGGGCGGTCTCCAGAAAATGCGGCCAGAAGGTCGGGCGCATGATCAGTTCGCCGGCGAACTTGAATGTGGCAAGCGGCGGGCGCAAGGCGAGATCGCCGACGATCCAATAGGCGAGCTGCCACGCGACGAGGAGTGCCGCGACCAGCAGGATCGCGCTACGCAGCCTGGGTGTGTCGCCGGTCATCGCAGGCCTCTCCGCATCAGGATCCGCCGCTCCCAGGCGCCCAGGGCCATGTTGACTGTGATGGACACGAGAACCACCAGGACGATGAGCGGGTACATCGTCGCGTTGTCGAAATTGCTGTAGGCGAAGGCGATCTCGAACCCCATCCCGTCGGTCGACATGATGAACTCGGAACCGATGATCCCGATCAGCGCATAGGCGACGGCGAACTTGACCCCGGTCAGCACGAAAGGGGCCGCCGAGGGCAGCGTGATCCGCACCGCTGTCTCGAAGCGCCGAAGTCCGGAGATCCGCGCCGTCTTCAAGAGGACGCGGGGAACCTTGTCGAGGCCGTTCAGCGTGTTCACGATCACGGCGATGACGCCGAGCATGAAGGCGATGAGGATCTTGGGGATGTCCCCGAGCCCGAAGACGAGGATCAGCAAGGGATAGAACGCCAGCACGGGGATCGCGTAATAGGTCGCAAACAGTGGATCGAGGGCTTCGCGCAGCGGCCGCATGGCGTGGATGGCGACGGCCACCGCGATGCCGACGGATACGGCCAGCGCGAAAGCGATCGCCGCATTGGAGAGCGTGCGCATGATCGCGCCGTTGAATTTTCCGCTGACGAGGATGGTGGCCAGATCGCTGGCGATGCGGCTGGGCGGCGGCATGGTGAAGTTGTCGATCACGCCGGTGCGGCACAGCAGTTCGATCAGCGCGATCAGCGCGAGGATGACGCCCAGTCGCAGGATGACGACCGGCTTCATCTCGCGCCCGATCCGAGAGACTTCATCGATTCAGCCCGCAGCCACTGCCAGAGCCGGGCCGTGACGTGCCCGAACTCGGGCATCTCGACGATCCGGCTGTCGCGGTCGGCCGGCCAGCCGGTCTCGACGATTTCGAGGAGCCGGCCGGGACGTGCAGACATCACGCCGATGCGGTCGGCCAGCATCGCGGCCTCGTCGAGCGCATGCGTGATCAGGAAGATCGTCGCGCCGGTCTCGCGCCACAGCCGCAGCAACTCCTCGCCCATCAGGAGGCGCGTCTGCTGGTCGAGGGCGCCGAAGGGTTCGTCGAGCAGGATCAGGCGCGGCTGGAGCACGAGGGTCCGGGCGATGCAGACGCGCTGCCGCATGCCGCCGGAAAGCTGCGCGGGGTAGCTGTCGGCGAACCGCGCCAGACCCATCATGTCGAGCGCTCGCCTGACGCGGGTCTCGATCTCGACGGCCGGCGTGCCCGTGCGTTTCAACCCGAAGGCGATGTTGTCGTACACATTGAGCCAGGGGAAGCTGGCATCCTCCTGGAAGACGACGCCGACACCGTCGGCGATCCGGCCGCTGATAGAGGCGCCCTCGAACTCGACGCTGCCCTGCGTCACCGGCGCGAGGCCGGCAAGGACTTCAAGCAGCGTGGACTTGCCACAACCAGACGGGCCGACGACGGCGAAGAACTCGCCGCGCCGCAGGTCGAGATCAATGGGGCCGAGCGCATGGACGTCCTCGGCGCCGGCGCGACGAAAGACCTTCGTCACGCCGCGCAGGCTGACATGCACCGCGATGTTGTTGTCCATTTTCATCGCGGCTTGCGGATGTCTTCCGGGAGGAACTGCATGTCGACGATGTCTTTCGCGTCGACATCCTTCGTCAGCGCGCCGAGCGAACGCTGCAGGTCGAGCATCCGCTGCAATCCCGACATGTTGAACTGGCCGGTGCCCCAGTACTCGATACCTTCGGTGCGCGATCCGACGAGGTTGCGGACCGCCGACCGGGCGACGTCCGGAGTCAGGTTGTAATGCTTGGCGACGATGTCGCCGGCCTCGTCGGGTTTCTCGACCATGAACGCCACGGCCTTGCGGCGCGCGCGGATGACCGCCTTGATGAAGTCGCCCTTCTCGGCGGCCATGTTGGCCGTGGTGACGCCGACGACGTTGGACAATGGCGGCAGGATATCGCTGGCGGTCGCGATCGCGCGGAGCTTATCCTTGTACTGGGCCCAGAGCGGCTCGGGAATCGGCGCGATGTCGATCATGCCGGAGCCGAGCGCCGCATAGCCTTCGCCGAAGCCGCCTGTGCGCACATATTCGACGTCGGTCGGCTGCAGGCCCGCCTTCTGGGCGACCATCTGCGCCAGCGCCTGACTGGTGGAGCGCGGATTGGTATAGCCGATCTTCTTGCCCTTGATGTCGGCGAGCGACTTGATCGGCGAATCCAGCCGAACCGCCCAGACGAACTCGGCGACGGTCAGGACATTGTCGGAGATGATGCGCAGATCGGCACCCTGCTGGATCGCGGCGGCGACGACACCAGGGTTGACCTCGCCATAGGGCACGCCACCGGCGAGCATGTTGCGCAGCGAGGTGCCGCCTCCGGCCGAGGTGATGATGCCGGTGACGGTGATGCCCTCGTCCTTGAAGAAGCCCTTATCCATGGCGACGGCGAAGGGCATGCCGTTCGCCGACACGCCGAAATTGCCGACGGCGATCTGCTGGGCCGATGCATTCGCCGACAGCCCGACCGCCAATGCGATGGCGGCCAGGGCCGAAAACGATCTCGATAGACGGTAAAGCCTCATGTCTCATCTCCCTGAAGCGCCGCCCTTGCCAGCGGCTTTTTGTTTATGGTCGCCGTATCGCCCTCGACGTCAGGGCTCGTGCCGGAAGGTCACGTTGACATTCTTGATCTGCGTGCAGGCCAGAAGTTCGTCGATCGATTCCTCCCTTCCCATGCCCGACTGCTTGTAGCCGCCGAACGGGACGCCGACGTAGTGGGTGGCGGCGTCGTTGACCCAGACGTAGCCGGACTGCACCTTTCCGGCGAGACGATGCGCCCGATCGAGATCGCGCGTCCAGATGGAAGCGGTCAGTCCGAGATCGAGCTGATTGACGCGCCGGATCATGTCGGCCTCGTCGCTCCATTTCAGCAGCGAGACGACCGGGCCGAAGATTTCCTCTCGCGCGATCCGCATCTCGTCCGTGACATCGGCGAAGACGGTCGGTTCGACGAAGTATCCCTTGGCCAGCGCCGGGTCGGCGACGCGCTTGCCGCCGTAGAGCAGCCGCGCGCCTTCCTGCTTTCCGAGCTCGATATAGCTCATCGTCTTGTCGAATTGCGGCTTGCTGGAAAGGCAGCCCATTTCGGTGGCGCGATCCATCGGCAGGCCGATCCTGATCTTCGAGACCTCCTCGACGATGTGAGGCAGGCAAGCGTCGTAGATGTCCTCGTGCAGGAAGATGCGGCTCGTCGAATTGCAGGACTGGCCGGTGACATAGCGAAAGTTCATGCCGCGCACGACGGCGCGCCCGATCACCTCCGGAGCGGTATCGGGGCAGGCGATCAGCGCGTTCTTGCCGCCGAGCTCCAGCGTGAGCTGCTTTAGCGTCGCGCTTGCGGCCTGCATGACCGCGCGCCCGCCGGCAACCGAGCCGATGAAGCCGATCTTGGCGACACCGGGATGGGAGGCGAGCGCCGCGCCCGCGTCGCGGCCGCCGGTGACGATGTTGAATACACCGGGCGGGAACACATCCTGCCAGAGCTCGGCGATGCGAAGCGCCGAGAGCGGCGTCTGGTCGGCCGGCTTGATGACGATCGTGTTGCCGGCGGCCAGTGGAGCGCCGCATTTGCCGGCGACGAAGAGCAGCGGATGGTTGAACGCTCCGATCCGCGCCACCACGCCCAGCGGCTCGCGCATCGTATAGTTGAGCACGCCGGGCTTGAGCGGGATGGTCACACCCTTCATCTCGACGACCAGGCCGGCGTAGTACTCCATGTACTCGGCGCTGATGTCGACGTCGTGATACATCGCCCGCCAGGGATTGCCGCCGTCCAGCGCGTCCAGCGTGGCGAGTTCATCGGCATTGGCGCGCAGGATCGCCGCGGCCTCGCGGACGATCCGGGCGCGCTCCTTGGTCGGCGTATCGCGCCATCCGGGAAATGCGGCGCGTGCCGCCTGCACAGCGAGGTCCGCGTCGGCCGCGCCGCCCTCGGCGGCATGGCCGAGAGACTCGCCCGTCGAAGGGTTCCAGACTTCGAACCGGCCGCCGGCGACGGGTTCGTGCCAAGCGCCGCCATAGAAGAGGCTGCGATGTGCGGGAAGTGTCTTGTCTGTCGAACTGGGCATGATCGTCGCTGCTTCTCAGGAACCGGGACTGGACTGGCGAAGCATCGCGTTCGATGTCGCGCGAGCGTATTCGGGCGCGACCGAGACGTCGATCACGGCGACCTTGCCGGCGCGGACATCCGCGACCGCCTGACGGATCATCGCGGCGAGGGCGTCCGGCGTCGCCGCCGGGCCATGGCCCACGGCTCCTTGTCCCTCCGCGAGTTTCGCCAGGTCGAGCGGAGGATCGTCCATGCGCAGGCCGATGGAGCGGTTCTCGACCGGGCGTCCCCGCATCCGCGCCATCCGTTCCTGGTGCAGCTCGTCGTTAAAGAAGGACTTGTTGTTGGCCACCAGGACGAGCAGCGGCACGCGGTAGTGGACCGCCGTCCATAGCGCCGTCAGTCCCATCAGATAGTCGCCGTCGCCGAGTACGGCGACCGGCAGCCGGTCGCTGTTTATGTCTCGCAGCGCCAGCGCGGCACCGACCGCCATGCCCGGCCCCGAGCCGATGCCGCCGCCGCCGTCGAACCCGACATAGTCGAGCGGGTCCTTGAAGCGGCAGCAGGAGCCGGGCCAGCCCAGGGGAAGCCGGATATAGGATGGATTTTCCTGCGCGAGCGTGTCGGTGACGGTCCGCGCCATGGCCTCGACCGAGATGCGTCCCTCGATCATGTCCGGGCCCGGATCGGACGGCGCGGCGACGACGGAAACAGGCGTCTTCGACGGTGCTGGGCCGAGTTCGCGCAGCAGGCATTCGACCAGCCGGTCGGGCGATGCGAGCATGTTGACGTCGGCAGGCGGCAGCGCCTGGTAGTCCATGCTCCAGCCGTTGTGGCTGTATTGGTCGAGCGAGCACTGGATGATCCTGGCGCCCGGCATCGCACCTTGGGAGGCCTGCCGCATCGTGCCGGCCGGATCGATCCAGTCGAGGCACAGGATCACGTCGGCGTCGCGGATCAACCCGCCGGCCTCGGGTGTCACATAAAGTGTCGGCGGGAACGGCTGGAGCGGATGGTCGGTCGGAAAGCTCGCCGCCGTCTTGATGTCGGTCAGGACATGGGCGCCGAGCTTCTCGGCAAGCGCGACGCGCTGGTCCCAGCAGGCGCGCGTCGCCGAGACCCGACCGATCATCAGAAGCGGGCGCCTGGCACCGGCGAGCAGGGACACCGCCTGCCGCAGCGCGTCCTCCGATGGGTCGGCCGAAGCAGGCGCTGCGTAGCGCGCCAGCGGAGGCAGTTCCGCCGGTGCGTCGAGCAATTCCTCCTGCAGCGCGGCGTCGAGACAGACATAGGTCGGGCCGTCGGGCGCGGTGGTGGCGATCTGGTGGGCACGGACGATGGCTTCCAGCGCCGCCGGCACGGAACCCGGCTGGTTGTCCCATTTCGTGTAGCCGCGAATGAGCGCGCCGAGATCGGTCGAGGTGTGGATCCAGTCGACCCAGGGACGGCGCGACATCGCGTCGAGGGGGCCTTGCGCGCCGATCAGCACCATCGGAATACGGTCGCACCACGCGTTGAAGATCGACATGGTCGCGTGCATCAGCCCGACATTGGAGTGCAGCGCCACGGGGAGGGGCTTGCCGGTCACCCGCGTCCAGCCATGGGCCAGCGCCACGGCACACTCTTCATGGATGCAGAGCAGCAGTTCCGGGCGGGTATTGCCGAGGAAATTGACCAGGCTGTCGTGCAGGCCACGGAAGCTCGCGCCGGGTGTCAGCGCGATATAGGGGTATCCCAGCTCGCGCAGGAGCAACGCGATCGGATCGCTGCCGAACTGCTTGCTGTTCTCGGTGGTCGGCTGGGCCGGCTTCATCTGGCTCACGCGTTGTCCTTGGAGGTTGGATGTTTCGCGGTGGCTTCGATCCCGCGCCAGCGCAGCAGATCGACCGCTTCGTCGAGGATTTTCCTGGCCTCTTCCGGCGCGTCCATCGGCTCGAAGACGCCTTGGCCGAGGCTCGTCGATCGGAGTGCGGACAGCGCATCCGCCATCGTCCGCGTGACCCGGAAGATCAGGCTCGCCGGATAGGAGATCATGCGGAAACCCATGGCCGCGAGTTCGGCCGGGGTGAACCAGGGCGTGCCGCCGCTTTCGAACATGGCGGCCGACAGCATCGCGCCCTTCAGCGTCCGGCCGACACGCTCGAAATCCTCGGGCTTGTTCAGGCCGGCGATAAAAATGCCGTCGCAACCAAGATTGAGAAACCGGTCCGCGCGCAATAGCGCCTCGTCCAGGCCTAGCGCTCCGTAGGCGTCGGTCCGGCCGATGACGAAGGTCTCTGGATCCGAGCGTACCGACAGCGCGGTCGCCAGCTTTGCCTCGACCACCTCGCGATCGACGACGGCACCGCCATGGTCGGCGCGCTGCTGCTTGCGGTCCCGGTCCTGGTCCTCGATCAGGAAGCCGCCGACGCCGACCTCCTCATAGGCCTTGACCAGCCTCGCGACCGATTTGACGTCGCCATAGCCATCATCCGCATCCGCCAGGAACGGCAGATCGCTCGCCGCCGCCAGATCGCGCAGCCCCTCGACCATGTCGCGCAGGCCGATCAGCCCGATATCGGGCAGGGCGTGGCGAGCCGCGAGCAGCGCCGAACCGCCGACGGTGAAAGCGCGAAAGCCGGCCTGCTGGATCAGCCTCGCCGAGAGCGCGTCGTGCGCCAGGGGAAGGACCAGCGGCGTTTCAGCCTCGAGCGCCCGTCGAAAGGCCATCCGCGTCATGGCGAGGCTCCGATCGAATGAATCCACGGCCGCGCGATGCGGTCTGCGGCCGTGAAGCGGGCGATGTCGGCATCGAGACGCAAGGTCGTCTCGATCTCGTCCTCGCCGCGCAGCAGCGCCTCGCGCCTGAAGGGTGGGATACGGAAGTCCATGACGTGCCCCGCCGGCCCGCTGATCGTTCCGGCGGGCAGATCGACGGCGAAGCTCGCCCCGCCGAGTGCACCGGCCAGTCCGAGCGCCACCGCAAGATCGTCCTGCGAGACGATGGCCGGCAGCAATCCGTTTCGGAACGCGTTCTCGTAGAAGATGTCGGCGAAGCTGGGCGCCGCGACGCATCGGATGCCGAAGCGCACCAGCGCCCAGGCCGCCGCCTCGCGCGAGCTGCCACAGCCGAAATTTGGCCCCGCGAAGATCAATGTCGCCGTTCTGAATGGCGGGCGGTTGAGCACGAAGTCAGGGTTCTCGGCCCCCGCCTCGTCATAGCGCCAGCGCGCAAAAAGGCCTTCGGCGAGGTCCGCGGTCGTCGTGCGCAGATAGGGGGCGGGAATGATCGCGTCGGTATTGACGTTCTCAAGCGGGAGGGGCGCGGCGATGCCCGAGAAGTTGAGGAAGGGCGTGCCCATCAGCCCATCTTCCGGACATCGGCGATGGCGCCGGCGATCGCGGCTGCGGCGGCCATGGCGGGGCTTGCGAGATGCGTGCGGGCTCTCGCGCCCTGACGGTTCTCGAAATTCCGGTTGGACGTCGCGATCGATCGCGCGCCGGGCGGCACGATATCCTCGTTGATGCTGACGCACATCGAGCAGCCGGCGCTGCGCCACTCGAACCCGGCCTCGGAGAAGATCCTGTCGAGCCCCTTGGCCTCGGCCTCGCGCTTCACTGAGGACGAGCCGGGCACGACAAGCGCCCGGACATGCGAGGCGACGCGTTTTCCGCGGACGACCTCGGCGGCGGCCTCGAGGTCCGACAGCCTGCCATTCGTGCAGGAGCCTATGAAGGCGACGTCGATCGGCAGTCCCTCGATGGGGCGACCGGGCTCTATCCCCATATAGGCCAGAGCCCCCTCGACGCGGCGACGCCGGTCGGGATCGGCGATGCCGAGCGGGTCGGGAACGCTTTCATCGATGCCGACCACGTCCTCCTGCGTCGTGCCCCAGGTGACTTGCGGCGCTGCTCTCACGGCATCGACGCTGAGTTCGCGATCGAACACGGCGCCATCATCGCTGTAGAGCGTCCGCCAGACCGCCAGCGCGGCGTCCCATTCCGTTCCCTTCGGCGCGAAGGCTCTGCCGGCGATATAGGCGAACGACGCGTCGTCGGGGGCGATGAGGCCAAGCCGTCCGCCGAATTCGATCGACATGTTGCAGACGGTCAGCCGCGCTTCCACAGAAAGTGCACGGATTGCGGGACCGGCATATTCGATGGCGTGTCCCGCGCCGACGGCGATCCCGAAACGGCCGAGCGCATGGAGCACGAGATCCTTGGCGGTCACGCCCACGCCCGGCTTGCCCTCGAAGGTCATGCGCAGCGTCTTCGGGCGCGGCAGCGCAAGCGTCTGGGTGGCGAGGATGTGCTCGACCTCGCTGGTGCCCACCCCGATGCCGAGCGCCCCGAGCCCTCCGGCCGTCGAGGTATGGCTGTCGCCGCAGGCGACCACGGCGCCGGGCAGGACGAGGCCGAGTTCCGGGCCGATGACATGCACGATGCCCTGACGGGGGTCTTCCAACCCAAAATGGGCGATCCGATTGGTCGTCGCATTGACCCTCATCAGGCGCATCAATTCGGCGCCCCCGGGGTTCGTGCCCTCGTCGCGTCCTGGCTTAGTTGAAACAATGTGATCCTGCGTGGCGACCGTGAGCTCCGGATGCCGGACCTTGCGTCCCGCGGCGGACAGCCCGTCGAAGGCGGCAGTGCTCGTGGTCTCCTGAAGAATATGCCGATCGACGAAGATCAGATCGCGCGACTCATCGAGAGCGCGAATGCGATGCGCATCCCAAATCTTCGCAAAAAGCGTACGTGGTGGAGCCATTTCCGTCCAAGCCGTTTCCTGCCGCTCTCGCCAAGCCCCGCGCTTTATGCGCTTCTGTGGTTTGGGGTCCGTTTCCAGACGGCATCAGAGCTTCGCCTTGCCGGCCGGCGGGCACAAACGATTAAATTGCGTCTAGCTTGAGGGAAACTCAATCATGGGTCACGCTAGGCGCCTGCCGCCGCTCAATGCCATCCGCGCTTTCGATGCGGCGGCTCGCTGTTTAAGCTTCACGGCTGCGAGCGATGAGCTCAACGTCACGCCCGGGGCCATCAGCCGACATATCGTCACGCTGGAGGAGGTTCTCGGCGTCAAGCTGTTCGACCGGCTGCATCGCAAGGTCGAGCTGACGAGTTCCGGCGAATTCTTCCTGCGCGAGATCGGGCCAGCTTTGGAGCGCATCGCCTATGCGGCGGAGACGGTTTCGGCCGGAGCCAATGACAAGGTGCTGCGCATCAAGCTGCCGCCGACCTGCGCCATCAGATGGTTCGTCCCACGACTTGGCAGCTTCCATGCCCGCAATCCGACCTATTCCGTACAGGTCACCACCTCCCACGATCCGGTCGATTTCGAGCGTGACCAGATCGACGCGGCGATTTATTGGGGCGAATCGATCCGGCGCGGCCTTGAGGGCCAGCGCCTGTTCGGAGAACGGCTTGTAACGGTTTGCAGCCCCAAACTGTCAGCCGAGGCAAGTGACGGCAAAGGGTCGATTCCGGCTGCGCGTCTGGCGGAGCAGCCCCTGCTGCACTCGTTCCGCCGCCCCGACGACTGGGGGCGTTGGTTCGCTGCGGCGGGCCTGCCCGGCGTCAAGTTGGAGCGCCTGCTGATCTTCGAGAACTCTGGCCTGACCTATCAGGGTGCGATCGACGGCTTGGGCTTCGCCATCGCGCAGTTGGCCTTCATTACCGAGGATCTCCGGTCCGGCCGCCTCGTCGTCGCCAATGATCTCGTGATCGAAACCGAGACAGCGTATTTTCTGACCTATCCGCGCGAGCGGGCGCAGTTCCCGCGCATACGGGTGCTTCACACCTGGCTGGCGGACGAAGCTGGGAAAAGTTGAAGTAGCTTCTCCCGCCTGGAAGCTATGTGCAGGCGAGCGCGCCTACATGAAAGTGCAAATGGCCAGTGACAGCGCTCAAAACTAACGGCCGCATTTGATCCGCCAATGAATTTCCAAATCGATCAAAAGCGAAAAGAAGCGCGTCTAGATGCATGATCCCGGGCTTTGATGGTGCAGACTTTTCGCGCGGGCTGGAAGGATGCGCTATGGTCCAGGTTCACCATGGGAGCGCCACGGCGGCAGCGGCGATCCGCAGCGCGAAGTCGGTTATAATGCTTTTGTTTTGTTCTAGAATGACGCGATGATCCATCTCGCAGGTCCGCGGTTTCGTTCCGATCCGCGGTTTCATCGGTCAGTCCCGGCACGAAGAGATCGGACGCTGGCGGCTCGCCGACTGAAAACGGGCCATGGCAAATCTCCATGATCGATCGGGAGACCCGTCCGCACGCGACGATGCGGAATAAGCGATCGAAATGCTGCCGAGCCGATTTTCCTGCGGCGACCTTGTCTTTCCTCTAAGAACAGGCCACGGCCCAGACGCCGCGGCGAGACCAGCCATGACGCTCCTCATCCTCGGCCTCGCGCTCTTCCTCGGCGCTCACGTCTTCACGATCATGCGCCGGCCGCGCGCGGCGTTGATCGCTCGGCTGGGCGAGGGCGGCTACAAGGGCGTCCATTCGGCGGTCGCGCTGATCGGGCTCGTCCTGATCGCCTACGGCTTCGGCGTCTATCGCGCGGGCGGCTGGATCAATGTCTGGAATCCGCCCGCCTGGACGCGCCATCTCGCGCTGCTCATCAACCTGCCGGTCTTCATCCTTCTCGCTGTCGGCGGAAGGCCGAGCTGGCTTCTCGGCGTCACCAAGCATCCGATGCTGCTGGCGGTGAAGCTGTGGGCGAGCGCGCATCTGCTGGCCAATGGCGATCTCGGCGGCATGCTGCTGTTCGGCGGGTTTCTCGCCTGGGCCGTGCTGGCGCGGATTTCGGCCAAGCGCCGGCCCGAGGAGATCGCCAGGCTCGCGGCGATGGGCAGGCCCGCCTTCGGCCGGCGCGACGTTGTCGCGATCGTGGCGGGGCTTGCCGTCTATGCCGCCACCGTGCTCTGGCTGCACCCGCTGCTGATCGGCGTGCCGGTCGTCATGCGAAGCTGAGACGAGGCCCGCCACCTTCCGGATGCAGTCCCTATGACGATCACGATCCACGGCATCAAGACCTGCGACACGATGAAGAAGGCCCGCCTCTGGCTCGACGGGCAGGGCGTCGCCTACGTCTTCCACGACTACAAGGCCTCCGGCATCGACCGCGCGACGCTCGCCGGCTGGGTCGCCGAGCATGGCTGGGAAACGGTTCTGAACCGGGCCGGCACGACCTTCCGCGCGCTGCCGGACGCCGACAAGGCCGGCCTCGACGCCGACAAGGCGATCGCTCTGATGCTGGCGCAGCCCTCGCTGATCAAGCGCCCGGTGCTCGATCTCGGCAAGCGCCGGCTGGTCGGCTTCAAGCCGGAGCTTTATGCGGCCGCCTTCGCCGGCTGAAGCCCTGCCTGCGGCGCCGGCATGGGCGCCACCGCGCCGGCCGCTCTTTCGCGCGCGCGTCCGGTGCGCTACCTCGCCAGCATGACCACCGAATTCAGCTTTCATCTGCTCGGCCGCGACGGGGCCGCCCGCGCCGGCGAGATCAGGATGCCGCGCGGCGTCATCCGGACGCCGGCCTTCATGCCGGTGGGGACGGCCGCGACCGTCAAGGGCATGTATCCCGAGCAGGTCAAGGCGCTCGGCGCCGATGTCGTGCTCGGCAACACCTACCACCTGATGCTGCGGCCGGGAGCGGAGCGGATCGCGGGGCTCGGCGGCCTTCACGGATTCATGAACTGGCCGCATCCGATCCTGACCGACTCAGGCGGCTTCCAGGTGATGTCGCTGGCCAATCTGCGCAAGCTGACCGAGGAGGGCGTCACCTTCCGGTCACATATCGACGGCTCGCGGCACATGCTCAGCCCCGAGCGCTCGGTCGAGATCCAGAACCTGCTCGGCTCCGACATCGTCATGCAGCTCGACGAATGCGTCTCGCTGCCCTGCGAGGACGCCGTCGCCGAGAAGGCGATGCGGCTGTCGCTGCGCTGGGCGGAGCGCTGCAAGACGGCCTTCGGCGCGCAGCCGGGGCGGGCGCTGTTCGGCATCGTGCAGGGCGGCAGCGTGCCGGCGCTCCGGATCGAGAGCGCGCGCGCGCTCGTCGCCATGGACCTCAAGGGCTACGCCATCGGCGGCCTGGCGGTCGGCGAGCCGCAGGACGTGATGCTGGCGATGATCGACATCGTCGCGCCCGAGCTGCCGGAGGGAAAGCCGCGCTACCTGATGGGCGTCGGCACGCCGGAGGACCTCGTCGAGGCGGTCTCGCGCGGCATCGACATGTTCGACTGCGTGATGCCGACGCGGGCCGGCCGCCACGGCCAGATTTTCACCCGCTTCGGCCGGATGAACCTGAAGAACGCCAGGCACGCCGACGATCCGCGCCCGATCGACGAGCGCTCGTCCTGCCCGGCGGCGAACGGCTATGCCCGCGCCTATCTGCACCATCTGGTCAAGGCCGACGAGATGCTCGGCAAGATGCTGCTGACCTGGGTCAACCTCGCCTATTACCAGGAGCTGATGGCGGGCCTGCGCGCCGCCATCGCCGCCGGCCGGATGGCCGGTTTCGTCGCCGAGACGAAAGAGGCCTGGGCCAGAGGTGAGACAGCCGGCGAAGCCGCGTGAGCGACCCCTGGCTCTGGCTGCTCCTGCTCAAGATGGCGGTGGCGGCCGGCGTCGTCGTCAGCTGCTCGCTGCTGGCCGAGCGCGGCGGGCCGATGCTGGCGGCGATGATCGCGACGCTGCCGATCTCGGCGGGGCCGGTCTACGTCTTCCTCGCGCTGGAGCATGATCCGGGCTTCATCGCCGCGGGTGCGCTTGGCAGCATGGGCTCCAATCTCGCCAATGCCGGGCTGTCGCTCGTCTATGTGCTGCTGGCGCAGCGTCTCGGCACGATCGCGAGCCTCGGATGCGCGCTCGCGGTCTGGTTCGCCATCGTCACGGGACTGCGCGCGGTCGAGCCGCCTTTCGTCGTCATGCTGGCTGCGACGATCCTCGTCTACGCGCTCCTGCACCGGCTGTTCCGGCCCTACCTCGCGACCCGGCCGCTCAATCCGCCGGGGCGGCCCTGGTATGCGATCCCGCTGCGGGCGGCTTGCGTCGCGCTTCTCGCCGGTACGGTCACAACGATCAGCGGCCATGTCGGGGCCGGCTGGTCGGGCGTGCTCGCGGCCTTCCCGATCGTGCTGTCGAGCCTGATCGCGATGCTGCAGCCGCGCATCGGCGGCCCGGCGACGGCGGCGATCATCGCCAATGGCGCGCTCGGGCTGATGGGTTTCGGGCTGGCGCTCGGCTTCGTCCATGCCGGCGCCGTGGCGCTCGGCTCAGGCGCGGCGCTCGGGCTCGGCCTCGCCATCTGTATCGGCTGGAACCTCACCTTGATGCGGCTCAATCGCCGCGCGCGCTGAGCGCCGCCAGGAGGCGACGAACAGGCCGCCGATGATCAGCGCGATGCCGGCGATCTGCAGGCCGGTCGGGATTTCGCCCAGCACGGGGATCGCGAGCAGCGTGCCGACGACGGGAATGGTCGGCGGGAAGCGCCCGACCGCGGCGGGCCCCAGCACCCGCGTCGCCCAGCTCCAGATCCACAGGCCCACGATGACGTTGAGGACGCCCTGGTTGATCGCATGCGCCAGGATAACCCACCAGGGCGCGATGTCGAAACCGCGAAAGAAGAACACCGCGTAGAGCGGCAGGTAGATCATCGACAGCACCGAGACGACCGTGGTCGCCTTCAGCGCGTCGACGCCCCAGAGCTGGATCAACAGCGGGTAGCCTCCCCAGATCAGCCCGACGCCGAGGAAGTAGAGATCGCCGAGCAGGATCGTCGGATTGGTGTGCGTCGTGCCGGCGATGCCGAGGCAGACCAGCCCGACCAGCACCGCGCCAATTCCGAGCAGGAGCTGTCGGGTGAGAGCGGCGCCGAACAGCACCACGCCGCCGATGATGCCGATCACCGTCACCGTGCCGGGTCCGATCACCGCGCCATGCGCCGCCGGCGCGTAGGTCAGCCCGGTCAGCAGCAGCCAGCTCATCGGCAGGCCGCTCATCACGGCGAGCGTCAGCCCGCGCCCCCAGCCGACGCCGCCGCAATCCCTGAAACCGCCCGCCGCCAAAAAGCTCGGCAGCAGGATCAGCCCGGCCGTGGCGAAGCGCAGCGCCAGCAGATCATGCGAGGTCAGGCCGTTGAGCACCGCATGGCGACTGACCACGAAGTTCGCGCCAAAGATCAGCATCGCGAACAGCATGCCGCCGAAAGCCAGCCGCCAGCGCAGCCGCTCGCGCGCGGCGGCCGAGTCGGACAGAGGCGCGATGGAGTGCATGAGATTGCATAGCGCCGGCCGTGGCGTGCTCGTTAGAGGTGGGGCCGCATGCCCCCCGCGCGTCCGCTGCGCTGCATCACGCGCCCGTTATGCTCTGGACGCGGACTTGCGAAAAAGCAGCGCGGGCTCCCGGAAACAATTCTGCGGCAACCGCCACAATTGCTCCGTCTTCACGCCTCGTCCGTGCCGGACACGGCGGACCATCTGCGCCGATCACAGGAGAAAGATCGTCGATGTCCGCCGCCCACCCCTTCGCCAGGCCGACCCGCATGCTCGGGGATTTCAGCGGCCGGGTCGCGATCTCGATCGCCGCGTCCGCGGTCGCCGCGGCTTTCTTCGCCCTGCCGGATGCGATCCTGCCGGCGCCTACGCCCTCCGCCGCCGCCGCCGCGGCGGCCTCATGGTCGGTCCCGCTGACGGCCGACGGGAAGTTCGCGACCCGACTCGATGTTCATCCGGAGCCGACCCGGCTCGACACGTCGTCGGGACCAGCGACCCCTGCCGCCCTCGCCATGCCGCTCGCGATCGCCTGGACGACATCGCCCGTCGAACCGCGGATCCTTGCCGCGGCCGCCAACCCGCGGCCCTCGGCGCGCGTCGTCCAGCCCGATCCGCCGCCGGCCCGCCGGACGATGATCGTCGAGAAGGTCGGGGCCGAGGGCAGGGCGAGGACCGGATCGGCCAGCTTGCCGCTCGTCATCGCCGAGGCCGCGGCGGCCATGCCGCCCGAAGCGCCCCGACCGCCGGGCCTGATCGGTCGCGTCCTCTCGGAGCCGGCGGCGCGCGCCGCCGGTCTGGCCACGGAAGCCGCGAGCGCTGTCGGCGCGGCCGGCTCCTGGACGGCGGCGCAGGCGACGAGCCTGCTGCCGCGCTGGTGAAGCCTCAGGCCAGGGCCTTCAGCGCGGCGCGTCCGGCATAGACGGCCTGGGTGGCCAGTTCCTCCTCGATGCGGAGCAACTGGTTGTATTTGGCCGTGCGGTCGGAGCGGGCGAGCGAGCCGGTCTTGATCTGCCCGCAATTCGTCGCGACCGAAAGGTCCGCGATGGTGGAGTCCTCGGTCTCGCCGGAACGGTGCGACATCACGGCGGTGTAGCCGGCGCGCTGCGCCATCTCGACGGCGGCGAGCGTCTCGGTCAGCGTGCCGATCTGGTTGACCTTGACCAGGATCGAGTTCGCCGTCTTCTCCTTGATGCCGCGCGACAGGCGCGTGACGTTGGTGACGAAGAGATCGTCGCCGACGAGCTGGCATTTGCCGCCGACGAGGTCGGTCAGCGCCTTCCAGCCCTCCCAGTCGTCCTCCGACATGCCGTCCTCGATCGAGACGATCGGGTAGTTGCCGACGAGCCTGGCGAGATACTTCGCCTGCGCCTTGGGATCGCGGCTCTTGCGTTCGCCCTCATAGACATAGGCGCCGTCCCTGAAGAACTCGGTCGCGGCGCAGTCGAGCGCCAGCGCGATGTCCTCGCCCGGCCGATAGCCGGCCGCCTCGATCGCCTGCATGACGAAGTCGAGCGCCGCTTCCGCCGACTTGATGTTGGGCGCGAAGCCGCCCTCGTCCCCGACATTGGTGTTGTGGCCGGCGTCGTGCAGCTTCTTCTTCAGCGTGTGGAAGATCTCCGAGCCCATGCGCAGCCCCTCGGCGAAGGAGTCCGCGCCGATCGGCATCACCATGAACTCCTGGAAGTCGATCGGGTTGTCGGCATGCGCGCCGCCGTTGACGATGTTCATCATCGGCACCGGCAGCACGCGGGCCGAGGCGCCGCCGACATAGCGGTAGAGCGGCAGGCCGGACGCGTCGGCGGCGGCCTTGGCGACCGCGAGCGAGACGCCGAGGATCGCGTTGGCGCCGAGCCTGCTCTTGTTGGGCGTGCCGTCGAGCGCGATCATCGCCGCGTCGATCGCCGGCTGGTCCTCGGCGTCCATCGCGACCAGCGCCTCGGCGATGGCGACGTTGACGGCCTCGACCGCCTTGAGCACGCCCTTGCCGAGATAGCGGCTCCTGTCGCCGTCGCGCAGCTCGACGGCCTCGTGCGCGCCGGTCGAGGCCCCAGACGGCACGGCCGCGCGGCCCATCGAGCCGTCCTCGAGCACCACGTCGACCTCGACGGTCGGATTGCCGCGCGAATCGAGAATCTGGCGGCCGATGATGTCGATGATCGCGGTCATGGAAGGCTCCGGAGCGAGGACGGCGGGAGGGATGGCGCGCTTCTAGCCAAGCGCGGCCCGCAACGGAAGGGGCGGGTGGCGTTTGGAGGGCCAAAGCGCTAAGGGGCGCGCAAACATCCTGAGCCCTCATCCCGAGGAGCCGCGAAAGCGGCGTCTCGAAGGATGTTCCAGCGTGCTGTGGAGCATCCTTCGAGACGCGGGCAAGAGCCCGCTCCCCAGGGCGAGGGCGGTGCGCTGGAACCCTCCGCCATGACCCTCGACGCCTCGACCCTTCAGCTCGGACACGCCACCGTGCTTCCCGCCTCGCCCGAGGAGGCGCGCCTCGACCGCGTGCCCAATCCTCATGCCGGCACGCATTATCTCGCGCGCTTCACCTGTCCGGAGTTCACCTCGATCTGCCCGGTCACCGGCCAGCCCGATTTCGGCATCCTGGTGATCGACTATCTGCCGGGCGAATGGCTGGTCGAGTCCAAGTCGCTGAAGCTCTATCTCGGCGCGTTCCGCAACCATGGCGCCTTCCACGAGGAGTGCACCGTCGGCATCGGCAAAAAGCTGGTCGAACTGCTTGAGCCGGAATGGCTCCGCATCGGCGGCTACTGGTACCCGCGCGGCGGCATCCCGATCGACGTCTTCTGGCAGACGGGGGAGCCGCCGAAGGGTCTGTGGCTGCCCGATCAGGGCGTCGCGCCCTATCGCGGACGCTGAGCCCTCAGGTGCGCGAGCCCGCCAGCGGCAGGATGCGCGGCGTCATCACTCCGAGCAGGCCGATCCCTGCGCCGAACAGCAGGATCGCGCCGGTCGTGCCGAGCAGATGCAGCGCCAGCCCCATCACGACCGGGCCGATGGCGTGACCGGCGAAGAGCGCGCAGGCGAACAGCGCCACCGCCGAGCCGCGCGCGCCGGGCGCGAGCTCCGTCGCCTGCGCCTGGAAGGTGCCGTGCATCAGGAAGAAGCCGAAGCCGTTCATGACGAAGAGCCCGATCGCGCTCCACCAGGGCAGGAAGGGCAGGGCGAACAGCACGTAGCCGAACGCCATCAGCAGTCCGCCGCCGACCGTCATCCGCGACGGCCCGATCCGCTCGACCAGGATGCGCGTCAGCACGCCGTAGACGATGCCGCCGAGACCGCTGCCGGCGATGACGAGACCGGCGAGGGACGGCCCGATGCCGGCGCGCTCCCGCAGGATCGCCGCGACATAAGGCGGCATGCCGAAGATCAGGCTGCCTTCGGCGATCACCAAAGCGTAAAGGACCTTCGTCCTCGGGTTGGCGAAGACGGCGGCATAGCTCGCCAGCGCCCCTCCGAAGCTGAGCGGCGCGCGCGCCGCGATCCGGCGCGGCTTGAGCACCAGCATGACCAGCAGCGCCGCAAAGCCCGAGAGCGCGCCGGCCGCCGCGAAGACGCCGCGCCAGCCGAAATTCTCGGCGATCAGCCCTGAGCAGGCCGCGCCCGCCATCTGGCCGACGATCATCAGCACGAGGAAGCGTCCGAGCAGGATCTGGCGCTCGGCCATCGGCGCGCGGTCGCCGATCGCGGCCATGGCGACGGGGATGACGCCGCCGGCGACGATCCCGGTCGCGGCGCGGATCGCGGTCAGCATGTCGAAGCCCGCCGAGAAGGCGGCGGCGACCGAAAGCAGGGCGAGCAAAGTGAGGCTCGCCGCGATCGTCCTGATCTTGCCGACCGAATCGGCGATCGGCCCGAGAAAGGGTTGGCCGATGGCGTAGGCGAAGGAGAAGGCCGTCGCCATCGCCGCGACCTGAGCGATCGTGCGGCCGAACTCGGCCGCCAGCGTCGGCACCAGCGGGTCGACGATGCGCATGGTGAAGGTCGAGGCGAAGCCGCAGGCCCCGAGCACCAGGATCAGCGGGCGAAGCGATTTCGGCGGCGGCGGCTCGGACAGGACGATTGCCGGCGGGCTCTCAGACATAGGCCAGCGTAGGCGCGGGGCGCGCCTTGGCAAGCCGATCGAAGCCTTGCAGTTCCGCGATCAGCGCGGGGAGGTCTCGCAGCGGCACCATGTTGGGGCCGTCGGAGGGCGCGTTGTCAGGGTCGGGATGGGTCTCGACGAAGACGCCGGCGACGCCGACCGCGACCGCGGCGCGCGCCAGCACCGCGACGAATTCGCGCTGTCCGCCGGTCGACGCGCCCTTGCCGCCGGGCTGCTGCACCGAATGGGTGGCGTCGAAGATCACCGGCGCGCCGATCTCCGCCATGATCGGCAGCGCCCGCATGTCGGACACCAGCGTGTTGTAGCCGAAGGAGACGCCGCGCTCGGTCAGCATGAGGTTGGGGTTGCCGCTTTCGATGACCTTGGCGGCGACGTTGACCATGTCCCATGGCGCCAGGAACTGGCCCTTCTTGACGTTGACGACGCGGCCGGTCTTCGCGGCCGCGACGAGCAGGTCGGTCTGGCGGCAGAGAAAGGCCGGGATCTGCAGCACGTCGACCACTTCCGCCACCGGCGCGCATTGGGCCGCGTCGTGCACGTCGGTCAGCACCGGCAGTCCGGCGCGCTCGCGGATCTCGGCGAAGACGGGCAGGGCGGCCGATAGCCCCATGCCGCGCTGGCCCTTGGCGCTGGTCCGGTTGGCCTTGTCGAAGGAGGCCTTGAAGACGAGCCCGATGCCGAGCCGGTCGGCCGTCTCGCGGAGCGACAGCGCGATCTCGAGCGCATGGTCGCGGCTTTCCATCTGGCAGGGCCCGGCGATGAGCGACAGCGGCAGGCCGTTGCCGAAGCGCACGGGTCTTGCGAGGTCGGCGCCGATGGTGACGATGGCGATGGCGGTCATGAGCTCGGGTCCGGGGGACGGGGCCGTCGGGCTTAAGTCCGGGGGACGGTCAGGGTCAAGCACGCTGGCCCGAATGTGGCCGCCTTTGCGTCGCATCACCCGTCAAACGCACTGGCGAAGCGGGCGAGAGGTCTGTAAATTCGTCGGCGGCGCATTATCTCGGTCGTTCGGACAGGGACTTCAGCTTGAGACCTTCAGCAGCGACGACGGACCGGACGGGACCCGGCGCACACGGCCGGAACCGGCTGTCGCGCCGGCCCGCGACCGGCATGGCCGATCGCCCCAAGCGACCCGGCGACGGCGGGGCGGGCGCGGGCACCGCCGTCCTGACCCGCACCCGGACCCGCAAGCCCAACCTCTACCGCGTCCTGCTGCTGAACGACGATTATACCCCGATGGAGTTCGTCGTTCACGTGCTGGAACGCTTCTTCAACAAGGACCGCGCGCAAGCGACCGAGATCATGATGCATGTGCATCAGAACGGCGTCGGCGAGTGCGGAGTCTTCACCTACGAGGTCGCCGAGACCAAGGTGACGCTCGTCATGGATCTTGCGCGCAAGCACATGCATCCGCTGCAATGCGTGATGGAAAAGAAGTAGCGTCGCGGATCACGATCCCGGATTCGGCCGCTGGAACGGCCTCTCAGGAACTATAGGAGCGCAATCAGTGCCGAGTTTCTCGCGCAGTCTCGAACAGGCGCTTCACCGGGCTCTCGCCCTCGCCAACGAACGCCACCACGAATACGCCACGCTGGAGCATCTGCTGCTGGCGCTGGTCGACGATCAGGACGCCGCCGCCGTGATGCGCGCCTGCAGCGTCGATCTCGACACGCTCCGGCGCAACCTCGTCGACTATATCGACGCAGAGCTGACCAACCTCGTCACCGACGGCCACGGCGATTCCAAGCCCACCGCCGGTTTCCAGCGCGTGATCCAGCGCGCCGTGATCCATGTCCAGTCGTCGGGCCGCGAGGAGGTGACGGGGGCCAACGTGCTCGTCGCGATGTTCGCCGAGCGCGAGAGCCACGCCGCCTACTTCCTGCAGGAGCAGGACATGACCCGCTACGACGCGGTCAACTACATCAGCCACGGCATCGCCAAGCGCCCGGGCGCGGGCGAATCGCGGCCCGTGCGCGGGCAGGAGGAGGAGCCCGAGCAGAGCCGGGACCAGCGCGCCGCCGACCAGGGCGGCAACGACGCCGACAAGGACAAGAAGAAGAAGGAAAGCGCGCTCGACGCTTATTGCGTCAATCTCAACCGCAAGGCCCGCGACGGACGCATCGACCCGCTGATCGGCCGCGAGGCAGAGGTCCAGCGCACGATCCAGATCCTCTGCCGCCGCCAGAAGAACAACCCGCTGCTGGTCGGCGATCCCGGCGTCGGCAAGACCGCGATCGCCGAGGGGCTGGCGCTGAAGATCATCCGCGGCGAGGTGCCCGAGGTGCTGGAGGACGCGACCGTCTTCTCGCTCGACATGGGCACGCTGCTGGCCGGCACGCGCTATCGCGGCGATTTCGAGGAACGCCTGAAGCAGGTGATGAAGGAGATCGAGGCCCACCCCAAGGCGATCATGTTCATCGACGAGATCCACACGGTGATCGGCGCGGGCGCGACCTCGGGCGGCGCGATGGACGCCTCGAACCTGCTCAAGCCCGCGCTCGCCTCGGGCGGGCTGCGCTGCATCGGCTCGACCACCTACAAGGAATACCGGCAGTATTTCGAGAAGGACCGGGCGCTGGTCCGGCGCTTCCAGAAGATCGACGTCAACGAGCCCTCGATCCCCGACACGATCGAGATCCTGAAAGGGCTGAAGCCCTATTTCGAGGAATTCCACAAGCTCCGCTACACCAACGACGCGATCAAGGCGGCGGTCGAGCTCTCGGCGCGCTACATCCACGACCGCAAGCTGCCCGACAAGGCGATCGACGTGATCGACGAGACCGGCGCCTCGCAGATGCTGGTGGTCGAGGCCAGGCGCAAGAAGACGATCGGCGTCAAGGAGATCGAGGCCGCGATCGCGACGATGGCGCGGATTCCGGCCAAGACCGTCTCCAAGGACGACGCCGAGGTCCTGCGCAATCTCGAGACCACGCTGAAGCGCAGCGTCTACGGCCAGGAGAAGGCGATCGAGGCGCTGTCCTCCTCGATCAAGCTGGCGCGCGCCGGCCTGCGCGACGGCGAGAAGCCGATCGGCTGCTATCTCTTCGCCGGCCCGACCGGCGTCGGCAAGACCGAGGTCGCGCGCCAGCTCGCCTCGTCGCTCGGCGTCGAGCTGATCCGCTTCGACATGTCGGAATACATGGAGCGCCACACCGTCTCCCGGCTGATCGGCGCGCCTCCGGGCTATGTCGGCTTCGACCAGGGCGGGCTTTTGACCGACAAGGTCGACCAGCACCCCCATTCGGTGCTGCTCCTCGACGAGATCGAGAAGGCCCATCCCGACCTGTTCAACATCCTGCTGCAGGTCATGGACCACGGCAAGCTGACCGACAACAACGGCAAGCAGGTCGATTTCAGGAACACGATCCTGATCATGACGACCAATGCCGGCGCGGCCGACATGGCCCGCAATGCCTATGGCTTCACGCGCCAGAAGCGCGAGGGCGACGACACCGAGGCGATCAACAAGCTGTTCGCGCCGGAATTCCGCAACCGGCTCGACGCGGTGGTCTCGTTCGGCCATCTGCCCAGGACGGTGGTGGCCCGCGTCGTCGACAAGTTCGTGCTCCAGCTCGAAGCCCAGCTCGCCGACCGCAACGTCACGATCGAGCTCTCCGACGAGGCCCGAGAATGGCTGGTCGAGAACGGCTATGACGAGGCGATGGGCGCAAGGCCGATGTCGCGCCTGATCCAGCAGACGATCAAGACGCCGCTCGCCGACGAGGTGCTGTTCGGCCGGCTCAAGAGCGGCGGCACGGTCAAGGTCGTGGTCGTGCAGAGCGAGACCGGCATCAAGGTGCTCGGCCTCGAATTCCCCGACGGGCCGGTCCGGCCCAGGCCGGAGAAGGACGTCGTCGCCGCGGCTGCGAAGCGCAAGCCCCGCGCCAGGGCCGCCGAGGGCGCGAAGGCGGCCAAGGGACCGCCGCGGCGCGGCGCGACCAGCGACGGCAGGCCCGTCGCGAGCGGACCGGCCGAGCCGCCGAAGTCGCTGCGGTCGGTCCCGAAGGTTCCGCTGACGAAAGCCTGATCGACCGTGTGGTTCAAACGAAAAGCCCGGGCCCAGTGGTCGCAGGCGCCGCAGCCGGAAACGGCCGCTCCCGCGCCCAAGACCAGGCTGAGCTGGTTGGAGAAGCGCGACCGCCGCCGCCGCCGGCGCAAGCTGTTCGAGGAGATCCTCGGCTGGATTTTCGTGCCGGCGCTGCTCTATCTGGTCTATCTCGGGATCAAGGCCGTCGGCGGCGTGCCCAAGGAGATCGTCGATTTCGGCACCGAGATCGTCGGCATCGTGCTGAAGGGTGGCCGCTAGGCTGCGCTCGTGCCTGCGGCCGGCGCAGGGCTCCCGAGCGGCCGCGCGTCTCGGCTCAGGCCCACTGGCTTGCTAGAAGCAGGGTGGCCGGGCGCATGACGCGCGTGGCCGCTTTCGCTGGCGAGCTGACAGGCATGCAAGATCCTTCATGACGGTGCGGGCGGATTGGGGCTGGCAGCGCGTGGCGCTGGCCGGCATGCGCGACGCGCTGTCCTTTCCCGCCTGGATGGTTGGCTTCGGCCTCGTCGGCATCGGCTCGCTGGCGCGCGACGTGGGCTATCCCGTCGATGTCGCCGTGCTCTCCACCATCCTGGTCTGGGCCGGCCCGTCGCAGGTGATCTTCTTCGCCTCCATCGCGGCCGGCGCGGCCTGGAGCGCGATCGCGATCGGCATCGCCTTCGCCTCGCTGCGCTTCCTGCCGATGACCGTCGCGCTCCTGCCGCTGCTGCGCCAGCCGGGGCAGGGCATCGGCATGCAACTGGTGCTGGCCCATTACGTCGCGGTGACCAGCTGGGCCGAGGGCCTGCGCCGGCTGCCGCATGTGCCGCCGGCGCAGCGCGTGGTCTATTTCATCGCCTTCTGCCAGACCTGCATGACGGTCAGCGCGATCGGCACCTTCGCGGGCTATTACCTGCTGGGGGCGCTGCCGGTCGCGCTCGCCGCCGGGCTTTTGTGTCTGACGCCGATCTTCTTCCTGACCTCGCTGGTCGCGGGCAGCCGCGATCGCCGCGACGGCGTCGCGATCGCGCTCGGCCTCGCCTTCGCGCCAGTGGCGGACCGTTTCATCGGCGGCGGCTTCGACCTGATCGTCTCGGGTCTCGTCGGCGGCAGCATCGCCTTCGCGATCGGCCGGCGGCGGACGGTGCGAGCCTGATGGTGCAGCCATGACGCAGCCGATCGCCTGGCTCGACGGCCCGCTCTGGCCCTATCCCGCCCTGATCCTGTTCGCCTTCCTGCCGACCGAGATCTGGCGCTGGCTCGCGGTCGCGCTGTCGCGCCGGATCGACCCGGATTCAGCCGTTCTCGACTGGGTCAGGGCGGTCGCGACGGCGCTGCTCGCCGGCGTGGTCGCCAAGCTGATCATCGCGCCGCCGGGCGTGCTGTCCGTCGCGCCGCTCTGGCTGCGGGTCGGCGCGCTTGGCGTGACGCTGACGACCATCCTGATCTGGCGGCGGCGCATCGTGCTCGCCGTGCTGGCCGGCGAGGCTGCGCTGATGGGCGGCATCTGGCTGCTGAACTGAGCGCTCAGCCGCCGGCCAGCGCCATCCTGATCTTCGTCGCGTTGGCGGCAAGGACCTCGGGCGTCTCCATCGCGCCGGTATGGGGCCGCAGGCTGACGCCGTCATGACGCGGCATGACATGGACGTGCAGGTGGAACACGACCTGCCCGCCCGCCGCCTCGTTGAACTGCTGGATGGTGACGCCGTCTGCGTTGAAAGCGGCCGTCACCGCCCGCGCCAGCCGCTGACTCGTCAGCGCGACCGCCTTCAGCGCGTCCGGCGGCGCGTCGAGCACGTTGCGGCAGGCGGCCTTGGGGATCACCAGCACGTGCCCGTCCGCGCGCGGCATGATGTCCATGATCGCCAGCGTCTCGTCATCCTCGTAGACGGTCTGCGACGGCAGTTCGCCGCGCAGGATTTTCGCAAAGACATTGGCGGAATCGTAGGCGGGCGCCTGGGCTGTCATGGGTCATCCGGTGGCTTGGCAAAGCGCGGCGTCAGCCTGTGGCGCGGCGGCCGCTGTCGTCAAGCTGGCTTTCGGAGGGGCGGCCGGCGCTCCCGGCATGCAACGGCAGCGTCCCGGCGACAGCGGCATCGAGCACGAGATCGTCGCAGGAGCCCAGCAGCCGGAGCGCGTCTGCCTCGCAGGTAAGCAGCGGCGTATCCCAGTGCCGCTCGATCAACTCCGCCAGCGCCGCTGTCTCCGCCGCATTGAGATCGTCGATCAGGTTGTAGAGCCCGACGAGATAGAGATCGGTCGTCGGCCGGCCCATCGCCGCCTGGATCGCATGGAACAGGTTCTGTCTGTCGCGCAACTGCGGATAGGCGCGCAAATAAAGCCGGCCGCGATTGATGTTGCCCGAGAACAGGCCGCGCAATTGTACCGCGACGGGCCCGATCGCCGCCAGCGCCCGGCGCTGCTCCGCCGTGATCGCAGGGGCTTCGCCGATGCCGAGCGAGCCGCAGATCGTCGCGTGCAGCCGGTCGGCGCGACGCGGCAGCAGGTCCCAGGCGATCTTGTGGGCGAAGGGTGAGGCCCGGAGTTCGTCTTCCAGCATCCGGAACGTTGGCGCGCCGCGCAGGGCCGCATCGTCGACCGGCAAAACGAGCGAGAAGATGCGTGCGTGCCGGCCGAACTCGTAACCCTTGCCCTCGCGTCTCGCAATCACGCCCGGATGGTCCGGTGCGACCAGCGGCAGATGCGCCAGCCGGTAGGTCTCGTCGAGCGAAAGCGCCGCGCCGGGCTCGAACGCGGTGCGGCTGCGCCGGTAGCCCAGCATCGCATCGTCGCAGAAGACAGGCGCCTCCAAGGCGTCAGGCATGGTCGCCGCCGCGCTTGCGGAACGGGCTCTCGGCCGCGAGCGCGGCCTGAGCATGCGCAATCTCCCGCCGTTCCTGCCCGAGATAGGCCGCGACAGCGCGCCTGAGCCCGGGGTCGGCGAGGTGATGCGCCGAGCGGGTGATCACGGGGCGATAGCCGCGCGCGAGCTTGTGCTCGCCCTGCGCGCCGGCCTCGACGCGGGAAAGCCCGTGCGCGATCGCATAGTCGATCGCCCGATGGTAGCAGAGCTCGAAATGCAGGAAGGGGTGGTCCTCGACGCAACCCCAGTTGCGGCCATAGAGCGTGTTCGCGCCGCGAAAATTGATCGCGCCGGCGATATGGCGCCCCCCGCGTTTGGCCATCACCAGCACGATGCGCTCGGCCATGGCCGCGCCAACCTTCGAGAAGAAGGCGCGGTTGAGATAGGGCCGGCCCCATTTCCGTGAGCCAGTGTCCTCGTAGAAGGAATGGAAGGCGTCCCAGACGCTCTCCGTGAGGTCGGAGCCGCTGAGCACCTCGACCGTGATCCCGGCCGACAGCGCCTCGCGCCGCTCGCGCTTCAGCGCCTTGCGCTTGCGCGAGGCGAGCATTGCCAGGAAGTCGTCATAGCTGGCGAAGCCGTCGTTGCGCCAATGGAACTGCAGGTCGTTGCGTTCGAGGTATCCCGCTTCGAGCAGGGCCGCGAGATCCGGCTCCTGCGCGAAAGTGACATGGACGGAGGAGGCCTGCGTCTGGCCGCGGAGCGCCTCCAGCCCGGCGATCAGCGCCGCGCGCGCCTCCGCCTCGCGCGGGCCTTCCGCGACCAGAACGCGCGGGCCGGTCGCCGGCGTGAACGGCGCGGCGACCTGGAGTTTTGGATAGTAGCGCCCGCCGGCGCGCTGGTATGCGTCGGCCCAGGAATGGTCGAAGACGTATTCGCCCTGGCTGTGGCTCTTCAGGAAGCTCGGCGCGCAGGCGAGCAGCCGGCCGCCCGCATCCTCGACCATGAGATAGGCCGGCGACCAGCCGCTGCGCCCGCCGGTGCAGCCGCTGTCTTCGAGCGCGGCGAGGAATTCATGGCTGACGAAGGGGTTGTCCTCGTCGCGCGCCGAGAGCGGATCGTCGGGGATCGCCGCCTCGGGCGCGGCGACGGCCAAGGTCGCGGCGCGAAGCGCGCGCGGATTGGCGCAGGCGTTCCAGTCGGCGGCGGGGATCGCCTTGAGCGAGGTCGAGACGCGCACCCTGAGGTCGCCGTCCCGCTCAGCGCTCAAGGAACGAAACCCTCGAAGACCATCTGGTCGGCATGCCTGTCCGCCTTCTTCCGATCCTCGGGCGTCCGGACCGTCCAGCTCATCACCGGCATGCCCAGCGCCTCGCGGCAGAGATAGGGCGCGGCGGACGGCAGGTCGGCGACCTTCCAGGACAGAAAATCCGGACGGCTCTCGCCGAAATGCAGGAGGTTCGCCAGCGCGTGCTTCCGGCCGGCGTCGAGATGGACGTAATCGCCGTAATCATAGGCCAGCATCGCGACGACGCCGCGCGGGATCGCGGGCGCGATCTCGCGCAGCGCCGTCACGATCGCGGGATCGAACGACTTGAACACGATCGGCTGGCCGGGACGGCGCAAGACGATCTCGGCGGCGCGCCGCGTCAGCGCCAGATCGCCGTCGAAGCGGCTCTTGATCTCGATCACCAGCGGCACGCGCCCGGCGATCCGGTCGAGAAAGGTTTCCAGCGTCGGGATCGTGTCGCTGCAGCCCTTGAGCGGAATCGCCGCCAGCGCCAGCGCCTTGCGCTCGGCGACCGCGCCGGTCTCGCCCGTCAGCCGGTCGAGCACGAAGTCGTGAAACACCATCGCCTCGCCGTCGGCGCTGAGCTGGAGGTCGCATTCGATGCCGAAACCGCCGGCGATCGCGGCCCCGGCCGCCGCCATGCTGTTCTCGATGACGCCAGCCGCCGGATCGTGCAGGCCGCGATGGGCGATCGGGCGGGCGACGAGCCAGCCGAGATCGGGTTTCGCCTCGTGCGCCATCAGGCGATCTCGAAGATCGCTTCGACCTCGACGGCGGCGTCCGCCGGAAGCTCCGCGACGCCGACTGTCGAGCGGGCATGGCGGCCCTTGTCGCCGAGCACCTGCACCATCAGGTCGGACGCGCCGTTCATGATCGCCGGCAGGGCGGCGAAATGCGGCGTCGCGTTGATGAAGCCGCCAAGCCTGACGCAGCGCGTGATCCGGCCAAGATCGCCGCCGAGCGCGGCCTTGGCCTGCGCCAGCACGTTGATCGCGCAGAGCCTGGCCGCCTCCAGCCCGGCCTCGTTGAAGATTTCGCCCCCGAGCTTGCCCTTGTGGCTGTCGGAGAGCTTGCCGTCGGGCCCGAAGCAGATCTGGCCCGAGATCACCAGCAGGTTGCCGGTGATCACATAGGGCACGTAGTTCGCGATCGGGGCGGCGGGCGCGGGCAGGGCGATGCCGAGTTCGGCAAGTCTGGTGTCGATCGCGTTCATGGTCTTGAGCTCCGCGGCGAGAGGATTGCCGCTTTCATGGCCGATGGCCGGGGCGGCGGCAAGGCGCGCGCGGCAGGAGCGCCCTGCGTCCTTCGCGCGGGCTGGCCGTCGCGCCGCCATGTTTGCGCCATTGCCGCGATGCACCTAGATTCGATCAGTCCCGCAGCGGAGCAGCCGGCACATGAAATCAATCGCATCGGCCTTCGCCGCGAGCTGGAGCCTGGCGGTCCTCACCGTCGCCTCTTCCGCTTCGGCGCAGGCGCCCTCGTCCGGCGGCCCGGTCAAGCTGACGCCGCACAAGGCGGTCTACGATCTCGTGCTCGACACCAGCAAGCCGTCCAAAAGCATCGAGGCGGCGAGGGGACGCATCGCTTTCGATTTCACCGGCGACGCCTGCGAGGGCTATGCGCTGTCCTTCCGGCAGGTAACGCAGCTCACCAGCGAGAGCGGGCCGCGCGTCATCGACGCCCGCACCACCAGCTTCGAGGCCGGCGACGGCGCGAGCTACCGCTTCAAGACCGAGAGTTCCAGCGGAGAGGGACCGGCCGAAGTGGTCGACGGCACGGCCGAGAAGGGCAATGGCGGCTACGAGGTCAAGCTGCGCGCGCCCAAGCCCGAGACGTATCGCGAAACCGCCGACGCGCTCTTTCCCAACGCCCAGATGAAGGCGGTGATCGCCGCCGCCCGGGCCGGACAGACCACGCTGAACGTCAGGCTCTATGACGGCGCCAACAGCGGCAAGGAGGTCTACGACACGCTTTCCGTCATCGGGAAGCGGATCGAGGCGAAGCCGAGCGAGACGCCGCTGCAGCGGCCGGAGTTCGAGACGATCGCGCGCTGGCCGGTGACGATCTCCTATTTCAAGGTCGGTTCCGGCGAATCGACGCCGACCTACACGATCTCGTTCGAGCTCTACGAGAACGGGGTCACCGGCGCGGTGAAGCTCGATTACGGCGCCTTCGCGCTGCGCGGCACGCTCACCCGTCTCGATCTTCTTCCCGCTCAGGATTGCGCGAAGTAGGCGTCGAACCGCCGCGCCGCTCCGGCTGGCGCAGGCTCAGGCCCTTGCCGATCGCGTCGTCGCCGAAGCGGGCGCGGAGCTTGTCGAGAGCGCCTTCCATCGCCTTGAGGCGCGGCGTGGCGACATCGGCGAGGTCGCCATGGTCGGCGTCCTCCGGCGGACTGAAGTCGCTCGCGCCGATTCCGATCAGCCGGTAGCGCGTGCCGGTGCATTCTCGCCTCAGCAGGTCCCGCCCGGCCGCGAACAGCCTGGCGGCGAGCTGCGTCGGCTCCGGCAGGCGCGCGGCGCGGGTGATCGAATGGAACTCCGCCGTCTTCAGTTTCAGGGTGATGGTCCGGCCCGCAAGCCGCTGGGCTTTCAGGCGTTTCGAGGTCTTCTCACAGAGTCGCCACAGCACCGGCTCCAGCGCCTCGAAGCTGGACAGATCGACGTCGAGCGTCGTTTCGCTGGAGACGCTCTTGGTCTCGCGCTCGGGCGTGACACGGCGCGCGTCGATGCCGTTGGCGAGGTTCTTCAGGCGCGGCCCGTCCTTGCCGGCGAGCCTGAACAGCTTTTCGACCGGCGCATCGCGCAGATCGCCGATCAGCCTGAACCCGGATTCGGCGAGCCTGGCGGCGCTGGCCTGGCCGATGCCCGGGATCAGCCCGACCGGCTTGCCGGAGAGGAAGGCGACCGCCTCCGCCCGGCCGATGATCGAGAAGCCGCGCGGCTTGTCCATGTCGGAGGCCACCTTGGCCAGGAACTTGGCATAGGACAGCCCGACCGAGACGGTGATGCCGATCTCGCTTTCGACGCGCCTCGCGAAGCGCGCCAGCGTCACCGCCGGACTGGCGTGATGCAGCAGCTCGGTTCCGGCGAGGTCGAGAAACGCCTCGTCGATCGAGATCGGCTCGACCAGCGGCGTCAGCTCCTGCATCAGGGCGCGGACCTGCCGGCCGACCGCGACGTATTTGGCCATGTCGGGTTTGACGACGATCGCCTCGGGGCAGGCCTTCAGCGCCTTGAACATCGGCATCGCCGAGCGCACGCCGTAGGTCCGGGCGATGTAGCAGGCGGTCGAGACCACGCCGCGCTTGCCGCCGCCGATAATCAGCGGCTTGTCGGCGAGGCCCGGGTCGTCGCGCTTCTCGATCGCGGCGTAGAAGGCGTCGCAGTCGATATGGGCGAGGCTGAGCGCGTCGCGCTCGGCGTGGCGCAGCAGGCGGGGCGAGCCGCAGGTCGCGCAGCGGCGCAAGGGCGAGGCCGCCTCGTCACGGTCGGCGAGGCAGTCGCGGCACAGGACACGGCCTGCCGCGCCGGGGCTTTCAGTGTTCCTTGCCGCGTTCAAGGGAACTCGCCGGAGCCCGCGCCGGAGAGCGTGGCGCGGGCCCGCGCGACGATTTCCGGATTCAGGCTTGAATTTCCGGCAAACTCCAGCAGCAGCGAATCGCTGCCGGCGAGATGGTCGAGGATGGCGGCGAGGAAGCCCGGTTCGCATGCGGCGGCGCGCAAGGTCGACGGCCCGAGGCCCGTGGTCGCGAGAAAGGGCTCGAGTCGCTCGGGTTCCGCCGCCAGGAAGCCGAGCGCGCGCAGGGCCAGCGTCTCGGCCGCCTCGATGGTCATCGGCATGATCATGGCAGGATGGGTCTCGATCTCGGATGTTCGGTTTGCGTTTCGTCAACGGCTCTCATGCTAACGTGATCTTTGGACGAGGCCGCCAGCCTGGGCAATCCGGAACTGTCCGGATCGGACGGGGTGCGGATGAAGGGCGGCACGATGAAGACGGTTCTGATCGTCGAGGATAACGAGCTCAACATGAAGCTCTTCAACGACCTCCTCGAGGCGCATGGCTACGCCACGCTGAAGACAGCGGACGGTATCGAGGCGATCGAGCTGGCGCGCGCGCATCACCCCGATCTGATCCTGATGGACATCCAGCTCCCCGAGGTGTCGGGGCTGGAGGTGACGAAATGGATCAAGGAGGACGACGCCCTGAAGTCGATTCCCGTGATCGCGGTCACGGCCTTCGCGATGAAGGGCGACGAGGAGCGCATTCGCGATGGCGGCTGCGAGGCCTATCTCTCGAAGCCGATCTCGGTCGCGAAGTTTCTCGAAACCGTTCGTGCCTATGCCGGCGCAGCCTGAACAGCCGAAAGCAGCCTCATGTCCGCGCGTGTCCTGGTCGTCGACGATATCGCCACCAATGTGAAGCTGCTCGAGGCCAAGCTCTCGGCGGAGTATTTCGACGTCGTCGCCGCGCTGAACGGGCTGGATGCGCTGGCGATCTGCGAGCGCGGCGAGGCCGATATCGTGCTGCTCGACGTCATGATGCCGGGCATGGACGGGTTCGAGGTCTGCCGCCGCCTGAAGAACGGGGCAACCACCGCCCATATCCCGGTGGTGATGGTGACCGCGCTCGACCAGCCGAGCGACCGCCTGAAGGGGCTCGATGCCGGCGCCGACGACTTCCTGACCAAGCCACTCGACGATACGGCGCTGTTCGCGCGCGTGCGCAGTCTGGTGCGCCTGAAATCGGTGACGGACGAGCTGCGCAATCGCGCGCTCGCCTCGCGCCGGCTCGGCATCGCCGATCCGCTGACGGCTGCGGCCTCCGAAGCCGGGCTGAACGGCCGCATCCTCGTCGTCGAGGACCGCGTCACTGTGGTCGAACGGCTGCAGAGCGCGCTGTCCGCGTTTCATTCGGTCGAGATCGAGGCCGATCCTCAGCGGGCGCTGCAACGCGCGGCCGAGGGCGATTTCGACAGCATCCTCGTCAGCCTCGACGTGAAGTCCTATGACGGCCTGCGCCTGTGCAGCCAGTTGCGCTCGCTGGAGCGCACCCGCAACGTCTCCGTGCTGATGCTGGCCGAGGTCGAGGATCGCGCCCGCATCCTGCGCGGGCTGGAGATCGGCGCGCACGACTTCCTGATCCGGCCGATCGACCGCAACGAACTCCTGGCCCGCGTGCGCACGCAGATCCGCCGCAAGCGCTTCGCCGAGAAGCTGCGCGACAGCGTCCAGTCCTCCATGGAAATGGCGGTGATGGACCAGCTCACCGGGCTGCACAACCGCCGCTTCATGGACAGCCGGCTGGTCGTGATGTTCGACGAATCGGCCTTGCGCGCCCGCTCGCTGGCGATGCTGGTGCTCGATGTCGACCGCTTCAAGTCGGTCAACGACAGCTGGGGTCACGACGCCGGCGACGATGTCCTGCGCGAATTCGCCGATCGCGTCCGCGCCTGCACGCGCGGCATCGATCTCGTCGCGAGAATGGGCGGCGAGGAGATCGTCGTGGTGCTGCCGGACACCACGCTGGAGGCGGCCTATGCCGTCGCCGAGCGGATTCGCGAGCGCGTCGAGGCCGAACCCTTCGCGATCCATTCCAACGCCCGGCAGATTCCGGTCACGGTGTCGGTCGGCGTCGCCAGCCGCCGCGCCGGCGATGCCTCCTCCGCCGACATGATGAAGCGCGCCGACGACGCGCTCTACCGGGCCAAGGCCGCCGGCCGCAACCGCGTCATCGTCGCCAACGCGGCCTGACGCACCGCGCCAGCGCAGGCGTTAATCTTGCGAGGTAGGGTTAACCATCGATGAACATTGGTGAATCACCCGTCTTCGATTGATTCGCGGCAACGCCTATGTAGGGTCGTCCTCAGCAGCGGCCGCGATCCGGCCGCTCCGGAATGCCCTCCGGGTGCTCAGGTCCGCCGCATCTCCTGGGAAACCGCTGGGCTCGGTCGGTCGGCGACGGGATATCCGGCCTCCTCGGACCCGTCGTCGGCCGGCCACCTCGTCCGGGCCTGTCCAAAGTCAGAAATAGCGCGCGAACAGCGCCGGCACGCCATAGCCCGCCAACGCGAACAGCGCGATCAGGCCGAGCAGCAGCAGCGATGCGCCGATCCTGTTGCCGATGAAGCGCGAGCTGTCGCTCTCCACGATCAGACGCAGCACTTTCCGCAGCGGCCCGGAGCGTGCCTGCGGAGGCTGGTCATCCTTGCGGTCGATGCTCAAGGGATTCGTCCTGACCGCTGCAACGTGGCATCTGGTTCCGGCGCTGCCGTCGCGAGCGCCGTCATCTGGCGCTGACTATACGGCATTCTTCGCGCGCCGATCATCGAAAAGCGTGACAATTTCGTCTCAATCGCGGGAAATCCAGCGGCTCCGGCATGGTTCGCCAGCGGGGTATGCTGCATCGCAACATGCCCGATCCCGCTGACCGTGCCTGCGATGCCTTGGTGACGATCCGCAGCCACGCCGCCGGGCCGGGATACTCGGCGGCGCCTTGGTCGCGCCGAGCGAGAAGCCGTTCTGCCTGTTCTTGCGAAGCCCGGCGCGTAGCGGGCGGCACGTCAGCGCCGCTCCAAACGAAAAACCGCCCGGAAGCCGAGCGGTCTTTCGAAATGGTTTCGTCGCGCCTGACAGGCGACCAGGATCACTTGATCTTGGTTTCCTTGAACTCGACGTGCTTGCGCGCGACCGGGTCGTATTTCTTCTTCGACATCTTCTCGGTCATCGTACGCGAGTTCTTCTTGGTCACGTAGAAGAAGCCGGTGTCGGCGGTCGAGAGCAGCTTGATCTTGATGGTCACGGCCTTGGCCATGGCGATATCCCCGAGGCTCGTGGGCGCTTGAAGGCCCGCAGAAAAGAAAATGGCCGGGCAAGACCCCGGCAAACCGTGCGCGGGAGATGCCGCAAGCCGGCGGCCAAGTCAAGGAAGAATGGAGCTTGCGCCTGCGCGCGGCGGGCCTGCGGGTCGTCGCCTGCGCCGTGGGCGCTAAAGCTCCTCGCGGACGAAGCGGCCCTGTTTCTCCCAGTAGAACGGCACCGGCAGATGCGGGCCGAAGCCGGCGGCGATGCGCGCGTCGACCTCCTGGACGATCACCTTGGTGATCGTCGGCAGGTCGAGCTCCTTCGCCTCGTCGAAATCGACCCAGACCAGCTCGACCAGCTCGGTATCCGGCCCGACCAGGTCCTCGACCTTGGCGGCGACGCCGTCGAAATCGACTACGAAGAAGCGCGTGTCGAAGCGCTTGGGCCGGCGCGGCGGCGTGATCGCGCGGGCGACATAGGTGACGCTGCCGAGGTCGGGATAGACGCCATGCGCGGCGAATTCGGTCCAGCTGCCGGCGGGCGGCCTTTCCGGCGCGCCGAATTCGCGCGAGCCGAACAGCAGCCCGGTCTCCTCGAAGGTCTCGCGGATCGCGGCGAGCGCCAGCGCGCGCCCCTTGCCGGAACTCTGCTTGGCCGTGCGCTTGCCCAGCCGGTCCTCGCAGATCTGCCCGAGAGCGCCCGTCGCCGCCATGCGCCGGTCGCCGGGCTCGACGCGGCCGCCCGGAAACACGAACTTGCCCGGCATGAACTTGTGGCTCGCGTGGCGTTTGCCCATCAGCACGCGCGGCTTCTTCGCGCTGCGATCGAGAATCATCATGGTCGCGGCGTCGCGCGGGCGCAGGTTGACGGCGACTCGGGCGCGCTCGGCCTTGGTCAGGATGACGGCATGGTCGTTCATGGACGCGCCGCCGGCATGGGCTGGCGTTCGGGCCGGGGCGGCTCGCCGCCGAAACCGTGCATGCGCAGCGCCCATTGCAGGCCGACCACGCCGCCCTTCACCGGCTGCATCATCGGGACGGCGAGAAGGATGGTCAGCGCCGGCCAGATCGTCATGTGCAGCCACATCGGCCATGAGGCGTATTTCTCGGCCAACAACAGGCCGCCGACGACGATATGTCCGACGATGGTGATGACGACATAGGGCGGCAGGTCGTCGGCGCGCTGGTGATGCATCGCCTCGCCGCAGGCCTCGCAGGCGTCGACCGGCTTGAGGAAGGCGCGAAACAGCCTGCCCTGGCCGCAATGCGGGCACTTGCCCATCAGCCCGCGACCGATCGCCAGACGCCAGTCGCGCTCGGCCGGCCGCCCCATGGATATGTGAACCCGCACCGACATCAGCGCCTCTTGCCCGGTTTCGATCTGCCGGATTTTGCTTTGCCCGGCTTCGGCGAACCCGGCTTGAAGAAGGACGAGTTCGACCGCCCGCGCGCCGGAAGTGGTGGCCGCGCCGCGCGCCCGCCAGCGTGGCCCGGTGTCACATGTCGGCCCTCCGAGAGCAACTCGAAACGCAGCGCGCCGGCGACAGGCGCGGCCTCGACCAGCTTGACATGGACCCGGTCGCCGAGCCGGAAGCTCTCGCCGCCGCGCTCGCCGACAAGCGCGTGGCCTGCCTCGTCGTAGCGGTAATAGTCCGCTCCCAGCGTCGAGGCGGGGACGAAGCCGTCCGCGCCGGTGCCGTCGAGCTTGACGAAGAGGCCGGCGCGGTTGACGCCGCCGATGCGCCCGTCGAAGGAGGAGCCGATCTGGTCGGCGAGGAAATGCGCGATCAGCCGGTCGGTGGTCTCGCGCTCGGCCGCCATGGCGCGACGCTCGGCGGCGGAGATCCGGGTCGAGACCTCGCGCAACTCCGGCAAGGTCGTGCTCTTCGGCAGCCCATCGTCACCGAAGCGTTGCGCCGCGATCAGCGCGCGATGCACGATCAGGTCGGCATAGCGCCGGATCGGCGAGGTGAAATGCGCATAGCGGCGCAGGTTCAGACCGAAATGCCCGTAATTCTCGGCGACGTATTCGGCCTGCGCCTGCGTCCGGAGCACGACCTCGTTGAGGAAGGGCTCGTTCTCCGAGCCCCTGATCATCGCCAGTATCCGGTTGAACAGCGCCGGCCTGAGCGCGCCGTCCTTGGGCAGCTTGACGCCGATCGAGGCCAGCACCTCGCCGAGCGCCCGCATCTTCTCCAGCGAGGGCTCGTCATGGCAGCGATAGATCAGCAGGCTGCCGGCCTTCTCCAGCGTCTCGGCCGCCGCGACATTGGCGAGGATCATGAACTCCTCGATCAGCCTATGCGCCGCCAGCCGCTCCGGCACGACGACGCGGTCGACCGCGCCGTCGGCTTTGAGGATCAGCTTGCGCTCCGGCAGGTCGAGGTCGAGCGGCTGGCGCGCGTCGCGGGCTCGCGAGGCGACGCCATAGGCGGCCCAGAGCGGCATCAGGATCGCATCGCGGATCGGCGCGGTCGTCTCGTCGGGCTTGCCGTCGATCGCGGCCTGCGCCTGCTGGTAGGAGAGCTTCGCAGCCGAGCGCATCAGGATGCGGTGGAAGGAGTGGCTCTTCTTCGAGCCGTCGGCCTTCAGCGCCAGCCTGACCGCGAGCGCCGGCCGGTCCTCCCCGCCGCGCAGCGAGCACAGATCGTTGGAGATGCGTTCGGGCAGCATCGGCACGACGCGGTCGGGAAAATACACCGAATTGCCGCGCTCAAGCGCCTCCCTGTCGAGCGCCGAACCGGGCCGGACATAGGCCGCGACATCGGCGATCGCCACGGTGACGACATGGCCGCCGAGATTGTCGGGATCGTCGTCGGGCGCGGCGTGGACGGCGTCGTCGTGGTCCCTGGCGTCGGCCGGGTCGATCGTGATCAGCGGCAACGCGCGCCAGTCCTCGCGCCCCGCCGCGCCGGCGGGGCGCACGGCGTTCGCCTCGGCGATCGTCGCCGGCTTGAACTCGTTCGGGATGCCATGGGCATGGATCGCGATCAGGCTGACGGCGCGCTCCGACTTGATCGATCCGAGCCGCTCGCGGACATGCGCCTCGGGCGGGCCGAGGCGCGTCTCGTTGCGAAGCGAGACCGAGACGAGGTCGCCGTCCCGCGCCTCGCCCGTGCGGCCTTGAGGAATGAAGGCCTCGCGGCCCTGCGCCTTCTTGTCGATCGGGATCAGCCGGCCCGAGCCGTCGGGCAGCGCGCGAAAGATGCCGAGCGCCTGCGCCTTGCCCTTGCCCATCACCTTCAGGACGCGGCCCGACCAGGCAAAGCCGTCGACGCCCTTCAGCCGCGTCAGCTTGAGCAGGACGCGGTCGCCGACGCCCGGCGCGGTCGAGGCCTGATGACGCTTGGCGCGGAACTCGCGCGGCCGCTCGATCAGGATGCGCGGCGCCGCGCCCTGGTCGGTCTCGTTCCATTCGAGCGGCGCCGCGATCAGATCGCCGTCGCGATCCTTTGCCGTGATCTCGGAGAGCAGCACCGGGGGCAGGGCGCCGCGCGGGTGGCCGGCCTTCGCCGCCTCCGCTCCCTCGCTCGCCTCGTCCTCCCGCAGTTCCTTCATCAGCCGCTTGAGCCAGATCTTGCCCCCGCCATCGAGGCCGAAGGCGCGCGCGATCTCGCGGCGACCGACGTCGCGGCCGGCCGCGCGCCCGGATTCGATGAAATCGAGAATCGCCTCGCGGCTCGGTTCAGGCGCGGGCGGTGACACGGTTTCGGCTCGTCGGCTCGGGACAGGGTGCTTGCGACACGGCGTCTACTTGCCATGCACATGACGCGGACGCCAGCAGCAGGCCGGGCAGGCTGCCCTGCAACGAAAGAAGGGCTGTCCTGGCGGACAGCCCTTCCATTGTCGAACCGCGGCCCGGCGAACCGGGCCCAAAGGCGCGAAAACTCACGCGGAACAAGACCCCCACCGGGAATGAGTCCAGGTCCGCCCGCTTTGCTCCAGCGGCTGATGACAATGAGACACTGGATCACCTCCTTTCAGTTGTTGCCGACCAGGGCAGGCTGCGCGATTCTGCCGGCCGCGTAAACGTCAAAAAACGCGCTCTCCGAACCATCGAAACTGGCCACAGGCCGTCAAAACGCAAGCCGTTGCCGATGGTGCCGGAATCATGGGCAACCAGGTCGCCTCATATTTAGGCAGAGGGCGTCATGTCGAACGATCCTTGCGTCAAGAGAGCCATGAACCGCAGGAAATGCGGCGATCGGCGGCGGGCCGGCAGAGATTTGCAGCCCCGCGTGGCGCTGTCGCGCCGTTGGCATGTCGCTTGCGAGCCCTCTTCCGAGGCCGGTGAGGCCTGACGGCGTCCGCATCGGGGCCGTTCCACAGGGATCGTTCGGGGGACATGTCCGTGAACACAACACGTCGCGTCATTCTGGGGGCCGCACTCGGCGCCACATTCATCGGCGGCCGTCTGCCGGCCGCCGCGCAGGAGATCGTCAAGGTCGGCATCCTGCATTCGCTCTCGGGCACGATGGCGATTTCGGAGACGACGTTGAAGGACGTCATGCTCATGCTCATCGAGGAGCAGAACAAGAAGGGCGGCGTGCTCGGCAAGAAGCTCGAGGCGGTCGTGGTCGATCCGGCCTCGAACTGGCCGCTCTTCGCCGAGAAGGCGCGCGAACTGATCGCCAAGGAGAAGGTTTCGGCCGTGTTCGGCTGCTGGACCTCGGTGTCGCGCAAATCGGTGCTGCCGGTCTTCAAGGAGCTGAACTCGATCCTGTTCTACCCGGTCCAGTACGAGGGCGAGGAGAGCGAGCGCAACGTGTTCTATACCGGCGCCGCTCCGAACCAGCAGGCGATTCCCGCGGTCGACTATCTCGAGAAGGAGGAGAAGGTGCAGCGCTGGGTGCTGGCCGGCACCGACTACGTCTATCCGCGCACGACCAACAAGATCCTGGAGGCCTATCTTCTCGCCAAGGGCGTCAAGAAGGAGGACATCCTGATCAACTACACGCCGTTCGGCCATTCCGACTGGCAGACGATCGTCTCCGACATCAAGAAGTTCGGCACCGCCGGCAAGAAGACGGCCGTGGTGTCGACCATCAACGGCGACGCCAACGTGCCGTTCTACAAGGAGCTCGGCAACCAGGGCATCAAGGCGACCGACATTCCGGTCGTGGCCTTCTCGGTCGGCGAGGAAGAGCTCGCCGGCATCGACACCAAGCCTCTCGTCGGCCACCTCGCCGCCTGGAACTACTTCCAGTCGGTCAAGACGCCCGAGAACGAGGCTTTCATCAAGCAGTGGCAGGCGTTCAAGAAGAACCCCAAGGCCGTGACCAACGACCCGATGGAGGCCCATGTCATCGGCTTCGCCATGTGGGTGAAGGCGGTCGAAAAGGCCGGGAGCTTCGATCCCGACAAGGTCATCGACGCTCTGCCCGGCATCGAGGCGCCGAATCTGACCGGCGGCGTCTCGAAGATGCTTCCGAACCACCACATCACCAAGCCGGTGCTGATCGGCGAGATCAGGGCCGACGGCCAGTTCGACGTGGTCTCCAAGACCGGCCTCGTCGCCGGCGACGCCTGGTCGAAGGAACTCGAAGGCTCCAAGGACCTGATCGGCGACTGGGTCGAGAAGAAGTGCGGCAACTTCAACGTCAAGACCGGCAAGTGCGGCGGCGCTTGAGCGCCATCCGCTTTGGCGAATGAGGCGCGAGGAACCCCTCTCCCGCAAGGAGAGGGGCGGGGGTGAGGGGGAGGCCGTTCAGCGATTGGCCGCAACCTCGCCGCCGCGATCCCCGCTCGACTGCTCGAACGTCCGTCACCTCACCCACCCCTCTCCTTGCGGGAGAGGGGTTCTTCCAGCGCCTTGCCTTGTTTCGCTCGCCTCGGATGAAAAACGAACCAATGCCGTTGCTTGACCGCCTTCTGCGTGTCGTTCTGCTTGCCGCAGCCGTGGCGTTCGCCCCGATGGCCGCCTCCGCCCAATCCACCGACGAGGCCTTCGCCCGCCTCAACGCCGACAGCTTTTCCGAGACCGCCCGCGCCGTCGACATCCTGATCGCGACCGCCCATCCCCAGGCCGCGCCGATCATCGAGGCGCTGGCCGAGAGCCGGCTGCTGGCCGGCGGCGGCGCGGTGGTGGTGAGGACGAAGGAGGGCGGCTTCATCGACGCCCGCGACGGACAGGCGCTCGCCGCCCAGCCCGCCGGCCTGAACCCCGTCCGTCTCAACAACACTCTGCGCCGCGTCGTCCAGGCGGCGCTGGGCGGGCTCGGCCTGCTCAATCCCGATGCGGCCAAACGCACGCTCGCGGCCGAGGCCGTGTTCAAGTCGCGCGATGTCAGCCTGCTGCCGGTGCTGACGGCCGCGATCGGCAAGGAGACCGACGCGAAGGCGCGCATGGTCCTGCGCCAGGCCCAGGCCGCGATCCTGATCGCCAAGACCGATGCGCCGCCCTTCGACAGGCTCGCCGCCGTCGACGTATTGCGCGAGCGCGGCGACCAGGATGCGCTCGCGGCCCTGCGCTCGCTGCAGGGCGACGCCTCGCAATCGCTGAAGGAGGCGCAGGCGCGCGCCATGACCGAGATCGAGGGCAAGCTCGCGCTCTGGCGCGCCGCGCAGAACCTCTGGTACGGCCTCTCGCTCGGCTCCGTGCTGCTGCTCGCGGCGATCGGGCTCGCCATCACCTTCGGCGTGATGGGCGTGATCAACATGGCCCATGGCGAGATGGTCATGCTCGGGGCCTACACCACCTTCATCGTGCAGGAGGTGATCCGGACGAGCTTCCCGGGCCTCTTCCCCTATTCGCTGGCGATCGCGCTGCCGCTCGCCTTCCTCGTCGCGGGGCTTGTCGGCATCGCGATCGAGCGCGGCGTCATCCGGTTCCTCTATGGCCGCCCGCTGGAGACGCTGCTCGCGACCTGGGGCATCAGCCTGATCCTGCAGCAGGCCGTGCGCACCGCCTTCGGGCCGACCAACCGCGAGGTCGGCGCGCCGGCCTTCATGTCGGGCGCCTTCGAGCTCGGCGGACTGGCGATCACCTGGAACCGGCTCTGGATCATCGTCTTCGCCATGCTGGTCTTCGCTTCGCTGCTGGCGATCCTGCGGCTGACGCCGATCGGCCTGCAGATGCGCGCCGTCACCCAGAACCGCCGCATGGCCTCGGCGATGGGCATCCGCACCGGCCGTGTCGACGCGCTGACCTTCGGCCTCGGCTCGGGCGTCGCGGGGCTGGCCGGCGTCGCGCTCTCGCAGATCGACAATGTCAGCCCCAATCTCGGCCAGAGCTACATCATCGACTCGTTCATGGTCGTGGTCTTCGGCGGCGTCGGCAATCTCTGGGGCACGCTGGTCGGCGCGATGACGCTCGGCGTCGCCAACAAGCTGCTCGAACCCTATGCCGGCGCGGTGCTCGGCAAGATCGCGCTGCTCGTCCTCATCATCCTGTTCATCCAGAAGCGCCCGCGCGGCCTGTTCGCGCTCAAGGGCAGGGCGGTCGAGGCATGATCACCCGCTTCCTGCTTCAGAACATGGACATGCGGGGATATGTCTTCCTCGGCCTGATCGCGGCCATCGCCGTGCTCGTGCCGTTGTCGAACCTGCTGGTGCCGGTCGGCTCGGTCTTCCATGTCCCGACCTCGACCATGTCGCTCTGGGGCAAATATCTCTGCTACGCGCTGCTCGCCATCTCGCTCGATCTGGTCTGGGGCTATTGCGGCATCCTCTCGCTCGGACATGGCGCCTTCTTCGCGCTCGGCGGCTATGCGATGGGCATGTATCTGATGCGCCAGATCGGCTCGCGCGGCGTCTACGGCAATCCGGTCCTGCCCGACTTCATGGTGTTCCTGAACTGGCAGCAATTGCCCTGGTACTGGTCCGGCTTCTCCTCCTTTCCCTTCGCCATGCTGATGGTGCTGCTCGCGCCGGGCCTGCTCGCCTTCGTCTTCGGCTGGTTCGCCTTCCGCTCGCGCGTCACCGGCGTCTATCTCTCGATCATCACCCAGGCGCTGACCTATGCGCTGCTGCTCGCCTTCTTCCGCAACGACATGGGCTTCGGGGGCAACAACGGCCTGACCGACTTCAAGGATATCCTTGGCTTCAACGTCCAGGCGCAGACGACGCGCGCCGCGCTCTTTTCCATGACCTGCGTCATGCTGATCGCCGGCTTCCTGATCGCGCGCGGCATCGTCGTCTCCAAGCTCGGCAAGGTCGTGATCGCGATCCGCGACGCGGAATCGCGCACGCGCTTCCTCGGCTACCGGGTCGACCGCTTCAAGCTCTTCGTCTTCACCGTCTCGGCCTGCATGGCGGGCGTCGCGGGCGCGCTCTACGTGCCGCAGGTCGGCATCATCAATCCCAGCGAGTTCAACCCGGCCAACTCGATCGAGACCGTGATCTGGGTCGCGATCGGCGGGCGTGGCACGCTGGTCGGGGCGGCGCTCGGCGCTGTCGTGGTCAACTGGGCCAAGACTGTCTTCACCTCGGGCTTCATGGCGCCCTACTGGCTGTTCGCGCTGGGCGCGCTCTTCGTCTTCGTCACGCTGTTCATGCCCAGGGGCATTCTGGGCACGGCGCAGGGGGTGTGGAGCAGGCGAGGGCGCAAGCCCGCCACCGCCGCTCCCGCCACCGAACCGGCCGCGGCGGAGTGACGCGCATGAACGCGACCATAACCTCTCTCGGCTCCGGCGCGCTGACCTCCTCGCTGCTCTATCTCGACGGCGTCAGCGTCTCCTTCGACGGCTTCAAGGCCATACGCGGCCTCTCCCTGACGATCGCGCCCGGCGAGATGCGCGCCATCATCGGCCCCAACGGGGCCGGCAAGACCACGATGATGGACATCATCACCGGCAAGACCAGGCCGGACGTCGGCACGGTGATGTTCGGCGGCTCGATCGACCTGACGAAGCTCGACGAGGCCGCGATCGCCAATCTCGGCATCGGCCGCAAGTTCCAGAAACCCACCGTGTTCGATTTCCACACGATCGAGGACAACATCCTGCTGGCGCTGAAGGCGCCGCGCGACGTGCGCCGGACGCTGTTCTGGAGCACCGCCGCGACGCAGCGGAAGCGCATCGACGACATCCTCGGCATCATCAGGCTCGCCGATGCGCGCGACCGGCTCGCGGGCTCGCTCTCGCACGGCCAGAAGCAGTGGCTCGAGATCGGCATGCTGCTGGCGCAGGACCCCAGGCTCCTGCTGGTCGACGAACCCGCCGCCGGCATGACCGACGGCGAAACGGCCGAGACCGCCGTGCTGCTCAAGGAGATCGCGAAGGACCATTCGGTCATCGTGGTCGAGCACGACATGGGCTTCATCCGCGAGCTCGGCGTGAAGGTCACGGTGCTGCACGAGGGTGCGGTGCTGGCCGAGGGACCCCTCGACCAGGTGAGCGCCAACGAGCGCGTCGTCGAAGTCTATCTGGGGCGCTGAGCATGCTCTCCGTCGACGCCATCGATCTCCACTACGGCGCGGCGCAGGCGCTGCGGCGCGTCTCCATCGCGGCCGAGATCGGCAAGGTCACCTGCGTGATGGGCCGCAACGGCGTCGGCAAGACCTCGCTGATGCGCGCCATCGTCGGCCACCAGCCGATCTCGGGCGGGCGCATCAGCCTGAACGGCGAGGACATCTCGGCGCTGCGCAGCGAGGATCGCGCGCGGTCCGGCATCGCCTATGTGCCGCAGGGACGGGAGGTCTTCCCGCTGCTGACGGTGAAGGAGAATCTGGAGACCGGCTACGCGCCGCTGGCGCGCAGGGAGCGTTTCGTTCCCGCCGAGCTCTTCGACCTCTTCCCCGTGCTCAAGTCCATGCTGGGCCGGCGCGGCGGAGACCTCTCGGGTGGCCAGCAGCAGCAGCTCGCGATCGCGCGGGCGCTGGTGACCCGACCCAGACTGCTGGTGCTCGACGAGCCGACCGAGGGAATCCAGCCCTCGATCATCAAGGATATCGGCCGCGCGATCGATTTCCTGCGCTCGCGCGGCGACATGGCGATCGTGCTGGTCGAGCAGTATTTCGACTTCGCCCGCGACCTCGCCGACACGATGTTCGTGATGGACCGCGGCGAGGTCGTGCTCTCGGGAGCGATGAAGGACCTCGACGCCAACCAGATCCAGCGTCTGATCCAGGTGTGACGCGCGGCGCTCGCAATGCGGTGAGCTGAAAGCCGCGCGTCCTTCACTTGCCCTCGTTGACCGTGATCGTCGGCAGCGCGCTCGCCTGCAGGCCGTATTTCACGAAGATCGCCTCGTAGGTCCCTTTGGCCCTGAGCCGGTCGAGCGCGCCCTTGACGGCGTCGCGCAACTGGTTGCCCTCGGGCGTCTTGACGAAGGGGATGCCGGCGCGGACGTCGGTGAAGGGCGTGCCGAGCGGCACATAGGTGTTGGGTTCGAGCTTGAGGAAATAGGGCATCGTCTCGCTGCCCTGCACGGCGGCCTGCAGGCGCTGCGTCTTGAGCTGAGTGCGGGCGTCGACCGAGCCTTCCGTGCCGACGACGGTGATCGCCGGCTTGCCCCTGGCGACGCAGTTCTCCTGGCTCCATTTGGCCATCTCGGCCGGCCAGGTCGTCGAGCGGCTGGCGCCGACGCTCTTGCCGCAGAGATCGTCGGCCGTCTTGATGCCGCCCGCCGCAAGCGCGGTGATCGTGTAGAACTGTGCGCCTGACGAGAAGTAGTCGACGAAGTCGACCGTCTCGCGCCGCGCCGCGTTGTCCGACATGCCGGCCATGACCATGTCGACGCGCCCCGTCTGCAGCGAGGGCAGCATCTGCGCGAAGGCGGTCTCCTGCCATTCGATCTTGACGCCGAGCTCGGCCGCGATCGCCTCGCCGATCTCGATGTCGAGCCCGCCCAGCGTGTTGGTCGCCGGATCCTTGAAGATGATCGGCGGATAGTTCGGCTGCGTCGCGACGACGATCTTGCCGGCCGATTTGATCCGGGCGGGCAACTCCTGCGCGCTGGCCGCGGCGGGCAGGGCGATGGCGAGGGCGGCGATCAGGCCGCCGGATAGCGTGGACATGGGCAACTCCTCTGTGCGGATCGGAACGGCGGGGTTTCAGGTCAGGACGGCGGCGACGAAGTCGCGGGTGCGCTGGTGTTCGGGCGCGCCCAGCACCTGCGCCGGCGGGCCCTGCTCGACGAGGCGGCCCTGATCCATGAAGACGACGCGGTCGGCGACCTCGCGGGCGAAGCCGAGCTCGTGGGTCACCACGACCATGGTCATGCCGCTCCTGGCGAGATCGCGCATCACGGCGAGAACCTCGCCGACGAGTTCGGGATCGAGCGCCGAGGTCGGCTCGTCGAACAGCATCAGCCGCGGCTTCATCGCCAAGGCGCGGGCGATGGCGACGCGCTGCTGCTGGCCGCCGGAGAGCTCGGACGGATAGGCGTCGCGCTTCTCTGCCAGGCCGACGCGGGCGAGCAGCGCCTCGGCCTCCGCGATGGCGGCGGCCCTGGGTTGCTTCAGCACCGTCACCGGCCCCTCGATCACGTTCTGCAGCGCCGTCATATGGGCGAACAGGTTGAAGCGCTGGAAGACCATGCCGCTCGCCAGCCGCTGCCGGGCGATGTCGCGGTCGACAAGTTCGACCAGCCTGCCGCCGGCCTGCCGGAAGCCCGCCAGTTCGCCGTCGACCCAGATCGCGCCCTCGTCGATGCGCTCAAGCTGGTTGATGCAGCGCAGCAGCGTCGACTTGCCCGAGCCGGACGGGCCGACGATGCAGACGACCTCGCCGGAGGCGATCTCCAGCGACACCGCGTCGAGCGCGGCAAGCCGGCCGAAGCGCTTGGTCACGGACAGCGCCTTGACCATGGGGATCGCGGTCTCAAGCATCGCGCGCTCCCGCTCCGGCGCGGCCCTTGGCGAAGCGCCGCTCCAGCACGATCTGTCCGAGCGAAAGGATCGAGACCACGATCAGGTACCAGCCGGCGGCGACGATCAGCAGTTCGATGACGCGGGCATTGGCGTAGTAGATCGTCTGCGCGTTGCGCAGGATCTCGGAGAACTGGATCACGCTTGCGATCGAGGTCAGCTTGACCATGCTGACGACCTCGTTGCCGACCGGCGGGATGATCACCCGCATCGCCTGCGGCAGCACGATCCGGCGCAGCGTCGTCAGCCGCGTCATGCCGATCGTCTTGGCGGCTTCGGTCTGGCCGTGATCGACGGAGAGGATGCCCGAGCGCACGACCTCCGCGGTATAGGCGCCCTGGTTGATGCCGAGGCCCAACAGCGTCGCCATGAACGGGCCGATGACGTCGATGGTGCGGACGGAGAAGAGGCCGGGAATGCCGATGGTCGGGAAGACCAGCGCCAGGTTGAACCAGATCAGCAATTGCAGGATCAGCGGCGTGCCGCGGAAGAACCAGATGTAGAAGGCGGCGCAGCCGCGCATCACGGCGTTCGGCGACATCGCCATGATCGCGAAGACCACGCCGAGCGTGATGCCGAGCGCCATGGCGCAGATCGTCATGATCACCGTGTTGACGAGCCCGCCGAGGATCGCGGGCGCGGTGAAGAACTGGCCGACGACCTTCCAGGCGATATCGCCCTCGGCGAACGCCTTGATCACCAGGGCCAGCGCCAGCAGCACGAGCGCGGCCGAAAGCCAGCGGCCGAGATGCGGCCGCCCGGCGCGGGGCAGGTTCAGGATGGCGGGGTCGAAGCCCGGGGCCTGCGTCGCTCTGTCGGTCATGGCTTCGGCCCTTGATAGTCCAGCGCCCAGGCGCGGTGCCGGGCGAGTTCCTGCGTCAGGCGCTCGATCTGTTCTCCCACCCGAGCAGGCGAGGCGCCGCCGCGCGCCATGCGGGCGTCGAGCGCGGCCTCCAGCGTCAGGTGCTCGCGGATGTCGGGCGTCAGGCGCGGATCGACGCCGGCGAGCCCCGCGTCGTCGATCTCGTGCAGCTCGCAGTCGCGCTCCTCGCAGAGCCGGACCAGCGTGCCGGTGATGTCATGCGCCTCGCTGAAGGGCACTCCCTTGCGCGCCAGGAAATCCGCGACTTCGGTGGCGAGCGTGAAGCCCTGCGAAGCGGCCTCGCGCATCCTGCCGGTGTTCACGGTCATCGTCGCGACCATGCCGGCCATCGCCGGCAGCACCAGCGCCAGCGCGTCGACGGCGTCGAAAGCGGCCTTCTTGTCCTCGGCGAGGTCGCGGTTGTAGGACAGCGGCAGGCTCTTCAGCGCCGCCAGCATGGTCGTGACCCCGCCGATCAGCCGGGCCGAGCGCCCGCGCGTCAGCTCCGCGATGTCGGGGTTCTTCTTCTGCGGCATGATCGACGAGCCGGTCGCGAAGGAATCGTGCGGAGAAATCCAGCGATAGGGCTGCGTGCACCAGATCACGATCTCCTCCGCCAGCCGCGACAGGTTCACCGCCAGCATCGCCGCGGCGAACAGGAACTCCGCGACATGGTCGCGCGCGCCGACCGCGTCGACCGAATTCTCGAACGAGCCGTCATAGCCGAGCTCCTCGGCCGAAATCTCGGGATTGAGCGCGATCGCCGAGCCCGCCAGCGCGGCGGCGCCGAGCGGCGAGACCGCGTTGCGCCGGTCCCAGTCGATCAGCCGGCCGGCATCGCGCGCGAAAGCCTGGGCGTGGGCCATGAGGTGATGGCCGAAGGTGATCGGCTGGGCAGCCTGGAGATGGGTGACGCCCGGAACCGGCGTCGCCTTGTGAGCCTGCGATTGCGCCACCAGCGCGTCCTGCAGCGCCAGCAGGTCGGTCATCAGCGTCCGGGCGCGGTGACGCAGGAACAGTTTGAGGTCGTTCGCCGCCTGGTCGTTGCGCGAGCGCCCGGCGCGGATTTTTCCGCCGAGGGGCCCGAGCTTCTGCGTCAGCACGCGCTCCAGAAAGGTGTGGACGTCCTCGTCCTCGGCCCAGGGCTCGATTAGGCCCTTCGCGTGCTGGATCTCGACCTCGCCGATCGCCTTCAGGACGATGGCGATCTCGGCGTCGTCGAGCAGGCCGGCGCGGCCGAGTTCGCGGACATGGGCGCGCGAGCCGGCGAGATCGTAAGGAGCGAGCCGGAAATAGCTCGGCTCGGAGCGCGAGAGCCGGGTCAGCGCGGGATCGGGCTCGGCGCTGAAACGGCCGCCCCAGAGACGCAAGGGCTGGTTCACGGGTCGAACTCCGCTGTGAATGTCGCAAGGGCACCCTAGGACCGCGACGAAGGCATGCGCAAAGGAGATGATTTCCGGCCGGCATTCCATTCCGGAATAGCACTTTGCGTCAGGGGCAGTCCGCCCGTAGGATCGGGCATGACCGGCAATTCGCAGCCCTTGCCATCGACCACCGGCCTGCGCGTCGTCGAGGCGGTGGCGCGCCATGCCTCCTGCTCGGGCGCGGCAGCCGAGCTCAACATGACGCAGAGCGCCGTCAGCAAGCAACTCAAGGCCGTCGAGCAGATCGTCGGCGCGGCGCTGTTTTTGCGCAAGCGGCGCGGGCTGGAGCCGACCGAGGCCGGCCGCGCCTTCATCGAGCCGGCGCGCGCGGTCCTGGCTGGGCTCGTCTCGGCCGTCGCCGGCCTCGCGCCGTTCCGCCCGGCGCAGCATCGCGTCCGGCTGCATGTCCTGCCGATCCTGGGCGACCGCTGGCTCGTGCCGCGCTTCTCGCGCTTCGCCGAGCTGCATCCCGGGATCGACGTGCAGTTCACCACCCTCGTCACGCAGGAGACCGCGGAAGCGCCCGACGCCATCTTCCGTTTCGGCGAGGGCGACTGGCCGGGGCAGGTCTGCGACTATCTGTTCGGCCGCGACGTCGCGCTGGTCGGCGCGCCCGACGCCATCGCGCGGTTCGGCGGCATGGCAGGCGCCGCCGACGTGGCGCGCTTCCCCGTGCTCGACCATTTCCAGACGCCTTTGCGCTGGAGCGAGTTCGGCGAGGCGAACGGCGTCGAAGGGTTGAGCCCGCAGCGCGTGATCCGCTTCGGCTTCTACGCGCTGGTGATTCGCGCGGCGATCGCGGGGCAGGGGCTCGCTCTGGCGCCGCGCGCGCTGGTCGGCGAGGAGCTGGCGTCGGGCCAGCTCGTCAATCCCGCCGGCCTCGGTTTCCGCAGCCGCCACGGCTACTGGCTGACTCAAGGCTCCGGACGCCAGCCGACTCCCGCCTTCACGCTGCTGCGCGACTGGCTTGTCGCCGAGGCGGCCGGGATGCGAGAAGCGCTCTGACGGGTCGCGGCCAGCGAGCCGGCGATCGCGGATGAAGGGTCGGGACGATGCAGCTTGGAATGGTCGGCCTCGGCCGGATGGGAGCCAACATCGTGCGCCGGCTGATGCGCGCCGGGCATGACTGCGTGGTCTACGACCGCGATCCCAGGCCCGGCGCGGCGCTCGCGGCAGACGGCGCCGTCGTCGCCGGCGACCTGAAGGACATGGTCGCGAAGCTCGCCGCGCCGCGCGCGATCTGGGTGATGCTGCCGGCCGGCGAGATCACCGAAAGGACGCTGGCCGAACTCGCCGCCATGCTTGAGTCTGGCGACACGCTGATCGACGGCGGCAACGCCTTCTGGAAGGACGATGTCCGGCGCGGGCAGGAACTCGCGGCCAAGGGCTTGCACTACATGGATGTCGGCACCTCCGGCGGCGTGCACGGGCTCGACCGCGGCTATTGCCTGATGATCGGCGGCGACAGGGAGGCCTTCGGGCGGCTGGAGCCGATCTTCAAGACGCTGGCGCCGGGCAAGGGCGGGATCGAGCCGACGAGGCGCCGCGAGGGCCGCAACCCGACGAGCGAGCAGGGCTATCTGCATTGCGGCCCGGTCGGGGCCGGCCATTTCGTCAAGATGATCCATAACGGCATCGAATACGGCATGATGCAGGCCTTCGCGGAAGGCTTCGACCTGCTGCGAAACGCCTCCGCCAAGGAGGGCCTGCCGCCGGAATACGGCTTCGATTTCGATGTCGCCGAGATTTCGGAGGTCTGGCGGCGCGGCTCGGTCGTCACCTCCTGGCTGCTCGACCTCACCGCCGAGGCGCTGGCGGCCGACGAGGAACTCTCCTCCTATTCCGGCAACGTCTCGGATTCGGGCGAGGGCCGCTGGACCGTGCAGGCCGCGATCGAGACCGCGACGCCGGCGGAGGTGCTGACCTCCTCGCTCTACACCCGATTCCGTTCGCGCAAGGACCACACCTTCGCCGAGAAGGTGCTGTCGGCGATGCGGGCCGGGTTCGGCGGCCATGTCGAGCCCAAAAAGCAGGGTTGAGCGAGTGGCACAGCCTTCAGAACAACGGCAAAAGCCGGCGGTCATCGTCGTCATGGGCGTGGCCAGCTCCGGCAAGACCTCGCTCGGCGAAAGGCTGGCCAAGCGTCTCGGCTGGCCGTTTCGCGACGCCGATTCCTTCCATCCGCCCGGGAACGTCGCCAAGATGTCGGGCGGCACGCCGCTGAACGACGACGACCGCAAGCCCTGGCTCGCGGCGATCGCGGCCTGGATCGACGAACTGCGGTCCACCGGCAGGAACGGAATCGTCACCTGCTCGGCGCTGAAGAGACGCTATCGGGACGTGATCATCGGCGACCGGCCCGACGTGGCGCTGGTCTATCTCAAGGGCTCGCGCGATCTGATCGGGAAGCGCATGGCCGCCCGCCAGCACCATTTCATGCCGCCGGCCCTGCTCGACAGCCAGTTCGCGGCGCTGGAGGAGCCGGGCGAGGACGAGCGCCCGCTGGTCATCCCGGTCGACCTGCCGAAGGCAGAGATCGAGCGGCGGGTGCTGGGCGGGCTCGGGCTGGAATAACCAGATTTCTTAAGCGTCTTGTCTTTCGGCATCGGCGACATGCCGCCGCAAGACCCGATTGATCTCGGTCTGGTAGCCGCCTTCCGCAGCCTGCTCCTTGAACCATGCCACCACGTCCGAATCGAGCCGGATCGTCACGGCCTGCTTCAACGGCCGGTAGAATTCGCCCCGTCGCGCCAGCCGCCAATTGTCCGTAGGCGATCTTGCATTCCCGCGCCATCCCCTGTAAGGCGCAGCCCATCCCACATGGGGAGCATCGCCTCGTCTCCGAGGCGTTCCGGTGACCTTGCAGCCTATGCTCGGTTCATTCGCACCCCAGAGGCTCAACCGGAAGGACGAAGAACACCATGGCACTGCCCGATTTCTCCATGCGCCAATTGCTCGAGGCCGGCGCGCATTTCGGCCACCAGGCGCATCGTTGGAACCCGAAGATGTCGCCCTACATCTTCGGCACCCGCAACAACATCCACATCCTCGATCTCTCGCAGTCGGTGCCGATGCTGTCGCGCGCCCTGCAGGCGGTTTCCGACACCGTCGCCCGCGGCGGCCGCGTCCTCTTCGTCGGCACCAAGCGCCAGGCGCAGGACTCGATCGCCGACGCCGCCAAGCGTTCGGCCCAGTACTACGTCAACTCGCGCTGGCTCGGCGGCATGCTGACCAACTGGAAGACCATCTCGGCCTCGATCCAGCGCCTGCGCAAGGTCGACGAGCTGCTCTCCGGCGGCGGCGCGGGCCTGACCAAGAAGGAGCGCCTGATGCTGGCGCGCGAGCGCGACAAGCTCGAGAAGGCGCTCGGCGGCATCAAGGACATGGGCGGCACGCCGGACATGATCTTCGTGATCGACACCAACAAGGAAGCGCTCGCGATCAAGGAGGCCCAGCGCCTCGGCATTCCCGTCGCGGCGATCATCGATTCGAACTCCGATCCCGACGGCATCACCTTCCCGGTCCCGGCCAATGACGACGCCGGCCGCGCCATCGCGCTCTATTGCGACCTGATCGCACGCTCGGCCATCGACGGCATCGGCCGCGCCTCGGGCGACCGTGGCGAGGACATCGGCGCGGCTGTCGCGCCGGTCGTCGAGGAGGCATTGGCCGAGCAGGGTCTGGCCGAGCCCGCCAACGACGCCGGTCCGGTGTTCGAGCTGCTGACCGCCCCGCGCGGCGCGCCCGACGACCTGATGAAGCTCTCGGGCATGGGGCCCGAGCTGGTTCAGAAGCTCAACGATGGCGGCTTGTTCCACTTCTGGCAGATCGCCGCGATGACGCCGGCCGACGTTGCCAAGGTCGATCATGACCTGAAGCTCGCTGGCCGCATCGAGCGTGACGGCTGGGTCGCCCAGGCGCGCGAACTCGCCGACGCCTGAGCCGATTTCCGCGACGCGCGGGCGGCGCGTCGCGAAAGCGCATTCTTCAGTGATGCGAGACCAGCGCCGGCGGCCGGAAACGGAGCGTCGGCGTTGGTTCTTGCGGCAGGATTTCACGACGACAAGGTTTTCCAACGAAGTGCGGGGGCCGCGCCTGAACGGCGGCGGCTTGCAAGGACAAGGACAGGCAAGATGGCTGCGATCACCGCCGCGATGGTGAAGGAACTCCGCGACAAGACCGGCGCGGGCATGATGGACTGCAAGACCGCGCTCTCGGCCGTCGACGGCGACATCGAGGCCGCGATCGACTGGCTGCGCACCAAGGGCCTCGCCAAGGCCGCCAAGAAGGCCGGCCGCGTCGCCGCCGAAGGCCTCGTCGCGGTCGCGCTCAAGGGCCATAGCGGCGTGGTGATCGAGCTCAACTCCGAGACCGACTTCGTCGCCCGCAATCTCGAGTTCCAGGCGCTGGCGCATGGCATCGCCAATGTCGCGCTGGAGCGCGGCGGCGATGTCGAGGCGGTGCTCGCCCATCACTATCCCGGCGGCGGCACGGTCGCCGATGCGATCGCCAACGCCATCGCCACCATCGGCGAGAACATGACGTTGCGCCGCGTCGCCTCGCTGAAGGTCTCGGCCGGCGTGATCGGCTCCTATGTCCATGGCGCGGTCGCGGACGGTCTCGGCAAGATCGGCGTCATCGTCGCGCTGGAATCGGCCGGCAAGGTCGAGGAACTCGGCCAGCTCGGCCGCCAGCTCGCCATGCATGTCGCCGCGACCAACCCGGTCGCGCTCGATCTCGCCTCGGTCGATCCCGAGGTGCTGGCCCGCGAGAAGGCGATCCTGGCCGAGAAGAACGCCGGCAAGCCCGAGCATGTCCTCGCCAAGATCACCGAGAGCGGCCTGAAGAGCTACGCCAAGGAATACTGCCTGCTCGAGCAGGCCTACATCCATGACGGCTCCAAGTCGGTCGCCCAGGTGCTCAAGGAAGCCGAGGGCAGGCTCGGCGCTCCGGTCGCCCTGACCGGATTCGCCCGTTTCGCGCTCGGCGAGGGCATCGAGAAGGAAGAGCAGGATTTCGCGGCCGAGGTCGCGGCGGCGGGCGGCGCGACCGGCTGATTTCCCGGTCGACAGGCATCATCGAAAGGCCGCGCCCCGCGCGGCCTTTTTTGTGTAAGAAGGCTCGCGCAGCGTCGAATCGGCGCTGCGTGGCGGTGGCGTAAAGCAGGAGACGACCCATGAGACCCAAACGCGTCCTCGTGAAGCTCTCCGGCGAAGCCCTTGCGGGCGCGGCGGGATCCGGGCTGGACGGCGGCACGCTGACGGCTCTCGCCGACGACATCTCCCATGCCGCCCGCGAGGGCGTCGAGATCGCGATCGTGGTCGGCGGCGGCAACTTCTTCCGCGGCGTGCAGGGCCTGAACAAGGGCCTCGACCGCACCAGCGCCGATTCGATCGGCATGCTCGGCACGGTGATGAACGCGCTCGCGCTCGAGCATGCGATCGAGAGCGCCGGCGCCCCGGCGCGCGCCATGTCGGCGGTGCCGATGCCGTCGCTCTGCGAGAGCTACGCCCGCAAGCGCGCCCTCGACCATCTCAGCCACGGCAAGGTGGTGGTGCTCGGCGGCGGCACCGGCAACCCCTATTTCACCACCGATACCGGAGCCGCGCTGCGCGCCGCCGAACTCGGCTGCGGCCACCTCCTCAAGGCGACGCAGGTCGACGGCGTCTACACCGCCGATCCGAAGAAGGACCCGTCCGCGACCCGCTACGACACGCTGACCCACGCGGACGCGATCAAGAAGGATCTCAAGGTGATGGACACCGCCGCCTTCGCGCTCGCCCGCGACGCCGGCCTGACCATCGTGGTGTTCTCGATCGCCGAGAAGGGCGCGCTCGCCGCCGTGCTGCGCGGCGAGGGCCGGGCGACCTATGTGACGCCGTAGCCGAACGGCTGTAAGATGAAATCCTTGACCGTGCCTTGCCCCGCCGCCATGGTCGCGGCCGGTTTCGTATAAACTCCAAGGTCTTGAAGACGATGGCCCAGACGACATTCGATCTCGCCGACGTAAAGCGCCGCATGGACGGCGCCGTCACCTCCTTCAAGGGCGATCTCGCCTCGCTGCGCAGCGGGCGGGCCTCCGCCAACATGCTCGATCCGATCCAGGTCGAGGCCTATGGCGCGCGCACGCCGCTCAGCCAGCTCGCCACCGTCAGCGTGCCGGAAGCGCGCCTGCTCAGCGTCCAGGTCTGGGACCGGAGCATGGTCTCCGCCGTCGAGAAGGCGATCCGCGAATCCGATCTCGGCCTCAATCCGCAGACCGAAGGCGCCGTCCTGCGCATCCGCATCCCGGAGCTGAACGAGCAGCGCCGCAAGGAGATGGTCAAGGTCGCGCATAAATACGCCGAGGAATCGAAGATCGCGGTGCGTCATGTCCGGCGCGACGCCATGGACACCATCAAGAAGGTGGAGAAGGACGGCGCCTTCACCAAGGACGACGTCACCCACCAGTCCGACCTCGTGCAGAAGGCGACCGACCAGCACATCGCCGAGATCGACCAGGCGCTCGCGGCGAAGGAAAAGGAAATCCTGAGCGTCTGATCGCTCAGTCATGTTCCGCAAAAGTGGACACCACTCTTGCGATCGGAACATGCTCAAGATCGATCTGACGCGAAAGCGCGCCAGAGCCGCCCGCAAACGCGGCGGCGATCATCCGGGGCAGGCCGAACGGGGCTAGGGGAATGTCAGCAGGCCAACGCCAGCCGGAACGGAGCGCAGGTCCGGCGCAGGCCTCGTCCGCGCCTGCCGCGCCGTCCCATGTCGCCATCATCATGGACGGCAACGGCCGCTGGGCGAAGCAGCGCGGCCTGCCGCGCCAGGAGGGTCATCGCCGGGGACTGGAGGCGCTGCGCCGCACGGTCCGCAACGCCGGCGAGCTCGGCATCGAGGTGCTGACGCTCTACAGCTTCTCGACCGAAAACTGGCGGCGTCCCCAGACGGAAGTGTCCTTCCTGCTGGGGCTGCTCAGGCGTTTCGTCGAGAAGGATCTGGCCGAACTGCACGATGCTGGCGTTCGTGTCCGCATCATCGGCGGCCGCGACGATCTCGCGCCGGACCTGCGCATGCTGGTCGAGCGGGCCGAGACGATGACGCGCGGCAATGGCGGCATGACGCTGGTCGTCGCCTTCAACTACGGCTCCCGCGACGAGATCGCCCGCGCCGCGCGCCGCATGGCCGAGGATGCCGTCGCCGGCCGTCTCGGGCCGGACGCCGTGACCGAGAGCCTGCTCGACGATTATCTCGACACCGCCGACCTGCCGGACCCGGATCTGGTGATCCGCACCTCCGGCGAGACGCGCATCTCGAACTTCCTGCTCTGGCAGGCGGCCTATGCCGAGTTCGTCTTCACGCCCGTGCTCTGGCCCGATTTCGACAAGGCGGCGCTGGAGGCGGCGCTGGTCGAGTTCCGGCGTCGCGAGCGCCGCTTCGGCGGGCTCGGCGAGGATGAAGACCGCAATGTGGGCGCTGCGTGAGCGCCCCGCTTCCCGGCCGGAAGACCTCCGGCGCCGTCAATCCCGGCGACGCCAGATCAGGCGCGAGCGAACTCAGGCTCAGGGTCGTCTCGGCGCTCGTCCTGGCGGCCGGCGTGCTCGTGACGACCTGGTGGGGCGGCTGGCCGTTCCGGCTGGTCTGGGCGCTCGTCGCCGGCCTCATCGCCTATGAATGGCTCGCCATCGTCAGCCGGCGCAACGCCGTTCCCGGCGGCATCGGCGTGGCTCTGGCCGGGGTCGCGCTCGGTTTCGCCCCTGTCAGCGCCGCCGCCCTGGCCGGCGTCGCCGCCCTGGCCGCGCTCATCGGCGCCGTGCTGACGCCGCTCGTCTCCGACCGTCGCATCCTCGAAGCCTGCGGCGTCGCCTATGCGCTGGCCTTCGCCCTGATCGTGCCGGCGCTGCGCGCCTTTCCGGATTTCGGTCTGGCGCTGATCGTCTGGAGCTTCGCCGTGGTCTGGCTGACGGATATCGCGGCCTATTTCACCGGCCGCCGCCTCGGCGGCCCGAAGCTGATGCCGAGCGTCAGTCCGAGGAAGACCTGGTCCGGAGCCATTGGCGGCGCGGTCTCCGGAACGCTCGGCGGCTACGCCGTCTGGGCGCTGACGCCGGCGGCGGCCATGCTCGTCGGCCCATGGACGGCCATCGTGGCCTCGCTCTTCGCCTCCGTCGTCAGCCAGGCCGGCGACCTGTTCGAATCGGCGATCAAACGCCGCTTCGGCACGAAGGATTCGAGCCGGCTGATCCCCGGCCATGGCGGCTTCCTCGATCGTCTCGACGGCTATTGGGCGGTGCTCGTCTTCGTCGGCCTTGCGCTGTTCCTGTCCCGCATCGATGGCTGACTTGCGGATGCGCCGCACCGTCACCTTGCTGGGCGCGACGGGCTCGATCGGCCGCTCGACGCGCGATGTCGTGGCGGAAAATCCCGAACGGCTCGCCATCGTCGCGGTGGTCGGCGGACATGATGCCGCGGCGCTCGCCCGCGTCGCGGTCGAGACCGGCGCGCGCTTCGCGGCTCTCGCCGATGAGGCCGCGGGTCCGGCGCTGGCCGGGGCGCTGTCTGGAACCGGCATCGCCAGCGGGGCAGGGCGCCAGGCCATCCTCGACGCGGTCGCGATGGAGAGCGACATCGTCGTCAGCGCGATTTCGGGCGCGGCCGGGCTGGAGGCGACCTTCGCCGCGCTGACGCCGGGTCGGGTCGTGGCGCTCGCCAACAAGGAGAGCCTCGTCTGCGCGGGCGCGGCGGTGATGGCGCGGGCGAAAGCTGTCGGCGCGCGCATCCTGCCGCTCGATTCCGAGCACAACGCCCTGTTCCAGGTGCTCGGCGTCGAGCCGGTCTCGTCGATCGCCAGCATGATCCTGACCGCGTCGGGAGGCCCGTTCCGGACCTGGAGCGCGGATCGTATCGCGGCGGCCACGCCCGAGCAGGCGCTCAACCATCCGAACTATGCGATGGGTCCCAAGATTACGATCGATTCGGCCGGCATGATGAACAAGGGGCTGGAGCTGATCGAGGCCTGCTTCCTGTTTTCGGTCGCGCCGGAGCAGCTCGAGGTCCTGGTCCACCCGCAGCAGATCGTCCATGGGCTGATCGCCTTCCGCGACGGTTCGGTCAGCGCCGGCATGGCGTTGCCGGACATGCGCGTCGCCGCCGCCCATTGCCTCGGCGTCGACGGCCGGCTCGATGCGCCGCCCGCGCGCTTTCTCGATCTGGCGAAGACCGCGCCGCTGAGCTTCGAGAGGCCCGATCTCGTGCGCTTTCCGGCGCTGGGGCTGGCGATCGCCGCGCTGAAGGCGGGCGGGGCGATGCCGGCGATCCTGAACGCCGCCAACGAGCTCGCCGTCGCGGCCTTCCTCGATGGGCGCATTCCGTTCCCGGGAATCGCGCGTCTGGTCGAGCAGGTCTGCGCGCAGACGGCGCCCGACCCGGCCGCGCCCGCCGATGTCGCGGCGGCGCTCGCCATTGACCACGATGCGCGAAAGCGCGCCGGGCTGCTCTTGCGGTGAGCGCCTGGCGCTGTCACCTAGTCATCTGCCGGCACACTGGCGGGCATCGTTTTTTCGCGCGAATCCTGTGCTAATTCGTCTGATCGGAGCGGCTCGCGGATGAGGCGCCCGGGTGACATGCTTTCTTGGCTGTTCTGGAGAACACGATGGATATTGTGGCGACGATCATGGGCGCGGGCGGCTTCCTGCTCACCTATCTCCTGCCCTTCCTGTTCGTCCTGACTGTCGTCGTCTTCGTCCACGAGCTCGGCCATTTCCTGGTCGGCCGCTGGTGCGGCGTCGATGTGAAGGTGTTTTCGATCGGTTTCGGCCGCGAGATCTTCGGCTTCTACGACAGGCGCGGCACGCGCTGGCGCTTCGCGATGATCCCGCTCGGCGGCTATGTGAAGTTCTCGGGGGACGCCGACGTTTCGAGCGCGCCCGATACCGCCGAGGTCGCCCGGATGAGCGAGCAGGAGCGCGCGCGGTCCTTCCCGGCCCAGTCGATCGGCGAGCGCGTCGCCATCGTCGCCGCGGGCCCGATCGCCAATTTTCTGCTGGCGATCGCGATCTTCGCCGGCACCGTGTTCTTCCTCGGCAAGCAGGTGCTGGTTCCGCGCATCGAGCAGATCGTCGCCGGCAGCGCGGCCGAGCGCGGCGGACTGCGCGCCGGCGATCTCGTCCTGTCGATCGACGGCAAGTCGATCGTCAGCTTCAACGATATGCAGCGCGCCGTGTCCGGCCGGCCCGACGAGACGCTCCAGATCACCGTCGAACGGGACGGCGGCAGGCTGACGCTGCCGGTGACGCCCAATCTCGTCGAAACGGCGACGCCGCTGGGCAAGCAGCGCATCGGCGTGATCGGCGTTCAGGCCTCGCGCAAGGCCGAGGACTGGACGACGCAACGCTTCGGCCCGCTGGAGGCGCTCCAGAACGGCCTGTCGGAGACCTGGTACGTCGTCGATCGCACCTACGACTACCTCTCCAAGCTCGTCAACGGGCGGGAATCGACCGACCAGCTCTCGGGGCCGATCCGGATCGCGCAGGTCTCGGGCCTCGTCGCGGCAAGCGGCGGGCTCATGGCGCTGATCAACCTCGCCGCCATTCTCTCCGTCTCGATCGGCCTGATGAATCTGCTGCCCGTCCCGATGCTGGATGGCGGCCACCTGATGTTCTACGCGATCGAGGCGCTGCGCGGCAGGCCGCTGAGCGAACGGACGCAGGAGCTCGGCTTCCGTTTCGGTCTCGGCCTCGTGCTCATGCTGATGCTGTTCGTGACCTGGAACGACCTCGTTCATGTGAAATCGCTGCTCTGAACGCCATTCTGGGGCCGGGCGGCGGCGCGCTTTACGGCGGAATCACGGCAGGGCGCGTGGCCTCATGGCCACGCGGTGTCTAAAAATATTTCGTTAACGACAAACGCGGTTTGCACCCCGCGGGAAACTTTGTAGAAGCGATTGGACTGCAAAGTTCCCGAGCTTCGGCTGATGGCCGGAACCCCCGCTTGGGGTGGCGACCTTAGAGATGGAATAGGCGACCCGATGACGTCGACCCAAAAGAGCCGACCCTTCAAAGCGCGGCTCTCTCGATCAGTCGGACTTTCGGCCTTCATGCTGGCCGTCAGCGGCGGCGTGGTGTTCGCACAGGCCGTGATTGTCCAAGGCAACAGGCGCGTCGACGCGGAGACGATCCGCTCCTACGCCAGTCAGGGCGCCCCGCAGGAGGTTCGCCAGAATCTGCTGGCGACCGGCCTGTTCTCCAGCGTTCAGGTCAGCCGCCGCGGCTCGCAGACCGTCATCTCCGTGCAGGAGAACGACACGATCAACCGCGTCGCCTTCGAGGGCAATCGCCGCCTGAAGAGCGACCAGTTGCTTCAGGTCGTGCAGTCGAAGGCGCGGGGGCCGATGAGCCAGGCGTTGATCGACTCCGACGTCGAGCGCCTCAAGGAAGCCTATCGCCGCTCGGGCTACGGCGCCTCGTCGATCAGCGGCCGCCTCGCGCCGCTGCCGAACGGCCGCTCCGACGTCGTCTTCACGATCGTCGAGACCGGCAAGACCGGCATCAAGAGCATCAATTTCTCGGGCAACAGCGCCTATTCGTCGGGCCGCCTGCGCGGGCTGATGCAGTCGACCGAGTCGAATTTCCTCAGCTTCATCAAGACCTCCGACGTCTATGACGCCGACCGCATCTCGGCCGATCTCGAACTGGTGCGGCGCTTCTATCTGAAGAACGGCTATGCCGATTTCCAGATCGTCTCGAACAGCGCGCGTTTCGACGACGCCGCGCAGGGCTGGATCATCGACATCGCGGTCGATGAGGGTCCGCAGTATCGCGTCGGCAGCGTGAACGTCGATTCCCGCCTGCGCGATCTCGATCCGGGCGCGCTGCAGCGCCTGGTCGCGACCTCGGCGGGCGACACCTACAACGCCGAGGCGGTCGAGAAGTCGCTGGTCAGCCTGACCACCGAGGTTTCGCGCCGCGGCTACGCCTTCGCGCAGGTCCGTCCGCGCGGCGACCGCGACGCGGCCGGCCGCCTGATCGGCATCACCTACGTCGTCGACGAGGGTCCGCGCGTCTATGTCGAGCGCATCAACGTGCGCGGCAACACCCGCACGCGCGACTATGTCGTGCGCCGCGAGCTCGATCTCGGCGAAGGCGACGCCTACAACAAGGTCCTGATCGACCGGGCCGAGCGCCGCCTGAACAATCTCGGCTTCTTCAACAAGATCCGCATCACCAACGAGCCGGGCAGCGCGCCCGATCGCGTGGTCGTCAACATCGATGTCGAGGACAAGGCGACCGGCTCGTTCTCGATCGCCGGCGGCTACTCGACCTCGGACGGCGTCATCGGCGAAATCTCGCTGTCGGAGTCGAACTTCCTCGGCCGCGGCCAGTTCGTCCGCATCGCCGGCACGCTCGGCCAGCGCAGCAAAGGCGTCGATTTCTCGTTCACCGAGCCCTATTTCCTCGGCAGGCGGATCGCGGCCGGCTTCGATCTGTTCTCGAAATACAACGACAACTACAACACCGGCCGCTTCGAGAGCCGCGTCACCGGCGGCCAGATCCGCGCGACCTTCCCGATCACGGAAGAGTTCTCGATCACGCCGCGCTATTCGATCTACACGACCGAGATCGATATCCCGAACACGACGGCCAATCCGTTCAACGACTGCACGCGTCCGATCCTCGGCACGACGCCGGGCACGCCCGGCTCGGGGCTGCCCGAGAACGCCGTCTTCAACTGCCTGACCAATGGCGAGGCGACGATCGCGGTCAAGGAAGCGCAGGGCACGACCCTGACCTCGCTGGTCGGCCTGAACTTCAACTACAATTCGCTCGACAACATCCAGTCGCCGCGCAACGGCTTCGTCGCAGAGCTGAAGCCGGAATTCGCCGGCGTGGGCGGCGATTCTAAGTTCCTGCGCATTTCCGCGGACGCCCGCTACTACCGGGAAATCTTCGACGACGTCGTCGGCTTCATCCGCGGCCAGGCGGGCCATGTGCAGGCCACCAGCGGCAATCTGCGCATGATCGACCACTACTTCCTCGGACCGACCCTGGTGCGCGGTTTCGCGCCGTCCGGCATCGGTCCGCGCGACGTGCTGAACGATCCGACGGCGAACGCGCTCGGCGGCACGACCTATTTCGGCGGCACGGTCGAGATCCAGTTCCCGATCTTCGGGCTGCCGCGCGATCTCGGCCTGCGCGGCGCGATCTTCGCGGATGCCGGCACGCTGTTCAATTACGATGGCGGCTCCAAGACGGTCACCACGCCGACCATGTGCCCGACAGGGTCCGAGGCGAGGCAGTTCAACGTCGCGACGACGTCGATCTACCAGACCAACGTCGCCTGCGTGCGCGACAAGAACGTCATCCGCTCGTCGGTCGGCGCCAGCCTTCTGTGGCAGTCGCCGCTCGGGCCGATCCGCTTCGACTACGCCTTCGCCCTGTCGAAGGATGACGGCCAGATCAACGTGGCGACCGGCCGCAAGACCGGCGGCGACCGTCTGCAGGCCTTCCGCTTCTCGGGCGGCACGCGCTTCTGACGCGGCGGGGCGTGCTCGCGCGCCCCGCTCCGGACTTTTTCATGGCAGAACCACAGTTCTTTCCGGCCGCGACGGCGCTCGACTTCGGCGAGGTCGCGGCCATGACCGGCATTGCGCTGCCTGATGGCGTCGACCCCGCCCGCCGCGTCGCCGGTGTCGCGGCGCTGGAGACGGCGGGGCAGGGCGACCTCGCCTATATGGACAACGCCAAATACACCGACGCGCTCGCCGCGACGAAGGCGGGGCTCTGCCTGGTCTCGCCGCGTTTCGCGCCGCGCGTCCCCGCGGGCACGCTCGCGCTGGTCACGCCGACCCCCTATCACGTCTTCGCCAAGGTGCTGGCGCGGCTGTTCCCGCAGGCGCTCCGTCCCGGATCGGTCTTCGGCTCGCAGGGCGGCGTCGCGCCCGGCGCCTTCGTTCATGCGACGGCTGCTCTGGAAGCCGGCGTGACCGTCGATCCCGGCGCGGTGATCGGTCCCGGCGCCGAGATCGGCGCGGGCACGGTCGTCCAGTCGCATGCGGTGATCGGACCGCAGGTCCGCATCGGCCGCGATTGCGCGATCGGCGCCGGCGCGACCCTGCACTCCACGTTGATCGGCAATCGCGTCATCATCCATCCCGGCGTCCGCATCGGCCAGGACGGCTTCGGCTTCGCGATGAGCCCCAAGGGCCATATGAAGGTGCCGCAGATCGGCCGCGTCATCGTCCAGGACGATGTCGAGATCGGCGCCAACAGCTGCATCGATCGCGGCGCCAGCCGCGACACGGTGATCGGCGAGGGAACCAAGATCGATAACCTCGTCCAGATCGGCCATAACTGCGTCATCGGCCGCCATTGCGTCATCGTCTCGCAGGTCGGCATCGCCGGCTCGACCACGCTGGAGGACTTCGTCGTTCTCGGCGGCCAGGTCGGCCTCGCCGGCCATCTCACCGTGGGCATGGGCGCGCAGGTCGCGGCCCAGAGCGGCGTCGCCGGCGACATTCCGCGCGGCGCGAAATACGGCGGCTATCCGGCGCGGCCCGCCCTGAGCTGGGCGCGCGAGAGCGCCCTGCTCAAGCAGCTCGTCGCCGGGCGCGGCAAGACCAAGGACCGCACGGACGGTTGACGGCCGCGCCGGCGCACGGGTCGCCGCAAAGCCGCTCCATGTCGATTTAGCTTGCCGGCCGGGTGCTCTTTCCGGCACATCGGCATGGATGAATGCTGCCTGACGGCGTGAGATCGCGGCTTCGGATCGCGGCAGTGGATGGGCCTCGCCGAGCCGGGGCCCGTTTGGGAGATGGGACACGATGAACGATCCGAGGACGGCGCTGGGCGTGGTCGACATCCAGAAGATCATGGCCTGCATCCCGCACCGCTATCCGTTTCTTCTGGTCGACCGCGTCGTCGAGATCGACGGCGACGAATCGGGTGTCGGCATCAAGAACGTCACGATCAACGAGCCGCAGTTCACCGGCCATTTTCCCGATCGGCCGGTCTTTCCGGGCGTGCTGATGATCGAGGCGATGGCCCAGACCGCGGGCGTGCTCGTCGTCAATGCGCGCGGCAGCGCCGATCCGGGCGTGACCAGCGTGCTGTTCACCACCATCGACAAGGCCAAGTTCCGCAAGCCCGTCATTCCGGGCGACCAGCTTCGCTTCCACCTCACCAAGATCACGCGCAAGCGCAATCTCTGGTTCTACCGGGGCGAGGCGCGGGTCGACGGTGCGCTGGTGGCCGAGGCGGATCTTTCCGCCATGGTCGTCTGAGCCGCCGCCGACGAGCCGAGAACCAGGACACTCCCTGCATGAGCGCCACCATCCATCCGATGTCGGTCGTCGATTCCCGCGCGCGCCTCGCCGCCGGCGTCGTCATCGGTCCCTTCTGCACGGTCGGCCCCGATGTGGAGCTGGCCGAGGGCGTCGAACTCGTCAGCCATGTCGCCGTCGCCGGCTACACCACGATCGGCGCGCGCACGAAGGTCTATCCCTTTGCCTCGATCGGCCATCCGCCGCAGGACCTGAAATATCACGGCGAGCCCTCGACGCTGACGATCGGCGCCGATTGCATGATCCGCGAAGGCGTGACCATGAATCCGGGCACCGAGGGCGGCGGCATGAAGACGACGATCGGCGATCGCTGCTTCTTTCTCGCGAACTCGCATGTCGCGCATGACACGCAGATCGGCGACAGCGTGATCTTCTCCAACAACGTCATGTGCGCCGGCCATGTGAAGGTCGGCAATTTCGTCATCGTCGGCGGCGGCACCGGCCTGCACCAGTTCATCCGCGTCGGCGACCACGCCTTCATCGGCGGCGGCGCCGGCGTGATGCACGACGTGATCCCGTTCGGCATGGTGCGCGACAATCCCGCCCATCTCGCCGGCCTGAACCTCGTGGGATTGCGCCGGCGCGGCTTCACCCGCGAGCAGATCCACGAACTGCGCCGGGCCTACCGGCTGCTCTTCGCCGACGAGGGAACCCTGTCGGAGCGCGTCGAGGACGTGGCGAGCGAATTCGCCTCGCATCCGCTGATCCACGAGATTCTCGACTTCATCCGCAACGGCGGCGAGCGCGCGATCTGCGTGCCTCATGACGTCAACACGTCGGATCGGTGAACCCTGATCCGGCAGGCGCGGCGCCGATGCGCGGACCGCTCGCCATCATCGCCGGCGGCGGCGATTATCCGCCGCTGCTGGCGCGGCTGGCCGCAGGTCGCGGCCATGCGGTCTTCGTCGCGGGGCTCGACGGCGCGGCCGATCCCGCCGCCTTCGCGCCGGCCGAGATCGAGATGTTCCGGCTCGGGCAGCTCGGCCGCCTGCTCGAGGTCCTGCGTCGGCGCCAGATCGGCGACATGGTTCTGCTGGGCTCGCTGCCGCGCCCGAATTTCGGCGCGCTGCGGCCCGAGGCCTCGACCCTGAGATATCTGCCGCATTTCGCCCGCGCCTTCAAAGGCGGCGACGATCACCTGCTGCGCGGCGTCGTCGAGTTCTTCGAGGCGCAGGGCTTTCGCGTGCATGGCCCCGCCATGATCGCGCCCGAACTTACCGCGCAGCCGGGACCCCTCGGCCGCCATGTCGCGACACCCGGTCAGAAGGCCTTGATCGAGCGCGGGTTTTCGCTTCTGGCGGCGCTCTCGCCCTTCGATGTCGGGCAGGCAGCGATCCTCGCCGACCACCGCGTCATCGCGATCGAGGCGGCCGAGGGCACCGACGCCATGATCGCGCGCGTCGCCGAGTTGGCCGCCTCCGGCCGGCTCAGGATCGCCAAGGGCGACGGCGTCCTCGTCAAGGCGCCCAAGCACGGCCAGGACCTGCGCGTCGACATGCCGGCGATCGGTCCGCGCACGCTCGACCATGTCGCACAGGCCGGTCTCGCCGGTATCGGCCTCAGGTCAGGGCAGGTTCTCGTCGGCGACGCCGCGGCGCTCGGCGCGCTGGCCGACCGGCAGAATCTCTTCGTCGAGGGCGTGGCGTGAGCCGTCCCTTCAGGCTGGCCATCGTCGCGGGCGAGGCTTCCGGCGACGCGCTCGCCCTGCGTTTCGTCGCGGCGCTGCGCGAGCGCCTCGGCGGGCGCGGGCTCGTGCTGGCCGGCGTCGGCGGGCAGGGGCTGGTCGAGGCGGGCCTGACGCCGCTCTTTCCGCAGGCCGACATCGCCGTGATGGGGTTCGGCCCCGTCATCGCCCGGCTGCCGCTGCTGCTGCGGCGGATGGAGGATGCGGCCCGGGGCATCGCCGCCTTCGCGCCCGATCTGCTGCTGACGATCGACGCGCCGGATTTCTCGCTCAGGGTCGCGAAGAAGCTGCGCAGGCGCGCGCCCGCGATCCCGATCGTCCACTGGGTCTGCCCCAGCGTCTGGGCCTGGCGTTCCGGCCGGGCGAAACGGATGGCGCCGCATATCGACCGTATCCTGGCGCTGCTGCCCTTCGAGCCGGCGGCGCTGGCGCGGCTGCACGGCCCCGAAACGGTCTATGTCGGCCATCCGCTGATGGAGCGGCTGGCCGAGCTGCGGCCGGATACCGCGGAGGCGGCGAGGCGCTCTGGCGTGAGCGGCCCGCTGATCCTGATCCTGCCCGGCAGCCGACGCTCCGAAATCAACCATCTCATGCCGGTCTTCGGCGCCGCGGTCGGCAAGGTCGCGCAGGCGATGCCGGGCGCGCGCTTCGTCCTGCCGGCGGTCGCGCATCTATCCGCATCGATCGCGGAGGCGGCTGCGAGCTGGCCGGTCAGCCCGGAGGTCGTAACGGGGGAGGAGGCCAAGCTCGCCGCGTTCAGGTCGGCGCGCGCAGCGCTCGCCGCGTCCGGCACGGTCACGCTGGAGCTCGCTCTGGCGCAGGTGCCGACTGTCGCGGCCTATCGTGGCGCGAACTGGGAGGCCGCGCTGGCGAAGCGCCTGATCAAGCTGCCGAGCGTGATCCTGCCGAACCTGATCCTCGGCCGCAGCGTCGTGCCGGAATTCATCCAGGACACCGCCACGGCCGAGGCGCTGGCGGCTCATGTGCTCGATGCGCTGGCGGACGGGCCGGCCCGCGAAAGCCAGCTCGCCGGCTTCGCCGAGGTCGAGACGATCATGGCGTCGGCCGGAGCGAGCCCCGCGGCGAACGCGGTCGAAGCCGCGCTCGCCGTGCTGGAATCAGGCCGTCGCAGGACGGACTGATCGCGACGACCTCACTCGACCACGGCGCCGGACGCCTTCGCGATCGGCGCCCATTTCGCCAGCTCGACCTTGACGTGCTCGCCGAGCGCTTCGGGCGTCGAGCCGACGATCTCGGCGCTGACATCGGCCAGGCGCTGCTTCACGGTGGCGTCGGTCAGGGCCTGGTTGGCGACGGCGTTGAGCTTGGCGACGATCTCCGCCGGCATCTTGGCAGGGCCGAACAGCGCGTTCCAGGTATAGGTTTCGTAGCCGGCGAGCCCGCCCTCGGCGATCGTCGGCAGATCAGGGAAGGACGAGACGCGTTCCTTCGTCGTCACGCCGATGGCGCGCAACTGGCCGCCGCGGATGAACTGGGCCGAGGAAGGCAGGTTGTCGAACATGATCGGCACCGCGCCGGCGACGACGTCGTTCAGCGCCGGACCCGCGCCGCGATAGGGAACATGGTTCATCTTGACGCCGCCGAGCGACTTGAACAGCTCGCCCGAGAGGTGGAGCGGCGTGCCGACGCCCGACGAGGCGTAGGAGTATTTGTCGGGGTTCTCCTTCAGGACCTTGATCACTTCCTGCACCGTCTTGGCCGGGAAGCTCGGATGCACGACCATGACGTTCGGCACGAGCGCGAGCAGCGAGATCGGCGTAAAGTCCTTCACGGCGTCGAAGGTCACTGTCTTCAGGATCGCCGGGTTGAGCGCATGGGTCGAGATCGTGCCCATCAGGATGGTGTAGCCGTCCGGCGTCGCGCGCGCGACCGCGGTCGAGCCGACATTGCCGCCGGCGCCGGCGCGGTTCTCGATCACGACGGACTGGCCGAGCAGTTCCGTCATCTTCTGGCCGACGAGGCGGGCGACGATGTCGGTCGAGCCGCCGGCGGCGAAGGGAACGACGAGCGTGATCGGCCGGGTCGGGAAGGCCTGCGCATTGGCGAGCGAGGCGGGGCCTGCCACCGACAGCGCGGATGCGCCGGCGAGGAAATGGCGGCGGCTGAGGTCATGCATGTTCGACATCGTTTTTCAATCTCCCTGGGTTCGTTCGATCATAGCCCAGGATCGCACCGGGAAAAGCCAACAATTCGCCGCAAGAAAAAGGGCCGCGGCGCTTTCGCGTCACGGCCCCTGTCTGCTCTGTCGCGCCGCCGATGGCCAGGCCGGCGCGGCGGCGTTCCTCAACGCCGACCGATCGGCGTGTAGTCGCGCACCGGCGCGCCGGTATAGAGCTGGCGCGGGCGGCCGATGCGCTGGGACGGATCCTCGATCATCTCCTTCCACTGCGCGATCCAGCCGACGGTGCGGGCGAGCGCGAACAGCGCGGTGAACATCGAGGTCGGGAAGCCCATCGCCTTGAGGGTGATGCCCGAATAGAAGTCGATGTTCGGATAGAGCTTCTTCTCGATGAAATACTCGTCGTGCAGCGCGATCCGCTCCAGCTCCATCGCAACGTCGAGCAGCGGGTCGTCCTTGATGCCGAGCTCGGCCAGAACCTCATGCGTGGTCTTCTGCATGATCTTGGCGCGCGGATCGTAGTTCTTGTAGACGCGGTGGCCGAAGCCCATCAGGCGGAAGGGATCGTTCTTGTCCTTCGCCTTGGCGATGAATTTCGGAATGTTCTCGACCGAGCCGATCTCCTGCAGCATCTGCAGGGCGGCCTCGTTGGCGCCGCCATGGGCGGGGCCCCACAGGCAGGCCGTGCCGGCCGCGATGCAGGCGAAGGGATTGGCGCCCGACGAGCCGGCGAGCCTGACCGTCGAGGTCGAGGCGTTCTGCTCGTGGTCGGCGTGCAGGATGAAGATGCGGTCGAGCGCGCGCGACAGCACCGGATTGACCTTGTAGTCCTCGGCCGGCACCGCGAAGCACATGCGCAGGAAGTTCGAGGTGTAGTCGAGCGAATTCAGCGGATAGATGAAGGGCTGGCCGACCGTGTATTTGTACGCCATCGCGGCGAGCGTCGGCATCTTCGCGATCATCCGCATCGACGCGACCATGCGCTGATGCGGGTCCGAGATGTCGGTCGAGTCGTGATAGAAGGCCGACATCGCGCCGATCGAGCCGACCATGACCGCCATCGGATGCGCGTCGCGGCGAAAACCCTGGAAGAAGCGGGCCATCTGCTCGTGGACCATGGTGTGGCGCGTCACGCGATAGTCGAAATCCGCCTTCTGCGCGGCTGTCGGCAGTTCGCCTTCGAGCAGCAGGTAGCAGGTCTCGAGGAAGTCGCCATGCTCGGCGAGCTGCTCGATCGGGTAGCCGCGATAGAGCAGCACGCCCTCATCGCCGTCGATATAGGTGATCTGCGACTCGCAGGCCGCCGTCGAGGTGAAGCCCGGATCGTAGGTGAACATGCCCGTCTGGGCGTAGAGTTTGCCGATATCGATGACGGAAGGGCCGATCGAACCCTTCTTGATCGCCATGTCGACGGTCTTGTCGCCGACCTGGAGCTGTCCGTTGTTTCCGCTCATCGAAACCGATCCTTTCAGGCTCGCTGCTGGTCACCCGCTGTTCCGTCCGCCAGACTTGAGGATTGTGGCGCGTGAGACGTCGGCATCATGAGAGGGCCTGGAAATGACGGCCCCGTGACGGAACGGCACAAGCGGACAAGGCTGGAAAGACGGGTCATCCGACTGATATTCAAGCAAAATTCGTGCCCTGCCGCCCGCGAGGCGAACCCGGTCACATGGCGCGTCACTAGACCATTTGCGGAAGGGGTTCAACCGAGCCGAAAGACGGTCCTGCCCGGCTTACGACGCAACCTGATCGGCGAGCCGGCCCAGCGTTTCCTCGCGTCCGAGAACCGCCATGACGTCGAAGAGTCCGGGCGACATCGCGCGCCCCGTCAGGGCCGCGCGCAAGGGCTGCGCAGCCTGGCCGAGCTTCAGGCCATGCTCCTCGGCGAAGCCACGCACCGCGGCTTCCAGCGCCTCGACCGACCAGCCTTCGACGCCCGAGAGCGCGGCCGCCAGACCCGGCAGCCGCTGCCGCCCGGCCTCGTCGAGCAGCGCCGCCGCCTTGGCGTCGAGCTGGAGCGGGCGCGTCGCGTGTAGATAATAGGCTGAGTCGAGCAGCTCGATCAGCGTCCTGGCGCGCTCCTTCAGGCCCGGCATGGCAGCGAGGAAGCGGGCCTCCAGCTCGGGCGGCATGGCGTCGGAGATCCCGCGCGCGGGTCCGATCTCGGGCAGGATGACCTTCAGCGCCGCCAGCAGCTCGCCATCGGCGGATTGCCGCATGTAGAGCCCGTTCAGGCTCTCCAGCTTGGCGTAGTCGAAGCGCGCCGGCGAACGGCCGATCGACGACAGGTTGAACAGGGCGATCATCTCGTCGGTCGAGAAGATCTCCTGGTCGCCATGGCTCCAGCCCAGCCGCAGCAGGTAGTTGCGCAGCGCCGCCGGCAGGTAGCCCATCGAACGATAGGCATCGACGCCGAGAGCGCCATGGCGCTTGGAGAGCTTGCCGCCGTCCGGCCCGTGGATCATCGGGACATGCGACATGCTCGGAACGTTCCAGCCCATCGCCTGATAGATCTGGGTCTGGCGCGCGGCGTTGGTCAGGTGGTCGTCGCCGCGGATGACATGGGTCACGCCCATGTCGTGATCGTCGACGACGACGGCGAGGTTGTAGGTCGGGTTGCCGTCCGAGCGCAGCAGGACGAGGTCGTCGAGATTCTCGTTCTGGAAGACGACGCGTCCCTGGACCTCGTCCTCGACCACGGTCTCGCCGGTCTGCCGCGCGCGCAGGCGGATGACGGGCCTGACGCCGGCGGGAGCGGTCGCCGGATCGCGGTCGCGCCAGCGCCCGTCATATTTCATCGGCTTGCCGGCGGCCCTGGCCTGCTCGCGCATCTCGTCGAGCTCGGCCGGCGTGGCATAGCAATGATAGGCGTTGCCGGAGGCGAGCATCTGGTGACAGACCTCGCGGTGCCGCTCGGCCCGCGCGAACTGATAGATGGTGTCGCCGTCCCAATCGAGGCCGAGCCAGGCCAGTCCGTCCAGGATCGCCGCGATCGCGGGCTCCGTCGAGCGTTCGCGGTCGGTGTCCTCGATCCGCAGCAGCATACGGCCGCCATGACGGCGGGCATAGAGCCAGTTGAACAGCGCGGTGCGCGCCCCGCCGATATGCAGGAAGCCGGTGGGCGAGGGGGCAAAGCGCGTGACGACGGCATCGCTCATGAAAGGCAAAGCTCCCGCCGGCTTGTCGATGCCGGCGCAATGGAAAAGCGACCCGCGAAGGGACGAACGATGACTTCGACCGGAGACCGCATGACATCCGGCGCGGCCCCTGTAACATGGCTGACCCGCCGACGTTAAGCTCAACCTCGTCAACCGCCGCAACACGGGCAAGGCCGATGCGCCAGGCTCCCGAAGGCCAGTCCAGATCGCGCGCGGCCGCTGCCGGCGCGGCTCTGGCATGGCCACGGGGCGCGCGGCTGCGCGGCGCGAGGCTTGGCGGGATCAGCCTCTCGCTCTGGCTCGCGGATGCCGGCCGGGCGCTGAGCGCCGCGCTGGAAGCCGAAGCCGAGCGCCGCCGGCTCTTCCTCTGGCTGCCGGTGATGATGGGGCTCGGCATCCTGCTCTATTTCGCCGCCGACCGGGAGCCGGCCCTGGCCGCGCCTCTCGCCGGCTTCGCGGTGGCGGGCGCGGGCGCCGTCGCGCTGCGCCGGAGGCGGCTCGTCATGATCGCCTGCATCGCCACGACGGCGATCTTCGCCGGTTTCACGGCCGCGACCTGGCGCACCGCCCAGATCGCGGCTCCGATGCTGGAGCGGCCAAGGGTAGGGCAGGTCAGCGGCTTCGTCGAATCGGTCGAAACGCGTGACGCCGGCGCGCGCATCGTGCTGCTGGTCACAGGCATTGCCGGCGTCGAGGCCGCGAAGCAGCCCAGGCGCGTGCGCGTCAATGTCAGGACCGGGACCGTCTCGCCCGGCGACCATGTCTCGGCCGTGGCGCGCCTGCTGCCGCCGCCGGGGCCGGCGCGGCCGGGCGGCTATGATTTCGGGCGCGACGCCTTCTTTCGCGGATTGGGCGCGGTCGGCAGCGTCGCCGGCAAGATCACGCTGACGACGCCGCCGCAGCCGCCGCCGCGCGATCTCGCGCTCACCGTCGCGATCGACCGGGCCCGCAACGCGCTGACGCAGCGCATCGCCGAGATCGGCGGCGGCCAGGCCGGCGCGATGGCCGCCGCGCTGGTGACCGGCAAGCGCGGCCTGATCACCGAGGCGACCAATGCCGATCTGCGCGCCGCCGGCATCTATCACATCGTCTCGATCTCGGGCCTGCACATGGTGCTGGCGGCGGGCACGATCTTCTGGCTGGTCCGGGCGCTGCTGGCGCTGTCGCGGACGCTCGCCTTGCGCTGGCCGATCAAGAAGATCGCGGCGCTCGCCGCGATGGTCGGCGCGACGGCCTATTGTGTCTTCTCCGGCGCGGAGGTCGCGACCGTGCGCTCGCTGATCATGACGCTGATCATGCTGGGCGCGATCCTGGTCGACCGGCCGGCGCTGAGCATGCGCAATCTGGCGCTGGCCGCGATCATCGTGCTGCTGCGCGAGCCCGAGGCGCTGCTCGGTCCGAGCTTCCAGATGTCGTTCGGCGCGGTGGCCGCGCTCGTCGCCTTCGCCGAACGCTGGGAGGAGCGGGATCGGCCGCGGCCGCCGGCGTCGCTGCCATGGCCGCTGGCGACGGTCCGGCTCGCCGCCATCGGCATCGTGGTGACGACCCTGCTCGCCACGGCGGCGACCGCGCCCTTCGGCGCCTATCATTTCCAGACCTTCAACCCGTTCGGCCTGCTTGGCAACGCGCTGGCGCTGCCCTTCGTCTCGCTCTTCGTCATGCCGGCGGCCGTCTTCGGCGTGCTGGCCTATCCGTTCGGGCTCGATTGGCCGGCCTGGAAGCTGATGGGCCTGGCCTCGGACGCCGTGTTGCAACTGGCGAACTGGGTCGCGACGATCGATCATTCCACGCTGGTGATTCCGGCCTTCGGCGTCGCGGCGCTGGTCTGCTTCGCGCTGGCGTTGCTCTGGCTGACGCTCTGGACGACGAAGCTGCGCTTCCTCGCCATCCTGCCGCTGGTGACGGGCGTCGCGGTCGCGGCCAAACCCGAACGGCCCGAGATCCTGATCGAGCGCGACGGCTCGGGTCTAGCGGTCCGGGCCAAGGACGGACGCCTCGTCGTCGCCGGCAAGCCGAGCGCCTTCGTGCTGCAGCAATGGCTGACCGCCGATGGCGACGGCCGCAAGCCCAACGACCCGAGCCTGCGCGAAGGCGCGGCCTGCGACGCGCAGGGCTGCGTCATCGCCACGCGGGACGGTCGCAGCGTGGCTTTCGTCCGCGACCGGATCGCTCTGGTCGAGGATTGCCGCCGCGCCGACCTCGTCGTCACGCCGATCCCGTGGAGCGCGCCCTGCAAGGCCATGCTGATCGACCGCATGGCGCTCGGCCGCGACGGCGCCACCGCATTGGTGCGCTCAGGCGCGATCCTGCCCGGCCGGCAGCCCTGGCGCAGGCTCGCCGCCGAAAGCGGCGAGGACGGCCGCCCGTGGAACCGCCGCCGGCCGCAAGCGGCTGCTCCCACGCCCGCGGCGCAGCCGACGCCGCTGGTCGAGGAGGACCCTGTCGACCGATTTTAGAATCTCATCGGGAACCACCGAGTCGTCGCGGACGAGCCGCAAAGCGGCGCGGATCCGGGATCCGACACAGGGCGCGGTCGCCGATCTATGATGGATCCCGGATCAGGACCGGGATGACGATGTTTCAGCGTGAAATCGGCATGCCCTAGTAGCGCCGCATCAGGTTGACGAGGCGCCCCTGGATCTTGACGCGGTCGGGACCGAGCACGCGCGTCTCGTAGGCCGGGTTGGCCGCCTCCAGCGCGATCGAGGAGCCGCGCTTGCGCAGCCGCTTCAGCGTCGCCTCCTCGTCGTCGATCAGCGCGACGATGATGTCGCCGGTGTTGGCGGTGTCCTGCTTGCGGATGACCACGGTGTCGCCGTCGAGGATGCCGGCCTCGACCATCGAATCGCCGCGTACCTCCAGCGCGTAATGCTCGCCCGCGCCGAGCATGTCGGCCGGCAGCGAGACGTTGTGGCTGCGGCTCTGGATCGCCGAGACCGGCGTGCCGGCGGCGATCCGGCCCATCACAGGAATGGCGATGGTGGAGCGCGCATCGTCCTCGGGCGGGCTGCTCGCCGGCTTGACCTTGCCGAGGCCGCCCTGGACGACGGAGGGGCTGAAGCGCCCCCGCGGGGCCTGCGAGCCCGCGACGCCGTCCGGCAGCTTGATCACCTCGAGCGCGCGGGCCCGGTTCGGCAGCCGGCGGATGAAGCCGCGCTCCTCGAGCGCCATGATCAGGCGGTGGATGCCGGACTTGGACTTGAGGTCGAGCGCGTCCTTCATCTCGTCGAAGGAGGGCGGCACGCCGCTTTCGCGCAGACGTTCCTGGATGAAGCGGAGCAGTTCAAATTGTTTGCGTGTCAGCATGATTCCCGCCGGAGCGCCCGAAGCGCGGAGTCGAAACAAATCACGAACATGATACAGGTTCGCGGTGTGTTCCGCAAGCGCCCCTCAGCGCAGCCGGATGATCCGGCAGGGGTCGCCCTGCTTTGCCGGCTCGGCGAAAGGCGGACGGATCGTCAACGCCCTGGCCTTCGCGAGCGTGCCCAGCATCGAGGAATCCTGCCTCTGGAACGGCGTCGCGATCCATCCGGCCGCGGAATGGACGAGATCGGAACGAAGATAGTCCTCCCGTTCATCGTTAGCCGGCATATCGATTCCGATGATCCCTGGCTCGCTGCGGTCCCTGTCGGGGTCGGGCAGACCGAGCAGCGCCTCGAGCAGAGGCATGACGAAGAGATGCCCGCAGACGATCGAGGAGACCGGATTGCCGGGCAGTCCGACGGCGACCATGCGGCCGAGCCGGCCCATCATCATCGGCTTGCCCGGCCGCATCGCGATCTTCCAGAAGCCGAGGTCCATGCCGGCGCGCTTCAGCGCCTCCTGGACGAGATCGTGCGCGCCGACCGAGGCGCCGCCGAGCGTGAGCAGCACGTCGGCTTCGGCGGCACGGGCGCGGCCGATGCGATCGGCGAGATCGGGGTGATTGTCGCGCGCGATGCCGAGATCGAGCACCGCGCCGCCCGCCGCCTCGACGATCGCCGCCAGCGAGAAGCTGTTGGAGGCGACGATCTGGTCCGGCCCGACAGGCTCGCCCGGCAGCACGAGTTCGTCGCCGGTTGCGAGAATGGCGACGAGGGGCTTGCGGCGCACGGCCAGCGCCGGATGCCCGCCGGCCGCGGCGAGGCCGAGCGCGGCGCTGTCGAGCGCGCGGCCGGCCGGGAGGAGGACGTCGCCCTCCCCGAAGTCGAGTCCCGCCGGCCGGACGAATCGTCCCTCGGCCGCGCCTTCGCGCACACGGATCGTCGCGCCGCCGACGCCGTCGGCGTTCTCCTGGATCAGGATCGTGTCCGCCCCGTCGGGCATCGGGGCGCCGGTGAAGATGCGAACCGCTTCGCCGGCGCCGAGCCGTCCAGCGAAGGCGCGACCCGCAGCCGATTCGCCGATGACGCGCAATTCCTTTGCCAGCGCGAGATCGTCGGCGCGAACCGCGTAGCCGTCCATGGCGGAGTTGGCGAAGGGCGGCTGGGTGCGCAGCGCCGCGATGTCCTGAGCCAGCACGCGGCCGGCGCATCGCGCCAGCGGCAGCGTCTCGGCCGCCATCGGGCCCGGCACGCTGTCGAGCAGCGCCCTCAGCGCGGCCTTGACCGGCGTCAGCGCCATCAGCGGCGCTCCGCTTCATGGACGCCGGACTTGCCGCCGGATTTGTGCTTGAGCCTGATGTCCACGATCCGCATGCCGCGATCGACCGCCTTGACCATGTCGTAGACCGTGAGGCACGCGACGGAGACCGCCGTCAGGGCCTCCATCTCGACGCCGGTCTGGCCCTTCATCCTGACCTCCGCCGTCACGCGCACTCCCGGCAGCGCCTCGTCGATGACGAGTTCGACCGCGACCTTGCCGATCAGCAGCGGGTGGCAGAGCGGGATCAGCTCATGCGTGCGCTTGGCCGCCATGATGCCCGCAAGCCTCGCCGTGCCGAGCACGTCGCCCTTTCTGGCGTCCCCGGCGCGCACGATCGCCAGCGTCTCCGCCGCCATCACGACGCAGCCTTCGGCGATCGCGATCCGCGCCGTCTCGGCCTTGTCTCCGACATCGACCATATGGGCCTGGCCTTTTGCGTCGAGATGGCTGAGCCCGCTCATGCGGCGGCGTCCCGCGCCGGCACGGCCAGCAACTCGCGTGTCGCCGCCGCGACGTCGGCCTGCCGCATCAGGCTCTCGCCAACGAGAAAGGTGTCGACGCCGCAGCGCGACAGCCTGGCGATGTCGGCCGGACCGAAGATGCCGCTCTCGCCGACGACGACGCGGTCGCCCGGCACCAGCGGCGCGAGACGCTCGGTCACGGCGAGGTCGACCGCGAAGCTGCGCAGGTCGCGGTTGTTGATGCCGAGCAGCTTTGCGCCGAGCGGCAGCGCCCGTTCCAGCTCGGCCTCGTCATGGACCTCGACCAGCACGTCCATGCCGAGTTCGCGCGCGGTCTCGTTCAGGGCGCGCGCGGCCATGTCATCGACGCCGGCCATGATGATCAGGATGCAGTCCGCCCCCCAGGCGCGCGCCTCATAGACCTGATAGGGATCGTAGAGGAAATCCTTGCGCAGGGTCGGCAGGCCGCTCGCCTCGCGGGCCTGCATCAGGAATTCCGGCCTGCCCTGGAAGGATGGGCCGTCGGTCAGCACCGAGAGACAGGCCGCGCCGCCCTCGGCGTAGGCGCGGGCGAGCGCGGGCGGGTCGAAATCGGCCCGGATCAGCCCCTTGGACGGGCTCGCCTTCTTGATCTCGGCGATCAGCGCCGGCTTGCCCTCGGCGTGCTTCACGGCGAGCGCGGCCGCAAATCCCTTGGGCGGCGGCGCGGTATGGGCGAGGATCTCGATCTCCGCCCGCGGGATCGCGGCCCTGGCGGCGGCGATCTCCTGGCGCTTGTAGGCCTCGATCCGGGCGAGGATGTCGCTCATCGCCGCCTCACGCGTTCGAGGCCGAAACAAGCGCGGCGAGCGCCGCCTTGGCCCGGCCGGAATCGAGCGCTCCTTGAGCCTGCGCCAGTCCGTCGCGCAGATCGGCGGCCTTGCCCGCGACCAGCAGCGCGGCGCCCGCGTTGAAGGCGGCGATGTCGCGGAAGGGGGTCTTCTGTCCATCGAGCACCGCTGTCAGCGCGGCCGCGTTCTGGGCCGGCTCGCCGCCGCGCAGGTCCTCGGGCTTTGCGCGCGCCAGCCCGACATCGTCGGGGCCGATCTGAAAACTCTCGATCTTGCCGTCCTCCAGCGAGACGACGCGGGTCGGCCCGGTGGTCGTGATCTCGTCGAGCCCGTCGGAACCGTGCACGGCCCAGATCCGGGTCGAGCCGAGCGAGGCCAGGACCTTGACCATCGGCTCCAGCCAGGTCTCGGAGAAGGCGCCGATGAGCTGCTTCTTCACGCCGGCCGGGTTGGAGAGCGGCCCGACCAGGTTGAAGATCGTGCGCGTGCCGAGCTCGGTGCGCACCGGCGCGACATGGCGCATCGAGGCGTGGTGCGTCGGCGCGAACATGAAGCCGACGCCGGCCTTCACGATGCAGGCTTCCGTCCCCGCCGGATCGAGCCCGACCTTGACGCCGAGCGCGGTCAGCACGTCGGCCGCGCCCGATCGCGAGGAGGCGGCGCGGTTGCCATGCTTGGCGACGGGCACGCCGCAGGCGGCGGCGATGATCGCGGCCAGCGTCGAGACGTTGTAGGAGCCGGACGAATCGCCGCCGGTGCCGACGATGTCGATCGCGTCGCCCGGAGCCTTCACGGGCAGCATCTTGCCGCGCATGGCCGCGACAGCGCCGGTGATCTCCTCGGTGGTCTCGCCGCGCACGCGCAGCGCCATCAGGAAGGCCGCCGCCTGCGCATTGGTGACCTCGCCGGACAGGATGCCGTCGAAGGCGTCGCGCGCCTCGTCGCGCGAGAGCGTGGCTCCGGTCGCGACCTTGGCGATGAAGGGTTTGAAATCGTCCATGGGAACTCTGGTCTGGTCAGGCTGTCGCGGAAAGGGCGGGTGCGCGATGTGTCCTCGACCATCGTTCCGCCAGATCCATGAAATTTCGCAGGATCGTCGCGCCATGCTCCGAGGCGATGCTCTCGGGATGGAACTGCACGCCGTGCACCGGCATCTGGCGATGCGACAGCGCCATGATCAGCCCGTCCTCCGTCGTCGCCTCGATGTCGAGCTCGGGCGGGCAGCTCCCGCATTCGACGACGAGCGAGTGATAGCGCGTCGCCTTCAGGGGACCGTTGATGCCGCGGAACAGCCCGCGCGCATGATGCGTGATCGTCGAGATCTTGCCGTGCATCGGCAGCGGCGCGCGCACGATCTCGCCGCCGAAGGCCTGGCCGATCGCCTGCAGGCCGAGGCAGACGCCGAACATCGGCACGCGCCCAGAGCCCTCGCGCACGAGATCGAGGCAGATGCCGGCCTCGTTCGGCGTGCAGGGGCCGGGCGAGAGCACGATCGCGTCATGCCCGCCGGCCAGCGCCTCGGGCACGCTCAGCGCATCGTTGCGCACGACATCGACCTCGGCTCCCAGTCCGCCGATCAGGTGGACGAGGTTCCAGGTGAAGCTGTCGTAATTGTCGATCAGCAGGATGCGCATGGGTTCGCCGTGAATTCGGGCGAAGGTCATGCACGGTCGGGGGCGGGGCGGTCAAGTTGGCCGCTCTCGCAATGACGGGATTGACGTCTTACCCGGCTTCTACCGCCCCCGTCCGGCCCTCGCCGCGAACCGGATCGCTTCTTCCGCCGCCTTGAACAGCGCCTTGGCCTTGTTGACGCATTCCTGCTGCTCCGAGGCCGGGTCGGAATCGTAGACGATGCCGGCGCCGGCCTGGACATGCATGCGCCCGTCCTTGACCACCGCCGTGCGCAGCACGATGCAGGTGTCCATCTCGCCATTGGCGCCGAAATAGCCGATGCAGCCGCCATAGGCGCCGCGCGCATCGTGCTCGAGCTCGTCGATGATCTCCATCGCCCGCACCTTCGGGGCGCCCGAGACGGTGCCGGCCGGGAAGCCGGCCGCGAGAGCGGCCAAGGCGTCGTGCCTCGCGTCGATCGTCCCCTCGACGTTGGAGACGATATGCATGACCTGGCTGTAGCGCTCGACGAAGAAGGAATCCGTCACCTTGACCGTCCCGATCCGGGCGACGCGGCCGACATCGTTGCGGCCGAGATCGAGCAGCATCAGGTGTTCGGCCCGCTCCTTCGGATCGGCCAGCAGTTCCGCCGCCAGCGCCTCGTCCTCGGCATGGGTCGCGCCGCGCCGGCGGGTGCCCGCGATCGGGCGGATGGTGACGGTGTCGTCGCGCAGCCGCACCAGGATCTCGGGGCTGGAGCAGACGATCTGGAAGTCGCGGAAATCGAGGTAGCACAGGAAGGGCGCCGGATTGACCCGCCGCAGCGCGCGGTAAAGCGCGAAGGGCGGCAGGGCGAAGGGCGCCTCGAAACGCTGCGACAGCACGACCTGAAAGATGTCGCCGGCGCGGATGTAATCCTGCGCCGTCGCGACCATGGCGCGGAATTGCGCCTCGCCGGTGTTGGAGGCGATCGCGGGCTCGGGCAAATTGGCGATGTCGATCGCGGCGTCCGGGGGCATGGGGCCTTCCAGCGCGGCGACGACCGCCTCGATCCGCTCCAGCGCCTGCTCATGCGCGGCGCGCGCGGACAAACCGGGCTTCGGCCTGACCGGCGTGACGACATGGATCTCGTCGCGCACCGCGTCGAACACCACCATCGCGGTCGGCCGCATCAGGATGGCGTCGGGCACGCCGGCGCCGGTCGCCTTCGGCTCCGGAAGGCGCTCCATCAGCCTGACCATGTCGTAGCCGAGATAGCCGAAGATGCCGGCTGCCATCGGCGGCAGGTCGGCCCCCGTCGGGATGGCGCTCTCGTCGAGCAGCGCGCGCAGGCTCTCGAAGGCCGGGCGCGGATCGGCGGCGAAGCTATCGCCCTCGGACGGCCGGCGGACCGAGGCCTGCCCGCGCTCGCAGCGCCAGATCAGGTCGGGCTTCAGACCGATCATCGAATAGCGCCCGCGCACCGCTCCGCCCTCGACCGATTCGAGCAGGAAGGCCGGCCCGGCCACGGCATGGCGCAGCTTCAGGAAGGCCGCGACCGGGGTCTCGCAATCGCCGACCAGAACGTGCCGCAGCAGTTGCGGCGCGCCGGCCGCGTAACCGCGCGAGAAGGCCTCGAGCTCCGGCGGCGCGCTCATGGTCAGTTCTGCGCGCCGCCGGTGGCGTTGCGGAAGGCGGTCTCGTTGACGGCGACGCCGAGATCGGCCTGCAGCCTGGCGACATACTGCGTCAGCATGTCCTCGCTCACGCTGTTGCCGAGCAGGCGGGCGAAGTTCTCGGCCTCCTGGGTGGTGGCGGCATAGCTCGGGACATAGGCCGAATCGACCTTGAACAGGATGCGCCCGCCATCCGCGAGCGAGGCCGAATTGCTCTTGCCCGCGACCGTGCCGAAGATCAGGCTGACGACGTTCGCGGGCAGGTCCGGACGCTGGTCCTGCCGGCCGAGGCCCGCCGCCGTCTCGATCGTCAGTCCGGCCGAGGCCGCGACCGCGTCGAACGCCTCGCCCTTGTCGAGCCGCTGCGCCAGTTCGCGCGTCTTCGCCGACAGCCGCGTCGCGATCTCCTCGGTGCGCCACTGCGCCTCGACCTCGGTCTTCGATTCCTCGAATGTCCGCTCGCGGGCGGCGTCGATCCTGGTCAGGTCGAACCAGACATAGCCTGTGTCGCGCGGGAGGCGGATCGCCTCGTTGTCGATGCCGATATCCGAGCGGAAGATGCCCTGGATCGTCGCGTCGCCGCCGGGCAGCGCCGGCTCCTGCCCGCCGTCCGGCTTGCGCAGCGACGAATCGACCGGGCCGAGCGCCCGCAGCGGCAGGTTGAACTCCCTGGCGATCTCGGCCAGCGGCTTGGCCGCGGCGCGCTGGTCCTCGATCCTGTCGTGAAGCTCGACGATGCGCCCGGACGCCTTCGTCGTCGCGATTTCCTGCCTGAGCTCGGCCGCGACCTCCTCATAGGGGCGCACGCGCTCCGGGTTGATCGCGGTGACGCGCACCAGCACGGGGCCGAAACCGCTTGCGACCGGGGCGCTGACCGCGTCCTCGGCCAGGGCGAAGGCGGCGTCGCGCACGGCGGCGTCGAAGACCTGGGTGCGGCTGAAGGTGCCGAGCGTCAGGTCCTTTTCGAGAACGCCGCGCGCGAAGGCCGAAGCCTCGAACGTGTCGCCCTCGTCGATCCGCGTCTTGGCGGCCCGCGCCTCCTCGAGGCTCGGAAAGCTGATCTGCTGGATGGTGCGCGTCTCAGGGCTGCCGAAGCGCTGGGCCTTGACCTGCTCGTAGCGCGCTTTCGCCTCGTCGTCGGAGACCTGCGACGGGTCAGCCAATGTCTCGGCCGAGATCGAAAGCACATTGGCGCTGCGGTATTCGGGCGCGCGGAAGCCGGCCCTGCGCGACTCGAAGAAGCCCTTGAGCTGCTCGTCGGTCGCGGCCGCGATCTCGCCGGCGGCCGCGGCGGGGAGGCGCGCCAGCGTCGCGTCGCGGCGCTCGTTGCGCAGGCGGTTGCCGAGCTCCTGCAGCGCCATGGGGGCGGAGACGCCGCCGACGACCATCTCGGAGAGCTGCTGGCGCAGGATCGCGGCGCGCTGCTCGCGGACATAGCTCGCCTCGGCGAAGCCGTTGCTGCGCAGCAATTCGTTGAAGCGCGCCGGTGAGAAATTTCCCGATGCGTCGCGGAAATTCTGATCCTCGAAGATCAGGTTGCGGATGGTCTCGTCGGAGACGGAGAGCCGCATCTCGCGCGCGGTCTGGTCGAGCGTCGCTTCCGTGACGAGCCGCGACAGCACCTGCCGGTCGAGCCCGAGCGCGCGCGCCGTGTCGGGCGTGACCTGCCGGCGCTGCTGGCGCGTCAATGTCTGGATTTCGTTCTGGTATGCGGTGCGCATCTGCTCCAGCCCGATCTCGGTCTTGCCGACGCGGGCGACCAAATTGCGGCCATAGCCCTGGAAGATGTCGCCGATGCCCCAGATCGCGAAGGAGAAGATCAGGAAGCCGAACAGCACGAAGATGATCAGCTTGCCAACGAGGCTCTGCCCCGCCTTGCGGATGCCCTGCATCAACATCGTGTCGGTCTTTCCCTGAAGCGCCGAAAGGGGCGAAAAGCGGTTGCGCCAAGAGGCTGCCGAGCGTCTGGTCGGCGCTGCTTATAGAAACCCGCGCCGCAAGCTGCAATCGGCCGCGAACGCCGCATGCGATTGCGGCATGGGCCTGGCGTTGCTAGAGCCGTCGAGGTGAGCGAAGGAGACGGGAATTGACGCGCAGCATCAGGCCGCTCGTGGCCGGCAACTGGAAGATGAACGGGCTGAAGGCCGATCTCGCCATCGCGACCGAGGTCGCCAAGGGCTACGATGCGACGCTGAAGGCGGCCGTCGATCTCGCGATCTGCCCGCCGGCGACGCTGCTCCATCCCGCGACCGCTGCCCTGATCGGCTCGCGCGTCGCGACGGGCGGCCAGGATTGCGCGGCGCGGGAAAGCGGCGCCTTCACCGGCGATCTCTCGGCCGCGATGCTGGCCGACGCCGGCGCGAGCTTCGTCATCGTCGGCCATTCCGAGCGCCGCACCCTGCATGGCGAGAGCAATGCGACGGTCAAGACCAAGGCCGAAGCGGCGCGGGCGGCGCTGCTCATCCCGATCGTCTGCGTCGGTGAGACGAAGGACGAGCGCGAGGCCGGCAAGGCGCTCGCCGTGGTCAAGAAGCAACTGCGCGGCTCGGTCCCGGGCGGATCGGCCGCGGCGACGCTGGTCGTCGCCTACGAGCCGGTCTGGGCGATCGGCACCGGACTGACGCCGACCGCCATCGACGTCGCCGAGATGCACGCGGCGATCCGCGCCGAGCTTGGCCGCCTGCTCGGCAAGCCCGCCGCCGCCGGCGTGCGCCTGCTCTATGGCGGTTCGGTCAAGCCCTCCAACGCCGCCGAACTGCTGGGCGTCGCCAATGTCGACGGCGCCCTGGTGGGCGGCGCGAGCCTTAAAGCGCCGGATTTCCTGGCGATCGCGAAGGCCTGCGTCTGAACCAGCCTTCACTTGCCCGCTGGCGCGCCCCGCACGCCCATGCTATGGGCCGCGCCGAGTTCGCAAGGCGCAGCCGCGCCTCAGGGCGGACAGACGGAGCGGGCGGCTCTTGGCGGCGGCGCGCTCCATACCCATTTCCTGAGCCCGACACTTTTTCGTGAGTCCATGCAGAACGTTCTCATCGTCATCCACCTGATCATCGTGATCGCGCTCGTCGGCGTCGTCCTGCTGCAGCGCTCCGAGGGCGGCGGGCTCGGCATGGGCTCCGGCGGCGGCGGAGCCGGCGGCTTCATGACCGGCCGGGGCCAGGCCAACGCCCTGACGCGGGCCACCGCGATCCTGGCGGCCGCCTTCTTCCTGACCTCGATCGCGCTGGCTGTGATCGCCAATCGCAGCCGCGTCCAGCGTTCGATCATCGACGGCGCGCCGGGCACGACCGCGCCCGCCAACCCGACCGGGCCGAGCGCCCCGAACGCGGGCGGCGTGCTCGACCAGCTGCGGCGGATGCAGGCGCCGAGCGGCGGCGCGCAGCCGCCGACGCCTCCGGCGCCCGCGCCGCAGCAGTAGTCGAGACGGGGCAGGGGCCGGGCAACCGGCCCTTCTCTTTTGGCTGAGAACGTCCGGGCCGGCCGCTCTCTTCATGTGGACAAGCGCGCCGCGCAAGCCCTGCCTGCACGGTCGGGCCTAGCGAATCGAAATCCCGTGGTTAGAGGTGACCTCCCATGACGCGGTATGTTTTCATCACCGGCGGCGTGGTGTCTTCGCTGGGCAAGGGCCTGGCGGCGGCGGCGCTCGCCGCCCTCCTGCAGGCGCGTGGCCACACGGTCCGGCTGCGCAAGCTCGACCCTTATCTCAACGTCGATCCAGGCACGATGAGCCCGTATCAGCATGGCGAGGTCTTCGTCACCGACGACGGGGCCGAGACCGATCTCGACCTCGGCCATTACGAGCGCTTCACCGGCCGGCCCTGCAACAAGGGCGACAACATCACCACCGGCCGCATCTACATGGACATCCTGACCAAGGAGCGCCGCGGCGACTATCTCGGCGCGACCATCCAGGTCGTTCCGCACGTCACCAACGCGATCAAGGAGTTCATCCTCGACGGCAACGAGTCTTACGACTTCACCCTGGTCGAGATCGGCGGCACCGTCGGCGACATCGAGAGCCTGCCCTTCCTGGAAGCCATCCGGCAGGTCAATCAGCAGCTTCCGCGCAACCAGTGCATCTTCATCCATCTGACGCTGCTGCCCTACATCCCCACCGCCGGCGAACTGAAGACCAAGCCGACGCAGCATTCGGTCGCGGAACTGCGCTCGATCGGCATCCAGCCCGACATCCTGCTCTGCCGCACCGATCGCGAGATCCCGCGCGAGGAGCGCCGCAAGCTCGCCTTGTTCTGCAATGTCCGCGAGACCGCCGTGATCGAGGCCCGCGACGTCGCCTCGATCTACGACGTGCCGCTGTCCTATCACGCCGAGGGGCTCGACAACGAGGTGCTCGCCGCCTTCGGCATGGACCATTCGGCCGAGCCCGACATCTCGAACTGGAAGCGCATCTCCGAGCGGGTCAAGAGCCCCGAGGGCGAGGTCACCATCGCCATCGTCGGCAAATACACGGGGATGAAGGACGCCTACAAATCCCTGATCGAGGCGCTGATGCATGGCGGCATCGCCAACCGCGTCAAGGTCAACCTCGACTGGATCGAGTCGGAGGTCTTCGAGAAGGAGGATCCGACGCCCTTCCTCGAGCATGTCCACGGCATCCTGGTGCCCGGCGGCTTCGGCCATCGCGGCGCCGAGGGCAAGATCAGGGCGGCGAGCTTCGCGAGGCAGCGCAGGGTGCCCTATTTCGGCATCTGCTTCGGCATGCAGATGGCCGTGATCGAGGCGGCGCGCTCGCTGGCGCGGATTCCCGACGCCAACTCGACCGAGTTCGGACCCACCACCGAGCCGGTCGTCGGCCTGATGACCGAATGGATGCGCGGCAACGAGCTGGAGCAGCGCGCCGCCAATGGCGACCTCGGCGGCACGATGCGGCTCGGCGCCTATGCCTCGACCCTGGCCGCCGGCTCCAAGATCGCCGAGATCTACGGCTCGACCCAGATTTCCGAGCGCCACCGCCACCGCTACGAGGTCAATATGGGCTATCGCGAGCGGCTGGAGGCCAGGGGCCTGAGCTTCTGCGGGCTCTCGCCCGACGGCCTGCTGCCCGAGACGGTCGAATATCCCGACCACCCCTGGTTCATCGGCGTGCAATACCACCCCGAGCTGAAATCGCGGCCCTTCGAGCCGCACCCGCTGTTCGCGAGCTTCGTCGAGGCGGCGCTGGTGCAGAGCCGGCTGGTGTGAGGGCGGCCGACTTTCACGCGCATGAGTAATTCACAGTCACGAGCGGAAGTCATCCGACCTGGCCGTGAGGGGTTCCCCGAGCCACTGGCGCGCCCAGACTTGTGACGTATAGTGAGCCTATTACGATCTCGGCGCGCGGGGCGGCGGCATGGCGATCTCGATGGCGGGGCTTCCCGCGTTCCTGCTGTATTTCTGCCTCGGCGTCGCGCTGATCGCCTGTTTCGCGGCGGTCTATCTGAAATTCACCGCCCATGACGAGATCGCGCTGATCCGCGGCGGCAATCTCTCGGCGGCGGTCGCGCTCGGCGGCAACGTCGCCGGCTTCTCGATCCCGCTGGAGAAGGCGATCGCGCAGGCGAGCAGCATTCCCGATCTGCTGATCTGGGCGCTCGCGGCGATGCTGATCCAGTTCGCGGCCTATGGCGGCGCGCGCATCCTGATCCCGGACCTCTCGCGCAAGATCGGGGAGGACCGCCTGCCGTCGGCGGCGATGCTCGCCGTCATCGCGGTCATTTCCGGCACGCTGGCCGCCGCCAGCATGACCGCCTGAGGCGGGGAGGGCGGCGATGAAACGCTCGACGCAGATCGGTCTGGCGGCGGCGGGCGTCGTCTTGGTCGCCGCCGGCTGGTCGTATTTCGGCGGCGGCAGCGAGGAGGAATCGCTCGTCTACAACTCGCTCGCCGATTGCCGCGCGGCCGGCCAGCTCTCGGCGAGCCAATGCGAGCAGCGCTTCAACGAGGCCTCGGCCAACCATCTGCGCGACGCCAGGAAGTTCAGCGACAATGCGAGCTGCGAGACGGAGTACGGCGCGGGCTCCTGTCGGAACGCGACCTGGAACGGCGCGCAGATCTTCGTCCCGGCGCTGGCGGGCATCCTGCTGGCGCGAAGTTTCGCCTCGGGCGGCGGCGCGGCGCAGCCTTTGCTGCCGCCGACGCAACAGGCCTGCCCGCCCGGCAGCCAGCAACCGGAATGCCAGCAGGCCCGGTCGTCCTCCGGTTCGTCCGGCGGCGGCAGTTACGGCGGCGGCGGCCGTTCGCGCGCCTATTCGACCACGTCGGGTCAGGCGCTGGTCGCGCGCAACGTCTCCTCGACCGGCGTCGCCAGCGTCCCCGGCGTCGCCTCGCGCGGCGGCTTCGGCTCGACCTCGCGCTCGTTCGCCTCGTCTTCTTCCTCCTGAGCGATGCGCCGCGTTACGCTGCCCCCGCGCGCGGACTGGCGACCCCAGGTCGAGCGGCTGGGCTTCGCCTTCCACACCATCGACGGCGCGACCTATTGGGACGAGAGCGTCGCCTACGCCTTCACGCTGGACGAGATCGAGCGCGACATCGAGGCGCCGACCGAGGCGATCGAGCAGCTCTGCTTCGCCTTCATCGACACGGCGCTGGGCAACGAGGCGATCCTGACGAAGCTCGCGATCCCTCCGGCGCAATGGGACTTCATCCGGTCGTCATGGCAGCGCGGCGACCGCAATCTCTACGGCCGGCTCGACCTCGCCTATGATGGAAGAGGCCCGGCCAAGCTCCTGGAATACAACGCGGATACGCCGACCGCCCTGTTCGAATCGGCGGTCGTGCAATGGGACTGGCTGGAGCAGGCGATGGCGCTGGGCACGCTGCCGAAGGGGTGCGACCAGTTCAATTCGCTGCACGGGCGGCTGATCGCGGCGTTTGCGGGCCTGCGCGAGCCGTCGCCTTTCAGGCTGCATCTGTCCTGTGTCCAGAACAGCGACGAGGACAAGGGCACGGTCGACTACCTGATGGATTGCGCGAAGCAGGCCGGGCTCGACGCGCGCTTCAGCTACATCGAGGAGATCGGCCTGCTTTCCGACGGGCGCTTCTGCGACGGCGCCAACCAGCCGATCGAGACGCTGTTCAAGCTCTATCCCTGGGAATGGCTCTTCCGCGAGCGCTACGCCGAAGCGCTCAGCGGTTCGCGCTGCCAGTTCGTCGAACCGCCCTGGAAGGCGATCGTCTCGAACAAGGGCCTGCTCGCCTGCCTCTGGGAGATGGAGCCCGGCCATCCCAACCTGCTGCCGGCCTTCTTCGAGGGCGATCCGCGCTGCGAGACGCTCTCGGCCCGCCGGGTGCGCAAGCCGCTCTATTCGCGCGAGGGCGCCAACGTCACGCTGAGCGAGCGTGGAAAAGTGCTCGACAGCGACGACGGTCCCTATGGCGCGGAGGGCTTCGTGCTTCAGGACGCGGCTCCCAACCTGTTCGAATCGGACGGAAACTTCGCCGTGCTCGGCTCCTGGCTCGTCGCCTCGCAGGCCTGCGGCCTCTGCGTCCGGGAGGATGTGACGCCGATCACCAGGAACACCTCGCGCTTCGTGCCGCATTACATCGAGCCGTGAGACACTCGCGCTTGCGGCATGACCCTGCCGCTTTCGCCTGCTAGACAGGCAGGCCATCCGACGAGCCGAGAAAGCGATTGCGATGCCTGAACAGACCAGCACCAGCCCGCGCGGGCTCGACCATCTCGTCATCGGCGTGCGCGATCTCGACGCGGCGGGCGCGTTCTATTCCCGGCTCGGCTTCAAGGTCGGCGCGCGCAACCGCCATCCCTGGGGCACCGAGAACCGCATCGTGCAGTTCCCCGGCGCCTTCCTCGAACTGCTCACGGTCGGCGACGCGCAGGCGATCCCGCCGCATGCGCCGGGGCGGTTTTCCTTCGGCGCCTTCATGCGCGACGCGCTCGCGCGCGGCGAGGGCATGGCGATGCTGGTGCTGGAGAGCGCTGATGCGAAAGCCGACGCGGCGACCTACAAGGCGGCCGGCATCGGCGACTTCGAGCCGTTCTTCTTCGAGCGGACGGCGCTGCGCCCGGACGGCTCGCAGGTCCGCGTCGCCTTCTCGCTCGCCTTCGCCGCCGACGAGGCCGCGCCCGAATGCGGCTTCTTCGTCTGCCAGCAGCACGAGCCGCGGAATTTCTGGAACCCGGCCTTCCAGCAGCACGACAACGGCGCGACCGGCCTCGCCGCGGCGATCATGGTCGCTGACGAGCCGGCGGTTCATCGCGCCTTCCTTTCCGCTTTCACGGGCGGGGCCGAGATCATCGACGGCAACGCGGATTTCGTCGTCGGGCTGCCGCGCGGACGCATCGACGTGCTCGATGCGGAAGCGGCCGAGGCGATCTACCGCGTCGCGCCCGATCCGACGCCGGCGCGCTTTCTCGGCTTCAGCGTCTCGGTCGCCGATCTGGGGGCGGTCAAGCAACGGCTGTCCGGGGCGGACATCTCGTTCCATGAAGGCGAGGGACGCATCTCGCTTTCGCCCGAGGCCGGTTTCGGCTGCGTCATCGCGTTCGAGGCGGCGTAGAGCATCGGACCGAAAAGCGGAATCCGCTTTTTGGAAAAATCCGATGCTTGAATAAAGAGATAGATCGTCACTTTGCGTCCGTTGGGACGCACCGCGATCTAACCGGCCGCCTCAGGACGCGGCCGGACGCTCCGGCGGCAGCGAGGCGAGCAGCCCGATCAGCGCGCGGTCGTGCAGCACGACCATGCGCTCCTTCGGCTTCAGCCAGATCGTCGCGTCCTGGATCGTCTCGGCGTCGACCAGCTTGGCCTGCGCCACGGCCCGGTCGGGCTCGATGTCGCCGCGCCGGCGCGCCTGGCCCTCGGGCAGCATCGCCTGATGCGCGTCGCGCAGCGCCGGATCGGCATGCAGCGCCGCGATTCCGTCGCCCTCGTCGAAGCCGGCCTCGGCGAATTCCGCCTGCAGCACGTTGGCCCTCAGCGCGATCGCCGGCGGGTCGCCTTCCTCCGGCGTCAGCAGCAGCTTGTGCCGCTTCAGCCAGAGCCCGAGCGCGAGCTGGCCCGAGGCCCATGACAGCGGGATCGCCAGCACGAGGCCGACGATCGTCGGCGACATCCAGGCGAACAGCGAGGTCGCGATCAGGAAGGCCGAGATGCCGGTGATGACGCCGAGCGCGGTGTGCGTGCGGTGGCGGCGGACGATGTCCTTGAGCGGGATCGAGCCGTCGTCGCGCCGCTGCGGGTTCCAGCCGGTGTCGCGCCCGAGCAGGATCTGGAACACCGAGCCCGACTGGATCAGCATCATGATCGGGGCGAAGAAGGCCGAGAACAGAACCTCGATGATCGCCGAGATCACGAGCCGGATCGCGCCGCCGCCGGCGCGCCTGAGCTTGCCGTTGAACAGGGTCAGCAGCAGCCCGAACAGTTTCGGCGCGAGCAGGATCGCCATGGTCAGAGCGAACAGGTTCAACGCGCGCTCGGGGTCGAAGCGCGGCCAGACCGGGAAGAGCGTGAACTGCTCCGTGAAATATTCAGGCCGCGCATAGCTGACCTGGAGCACGATCAGCGTGCCGACCACGAGCTGCATCAGCCAGAAGGGCGAGGCGAGATAGCCCATGATGCCGGTGGCGAAATGCTGCCGCGTCGACCAGACGAAGCCCTTCGCGCCGAGGATGCGCGAATGCTGCAGGTTGCCCTGGCACCAGCGCCGGTCGCGCACCGAGATGTCGATCAGCGAGGGCGGGCTTTCTTCATAGGAGCCCGTCAGGTCGGGCAGCATGTAGACCGACCAGCCGGCGCGCCGCATCAGCGCCGCCTCGACGAAATCATGGGAGAGCACATGCCCGCCGAAGGGCGGCTTGCCCTTGAGATCGGGCAGGCCGCAATGATCCGCGAAGGCCTTCGTCCGGATGATGGCGTTGTGGCCCCAGTAGTTGCCGTCGCGGCCCGACCACATCGCCAGTCCCGTGGCGATGACCGGGCCGTAGACCCGCGCCGCGAACTGCTGCAGCCGGGCGAAGAAGGTGTTGCGGTTGATGATCAGCGGCAGCGACTGGATGATGCCGGAATCGGGGTCGGCCTCCATCGCGGCGGCGAGGCGCACGATGCAGGTGCCGGTCATCAGGCTGTCGGCGTCGAGCACGACCATATGCTCGTAATGCCCGCCCCAGCGCGTCACGAAATCGGCGATGTTGCCGGCCTTGCGGTGATGGTTCTTCGGGCGGTGGCGATAATAGATGCGCGCGTCGGGTCCGAGCCGGCGGCGCAGGGCCAGGAAGGCGCGCTCCTCGGCGATCCAGATGTCGGGGTTCGTCGTGTCGGAGACGATGAAATAGTCGAAATGCGCGCCGAGCCCCGTCGCCTCGACCGATTCGCGGATCGCCGCCAGCGCGGCGAAGGTGCGCGCGGTCGATTCGTTGTAGATCGGCATGACGACGACGGTGCGATGCCGCAGGCTTTCGACCCTCCCGCCGAGCCCCTTGCCGAGGAGCAGGCCGAAGAAGCCGAGCAGGGCGCTGGTGAAGGCGAGCGCGATCCACGAGAAGTTGACCGTGAACAGCACGAGCAGGGCGTACTGCAGCGAGGTCGTGCGGCTGACCGACACGACGTTGTACATTTCCCAGGCGCCGTAGCCGGTGACCAGCAGCGCGCCGCCGAAGACGAAGAGCCGCTTCAGCCAGGGCGTCGTCCATCGCGCCGGCGCTGCCGGCTTGCGCCGTTCCGAGGCCTGCCAGCTCCGGAACGACTGGACCGGCATGATCAGCCGGTTTTCCGGCGGCGTCGCCGGCGCGGAAGGAGCCGTGGCGGGCGCCATCGGCGCCTCCTCTGTCGTCCCGGCGGCGGCCTCCGGGCGCGCCGCGGTCACCAGGTCCATCGGTCGAGCCAGGTTTCCGAGACCGGCTGGCCGCCGGCCTGCAGCACGAGCCTGAGCTCGCTGAGATTGTCGGCGCCGGGATCGACCTCGAATCCGACGCGCATCAGCTTGCGCTCGGGATAGGGCCAGAGCCTGACATTTTGGATCGCGCCGGGCGTCGCCGTGATGTTGGCGCGCGTCGCCGCGACGGTGGCAGCATCGGCCAGCCTGTCGCCGGTGAAATCCACGATGAAGCGCCGCCTGCGCCCCTGCGAGCCGCGGCCCTGCCGCATCCGGCCGGCGACGGCGAGCGCCGGGCGTTCCGGCGGCTGCCAGCACCAGGCCTGGCGATAGGCGATCGTCGTCTCGCTGCCTGGAGCGAAGGGGACGCGCGGCCGCCAATAGGCGATGACGTTGTCGTTGATATCTGAATCGCTCGGGATTTCGATGAGCTGCACCGAGCCCTGGCCCCATTCGCCGAGCGGCTCGGTCCAGACGCTCGGCCGCAACTCGTAGCGCTGGTCGTCGTCCTGGAAGGCGGCCGGATCGCGCTCGCGTTGGACGAGGCCGAAGCCGCGCGGGTTCGCGTCCATGAAGGACGAGACCTGGAGATTGGTCGGGTTGTTGACCGGCCGGTAGATCCACTCGCCCGCGCCCGTCAGCATCTGCACGCCCGAGATCTCGTGCACGGCCGGCCGGATGTCATCGAAGGTGCGCCGGCTCTGCGGTCCCGACAGGAAGGTGCCCATGGTGCAGCCGAAGCCGACATGGTCGAGCGCCTGGCGGGCGAACAGGGTCATCTCGACATCGATCAGCGTGACGTCGCCGGGCCGCAGGGTCATCCTGAGCGCGCCGGTCAGGCTTTCGGAATCGAGCAGGGCATGGACCACGAGCAGGCCGGAGGCCGGGCTCGGCCGCTCGATCCAGAAGGCGCGGAAGAACGGGATCTCCTCGCCGCGCTGCTCGCCCGGCCGCAGGATCAGGGCGCGCGCCATCGAGCCGTAGTTCTGCCCGCGCGCCAGCGAGCGGAAGAAGGTCGCGCCCTGGAAGATCGCGACCTCGTAGGGCCGCTCCAGCCCGGTCGCGATCCGCATCCCCGAGAACTGCAGGTCGACATTGGCCGGCGGCGGATTGACCCGGCCGTAGTCGAACTTGCCGCGGTCGAAGGCGACGCGGCGCACCGTGTCGTCCTCGATCGTGAACAGGCTGACCGGGTTCGAGAAGACATAGCCGCGATGCAGCGGCTCCACGGTGAAGCCGCGATTCTCGCCGGCCCAGATCAGGCTGCCGGGCTGCGCCCTGATTCCCGAATACTGGTCGAAAGGAAGCGTCGCATAGCCCTCGGGCAGATCCGTCGCCACGAGCGGCGCCAGCGGCCGCCGCGCCAAGGCGCGGGCTGTCTCGATGATCGAGGACGGGTCGAAACGCTGGCCTTCGCCCTGGGGCGGCTGTGTCGGCGCGGGCGGCGCGCCCTGCGCCTGCGCGAGACCTGTGCCAAGCAGCGAAGCGGCTGCGAGCCCGCCCGTCGAGCTTTCGAGAAACTGCCGCCGATTCAACGATTTCGCCATCATATCCAACTTGGGCGGGCGACGCCCTCGCCCCCATGCGCTTCTAGAGCATTTTGCCGCCGGCTGAAAAGCCGCCACGGCTGCGAATTCGGTCGGGGCGCGCATTGTTCCGCATCATCGTTATCGCTCTTCGCCGGTGTCGCAGCGGCAGGCGGCAGGCTGTGGGCGGCGCGGGGGCGGCAAGAGGATGGCAAGCGTTTTGGCAAACGCCGGCGAGATCGGCTATCCCAGCCCCGCAAGGCGACCGCGCGCGATCGACCGCCTGCTGCGAGCCGGCAAGGGAAACGACAATCATGACCGAAATGCAGTCCGGCCGGTCCTGCCTGGCCATCATCCTGGCGGCTGGCGAGGGCACGCGCATGAGATCGCGCCGGCCGAAGGTGCTGCACGAGGTCGCCGGCCGTTCGATGCTCGGTCACGCGCTCGCGGCGGTGGCCAAGGCCGGCGCGGACGAGATCGTCGTCGTGATCGGCCCCGACCGCGCCGATGTCGCGGCCGAGGTCGAGGCGGTCCTGCCCTCCGCCGGCGTCGTGATCCAGGCCGAGCGCAGGGGCACCGCCCATGCCGTTCTCGCCGCACGCGAGGCGCTGGCGCGGGGCCACGACGACGTCATCGTCGCCTTCGCCGACACGCCGCTGGTCAGGCCGGAAACCTTCGCGACGCTGCGTCGCGCGCTTGCGGAGGGCGCGGGCGTCGCCGCGCTCGGCTTCGTGGCGCGCGATCCGACCGGCTATGGCCGCTTCGTCACGCGCGGCGACGCGCTGGAGGCGATCGTCGAGCACAAGGACGCCAGCGCCGGGCAGCGCGCGATCACGCTCTGCAATGCCGGGCTGATGGCGCTCGACGGCCGCCACGCGCTGGCGATCCTCGACGGCATCGGCAGCGCCAACGCCCAGAACGAGTTCTACCTGACCGATGCGGTCGCGGCGGCGCGGGCAGAGGGCTTGTCGGCCGTTTCGCTGACCGCGCCCGAATCGGAGGTCCAGGGCATCAACGACCGGGTCCAGCTCGCCGCCGTGGAGGCCGAGTTCCAGCGCGTCAAGCGCCGCGAGATCATGCTGGCCGGCGCGACGCTGATCGCGCCCGAGACGGTGTTCTTCAGCTTCGACACGATCATCGGCCGCGACGTCGTGATCGAGCCGCATGTCGTGTTCGGGCCGGGCGTCACTGTCTCGGACGGCGCGGTGATCCACGCCTTCTCGCATCTGGAAGGCGCGCTGGTCGGCGAGGCCGCGACCGTCGGCCCCTATGGCCGGTTGCGTCCCGGCGCGAGGCTCGGCCCGGGCGCCAAGATCGGCAATTTCGTCGAGGTCAAGGCGGCCGAGATCGGCGAGGGGGCCAAGGTCAGCCACCTGACCTATATCGGCGACGCCAGCGTCGGCGCCGGCGCGAATATCGGGGCCGGCACGATCACCTGCAACTATGACGGCTTCTTCAAGCACAGGACGGTGATCGGCGCGGGAGCCTTCGTCGGCTCGAACTCGTCGCTGGTCGCGCCGGTCACGATCGGCGATGGGGCCTATGTCGGCTCGGGCTCGGTGGTGACGAAGGACGTGCCCGCCAACGCGCTGGCCGTGTCGCGCGCGCGCCAGATCGAGCGCGACGGCTGGGCGAAATCCTTCCGCGAGAAGGCTTCCGCAAGGAAGGCTGAAGCCAGGGCGAAAACCCCGGAATAGTCATTGGAATCCGGCTTCCGCGCAAGCCGGCGTTCATAGTTCGACATCTAGAGTGATTTTTCGGCAGCGCCTTTCGCCGCTATGCGAAAGCCGACGGCAACGGCTGAAGAGGGTCTGGCATGTGCGGCATCGTGGGGATTCTGGGCAAGGAAGCGGTCGCGACGCAGGTTGTCGAGGCGCTGCGGCGGCTCGAATATCGCGGCTATGACTCGGCCGGCGTGGCGACGCTGGAGAACGGCCTGCTGACGCGCCGGCGCGCCGAGGGCAAGCTCAGGAACCTCGAGGTCCGCCTCTCCAACGAGCCTCTCGACGGGCTGATCGGCATCGGCCACACCCGCTGGGCGACGCATGGCAAGCCCAACGAGACCAACGCCCACCCGCACGCCACCGGGAAGCTCGCGGTGGTCCACAACGGCATCATCGAGAATTTCCGCGAGCTGCGCGCCGAGCTCCAGGCCGACGGCTACCTCTTCGCGACCGAGACCGACACCGAGATCGTCGCCCATCTCGTGACGCGCGAGCTCGATCGCGGCAAGAGCCCGGTCGAGGCGGTGGGCCTGAGCCTGCCGCTGCTGCGCGGCGCATTCGCGCTCGCCTTCCTGTTCCAGGGCGAGGACGACCTGCTGATCGGCGCGCGCAGGGGCTCGCCGCTCGCGGTCGGCGTCGGCGACGGCGAGATGTATCTCGGTTCCGACGCGCTCGCGCTCGCGCCCTTCACCAGCCTGATCGCCTATCTGGAGGAGGGCGACTGGGTCGTCCTCAACCGCAAGGGCGCGAGCTTTTTCGACAAGGACAACAGGCCGGTGCAGCGCCGGGCCCAGCGCGTCGCCGCCGGCGCGTTCCTGGTCGAGAAGGGCAACCACCGCCATTTCATGGCGAAGGAAATCTACGAGCAGCCCGAGGTCGTCGGCCACACGCTGACGCAGTATCTCGACATGGTCGAGGGCAAGGTCAGGCTGCCCTTCGCCGGCAAGATCGACTGGGCGACGCTGTCGCGCCTGTCGGTGTCCGCCTGCGGCACCGCCTATTATGCCGGGCTGATCGGAAAATACTGGTTCGAGAAGCTGGCGCGGCTGCCGGTCGAGATCGATGTCGCCTCCGAGTTCCGCTATCGCGAGGCCCCGCTGCCGAAGGACGGGCTGGCGCTGTTCGTCTCGCAATCGGGCGAGACCGCCGACACGCTCGCCTGCCTGCGCTATGCGCGCCAGGAGGAGCAGACGATCCTTTCGATCGTCAACGTGCCGACTTCGACGATCGCGCGCGAGAGCGACGCCGTCGCGCCGACGCTGGCCGGCCCGGAGATCGGCGTCGCCTCGACCAAGGCCTTCACCTGCCAGTTGACCGCGCTCGCCTGCCTGGCGCTGGCGGCGGCGAGGGCGCGCGGCACGCTGACGGCGGAGGACGAGGCCCGCCATGTCCGCAGCCTGATCGCGCTGCCCGGCCTGATGGCCAAGGCGCTGGAGCTCGAGCCCGAGATCGAGAAGCTCGCCCGCGAGCTCTCCAAGGCCGGGGACGTGCTCTATCTCGGCCGGGGAACCTCGTTCCCGCTGGCGCTGGAAGGCGCGTTGAAGCTCAAGGAAATCAGCTACATCCACGCCGAAGGTTATCCGGCCGGAGAGCTCAAGCATGGCCCGATCGCGCTGATCGACGAGGCGATGCCGGTCATCGTCGTCGCCCCGCATGACGCGCTCTTCGAGAAGACGGCGTCGAACATGCAGGAGGTCGCGGCGCGCGGCGGGCGGATCATCCTGATCACCGACGCGAAGGGCGCGGCCGAATGCGGCATCGAGCCCGAGACGACCATCATCCTGCCGGAGATGGACCCGGTCTTCTCAGCCGTGGTCTACGCCCTGCCGATCCAGATGATCGCCTACCAGACGGCCGTCTTCATGGGCAAGGACGTCGACCAGCCGCGCAATCTGGCGAAATCCGTCACGGTCGAGTGACGCTCAGTCGCCTGCCGGCTCCGGCCGGCTGGCGACGTAGGCGCCCCCGCCAGCAGGCCCGCGCCGGCTGTCCAGAGCGCGACCGGCGGCGCATCGGTCGCCGCCAGCGGTGCGAAGCTCGCCAGACCGGCAGGATGAGCCCGACCACGCCGAGCGCGGTGAACAGCCAGCCGCCGGCGAGCAGGAGCGGGCGGCGTAGCCGAAATGGTCGTTTGCTGTCCAAACCGGCCCGATCCCGTATCGCCGAAGGTGAGGGTGGTATAAGCCGCCAACTCGCCTATCTTGCGCATATTGCGGCGCAGCGTCGCCAGCAAAAGACTGCCCAGGGGCGATCGCCACCCGTCCGGATGACAGATGAACCCAAGTCCCATCGACCCCCGTCTCGTGATCCAGACCGATTTGCTGCGGCCCTCGCTCGGCACGCGCTTCCGGCGCTATTTCTTCACCGGGCTGGTGCTGGCGGCCCCGCTCGCGATCACCGCCTCGGTGACGTGGTGGTTCGTCAACCTGATCGACGGCTGGGTGAAGCCGCTGATCCCGGCCGCCTATCTGCCCGATTCGTACCTGCCGTTCCCGATTCCGGGGCTCGGCATCGTCATCGGGCTGATCGGGCTGACGCTGCTCGGCTTCCTGACCGCCAATCTGGTCGGGCGCACGCTGGTCGACGCCGGCGAGGCGATCCTCAACCGCATGCCGGTGGTGCGCAGCCTCTACAAGGGCGTCAAGCAGGTCTTCGAGACGATCTTCTCGCAGTCGGGCACCTCGTTCCGCAAGGTCGGCATGGTGCAATTCCCGCAGCCCGGCATGTGGTCGATCGTCTTCATCGCGCAGGAAGCTCCGCCGGACATCGCCGGCATGCTGCCCGACGGCGAGGAGCAGATCGGCGTCTTCCTGCCCTGCACGCCGAACCCGACCACGGGGTTCTTCTTCTATCTGCCGCGCAAGGAGGTGGTCGAGCTGACCATCTCCGTCGAGGACGGCGCCAAGCTGATCATGTCGGCGGGGCTGATCCAGCCGGGAGAGACCGGGCCCAGGCTGACGCCGGCGACTAACCCGCCCGCAGAAGCCTGATCGCGACGTCGCGCTCGAACAGGTAGAGCAGCGTCCTGACCGCCTCGCCGCGCGGCCCGTCCAGATGGGGATCGCGCTCGATCAGCAGCCGCGCGTCGTCGCGCGCCGCCGCCAGCAGGTCGCCGTCCGTCTCGGGTCGCGCGATGCGCCAGTCGGGCGAGCCGGACTGCCTGGTCCCCAGCACCTCGCCCTCGCCGCGCAGGCGCAGGTCTTCCTCGGCGATGCGAAAGCCGTCCTCGGTCTCGCGCATGATCGAGAGCCGCGCCTCGGCGACCGGGCCGAGCGGTCCCTTGTAGAGCAGGAGGCAGGTCGAGGCGGCCGAGCCGCGTCCGATCCGCCCGCGCAGCTGGTGGAGCTGCGCGAGCCCGAAGCGCTCGGCATGCTCGATCACCATGACGCTGGCGTTGGGCACGTCGACGCCGACCTCGATCACCGTGGTCGAGACCAGGATGCGCGTCCTCCCCGCGACGAAATCGGCCATCGCCGCGTCCTTGTCGCGGCCGGGCATCTGGCCGTGCAGCAGCCCGACCTGTGGACCGAACTCCTGGCGCAGCGCGTCGTAGCGCTCTTGCGCGGCGGCGACGTCGATCTGGTCGGATTCCTGCACCAGCGGGCAGACCCAGTAGACCTGCGCGCCGGCCTCGATCGCACGCCCGAGTCCGGCGACGACCTCGTCATGGCGCTCGAGCGGAAGCGCCTTGGTCGCGATCGGCTTTCGGCCGGCGGGCTTTTCGGCGAGGACGGAAATATCCATGTCGCCGAACCAGGTCAGCGAGAGCGTGCGCGGGATCGGCGTCGCGGTCATCACCAGCACATCGACCGCCTCGCCCTTCGAGCCGAGCAGCAGGCGCTGATGCACGCCGAAGCGGTGCTGCTCGTCGACGATGGCGAGCGCGAGGTCGCGGAAGGCGACGCCCTCCTGGAACAGCGCATGGGTGCCGACCGCGATCGCGACCTCGCCGCTGGCCAGCTCCTCCAGAACGCGGGCGCGGCCCGGGCCTTTCTCGCGGCCGGTCAGCAGAGCGAGCTTCAGCCCGGCCGCCTCGGCCAGCGGCATCAGCCGCCCGGCATGCTGGCGCGCCAGGATTTCGGTCGGGGCCATCAGCACCGATTGCCGGCCGGCCTCGGCGGCGGCGGCCATCGCCATGAGCGCGACGACGGTCTTGCCGGAGCCGACATCGCCCTGCAGCAGCCGCAGCATGCGCTCGGGCTTTTCCATGTCGTCGTGGATGTCGGCGAGCGCCTGCTTCTGGCCGTCCGTCAGTGTAAAGGGCAGGGCGGCCTCCACCTTGCGCCGCAGCGTCCCATCGCCGGCCGTGGCGCGGCCGGCCGTCTTCTTCCGCTGGCGGCGCACCAGCGCCAGCGCCATCTGGCTCGCCAGCAACTCGTCATAGGCGACGCGGCGCCGGGCATGGGTGTCGCCCTCGATCGCCCTCAGGTCCATCGGGTGATGCAGCGCCTGCATCGCCTGCGCGAAGGAGGGGAAGCCGGCCTTGGCGACGAAAGCCGGATCCTGCCACTCCGCCAGGACAGGGCATTTCTCGGCCGCGCTCGCGGCTAGCCGCGTCATGACGCGCGGCCCGACGCCTTCGGTCAGGCCATAGACCGGCTCGATCGACGGCATGGTCGCCGCGAGCCTCGGATCGAGGGCGCGGTCGGGATGCACCATCTGGCGCATGCCTTCCCAGAGTTCGAGCTTGCCCGAGATCAGGCGATAGGCGCCGATCGGCATGGTCTGGAGCAGATGGCGGACATCGGCGTGGAAGAACACCAGCGTCACGTCGCCGGTCTCGTCCTCGACCAGGATGCGATAGGGCGCCTTGGCCTTGGTCGCGGGAGGCGGGCGATGCTCGGTCACCCGCGCATTGAAGGTCGCGACGTCGCCGATCGGCGCGTCCGCGATCGTCGCGCTCGGCCGCCGGTCGATCGCCCCCGTCGGCAGATAGAACAGCAGGTCGACGACGCGGGCCGGCCTGGTCTCGTCGCCCAGGAGCCTGTCGAGCGCCTTGGCCGTCTTCGGTCCGACGCCGGGCAGCGTCGAGACGGTGGCGAACAGCGGATCGAGCAGGGTCGGACGCAAGCGGGGTCTCTGGCGTTGTCAGAAGCGCGAAGTTTGCTGCCGCGGGGCCGCTGACTTCGCCGGGTGCCGACGCTATATAGCCCGCGACGGCAGGCTCCGCGACGGGGCCGGCCCCATTCCCGCGCCTGAGTCCAGAGGTTTGTCCCATGTCCGGCTCGACCCGCTCCAGCGCCGATCTCGACCCGCGCCGGCGCAAGATCCTGTTCAGGTCGTGGCACCGCGGCATGCGCGAGAACGACCTGATCATGGGCCGCTTCGCCGACGCCGCGATCGGCGATCTGAGCGAAGCCGAGCTCGACGAGTTCGAGCGCCTGATCGAGGTGCTCGACCGCGACCTGATCTCCTGGATCACGGGGGAGGCGCAGGTGCCGGACAACTACGACACCGACGTCTTCCGCCGGCTGAAGGCGTTCCACCACCACGGCAAGCCGATCCATGCGTGAGCTCGCGCGCGGTTCCTTCTCCCGAATGGGAGAAGGTGGCCCGGAGGACCGGATGAGGGCCCGCCATCGCAGTAAGAAGGCGCAACGGTTCCGTCGCGCCCCGACAATCAGCGGCACACCCTCACCCCTGCCCCTCTCCCATCCGGGAGAGGGGTTCCCCGCGCCGGCTTCCCTTGACGATTGCCTGCAATGAGCATCGCCCCTCCCGCCCAGATCGCAAAGCTCCAGCTCGACCGCATCCTCGACGGGCTCGATCGCGGCGACAAGCCGGTGCTCGCCGGCGTGTCGGACGGTTTCGACGCCGTCCTTCTCGCCGACCTGACCCGCGCCAGGGCGAAGAAGGCCGAAGGACCGGCGATGCTCGTCTTCGTCGCGCGCGACGGGCAGCGCCTGCAGGTGCTGGAGAACGCGCTGCAGTTCGTCGCGCCCGATCTCGAGGTGATGTCGTTCCCGGCCTGGGACTGCCAGCCCTATGACCGGGTCTCGCCGGCCCCGAGCATCGTCGCGCACCGCATGACGACGCTGTCGCGGCTCGCCAAGACCAAGTCCGGCGACAAGCCGCGCCTGCTGCTGACCACCGTCAACGCCGCGCTCCAGCGCGTGCCGGCGTTTTCCAAGGTCGCGTCCGAGAGCTTCTCGGCCGCGCCGGGCAACATGGTCGACACCGACCAGCTCGCGCGCTGGCTCGACATGAACGGCTATCTGCGCACCTCGACCGTGCGCGAGACCGGCGAATTCGCGGTGCGCGGCGGCATCGTCGATCTCTACCCGCCGGGCATGCCCGCGCCGATCCGGCTCGACTTCTTCGGCGACACGCTGGAATCGATCCGCACCTTCGATCCCGAGACGCAGCGCACCACCGGGCAGATGCGCGGGCTCGATCTCGTGCCGATGTCAGAGGCGCAGATGACGAGCGAGAGCATCAAGCGCTTTCGCCAAAGCTATATCGCGAATTTCGGCACGCCGGGCCGCGACGACGCGCTCTACGAGGCGGTCAGCGAGGGCCGCCGCCCGGCCGGCCTCGAACACTGGCTGCCGCTGCTTGCTTCCAGCCTCGACACGCTCTTCACCTATCTGCCCGACGTGCCGCTGGTGCTCGACCATCAGGCCGAGGACGCGGTCGGAGAGCGGATCAGCCTGATCAAGGACTATTACGACGCCCGCAAGGCCGCGATGGAGCAGCCTAGCACTGGGGGCATGCCCTACAAGCCGCTCAAGCCCGACGCGCTCTATCTGTCGCCGGCAGACTGGCGCGGCATCGTCGACCAGTCCGGCGTCGCGTCGCTGACGCCGTTCCAGCTCCCCGACAGCCACGGTAAGCTGATCGTCGATCTCGGCGCGCGGCAGGGCCGCAGCTTCGCCGCCGAACGCGCCGACAATGCCGGCAGCGTCTTCGACGCCGCCGTCGCCCATGTGAAGGCGCTGGAGAAGGACGGCCGCCGCGTCATCCTCGCCGCCTGGTCGGAAGGCTCGCGCGAGCGACTGGCTCATGTTCTCGCCGATCACGGCCTCAAGACCGTGCAGGCGACCGGCTCGCTCAGGGCCGCCTTCGATCTCAAGCCCGGCACGGTCGCGCTCGCCGTCTGGGGTTTCGAGACCGGCTTCGAGGCCGGAAAGCTCGCGGTCATCGGCGAGCAGGACATTCTCGGCGACCGCCTCGTCCGCCCGCGCAAGAAGTCGCGCCGGCCGCAGGATTTCATCAACGAGCTCTCCTCGCTCTCGCCCGGCGATCTCGTCGTCCATGTCGACCACGGCATCGGCCGCTTCATCGGGCTGAAATCGATCACCGCCGCCGGCGCGCCGCATGACTGCCTGGAGATCCACTACGCTTCGGACGCCAAGCTCTTCCTGCCGGTCGAGAACATCGAGCTGCTCTCGCGCTACGGCTCGGAGGATACCGAGGTCGCACTCGACCGGCTCGGCGGCGGCGGCTGGCAGGCCCGGAAGGCGAAGCTCAAGCAGCGCATCCGCGAGATGGCCGGCAAGCTGATCGCGATCGCCGCCGCGCGCGCCCTCAAGGAAGCGCCGCGCCTGATCCCGCAGTCAGGTCTCTACGACGAGTTCTGCGCCCGCTTCCCGTTCGAGGAGACCGAGGACCAGCAGACGACGATCGACGCGGTGCTCGACGACATGGCGGCGGGCCGGCCGATGGACCGGCTGGTCTGCGGCGATGTCGGGTTCGGCAAGACCGAGGTCGCGCTGCGGGCCGCCTTCGCCTGCGCGCTCAACGGCAAGCAGGTCGCGGTCGTGGTCCCGACGACGCTGCTGGCGCGCCAGCACTACCGCAATTTCGCCGAGCGCTTCTCCGGCCTGCCGGTCAATGTCGGCCAGGCCTCGCGTTTCGTCGGCGCGCAGGACCTGAAGGCGGTCAAGGCGGGCGTGAGGGACGGCACGATGGACATCGTCGTCGGGACCCACGCGCTGCTCGGCAAGGGCGTCGAGTTCAAGGATCTCGGCCTCGTCATCGTCGACGAGGAGCAGCATTTCGGCGTCGCCCACAAGGAGCGGCTCAAGGAGTTCCGCGCCGAGGTGCATATGCTGACGCTCTCGGCGACGCCGATCCCGCGCACGCTCCAGCTCGCCATGACCGGCGTGCGCGAGCTCTCGATCATCGCGACGCCGCCGGTCGACCGGCTCGCGGTGCGCACCTTCGTCACGCCCTTCGACCCGCTGATCGTGCGCGAGGCGCTGCTGCGCGAGCGCTATCGGGGCGGGCGCTCCTTCTATGTCGTGCCGCGCATCGAGGACATCTCCGACGTCAAGGACTTCCTCGACAAGCAGGCGCCCGAATGCAAGGTCGGCATCGCGCATGGCCAGATGGCGGCGGGCCAGCTCGAGGACGTGATGACGGCGTTCTACGAGGGCCAGTACGACGTGCTGCTCTCGACCACGATCGTCGAATCCGGCCTCGACATCCCGAGCGCCAACACGCTGATCGTCCACCGCGCCGACATGTTCGGCCTGGCCCAGCTCTACCAGCTCCGCGGCCGCGTCGGCCGCTCGAAGGTGCGCGCCTATGCGCTCTTCACCATGCCGGCCAACCGCAAGCTGACCGAGCAGGCCGAGCGCCGCCTCAAGGTGCTGCAGTCGCTCGACACGCTCGGCGCCGGCTTCCAGCTCGCCAGCCACGATCTCGACATCCGCGGCGCCGGCAATCTGCTCGGCGACGAGCAGTCCGGCCATATCAAGGAGGTCGGCTACGAACTCTACCAGCAGATGCTGGAGGAGGCGGTCGCCGCCCTGAAATCCGGCGTCGATTTCGAGACCGACGCGCAATGGTCGCCCGCGATCCAGATCGGCGCGCCGGTGATGATCCCGGAGCATTACGTCGCCGACCTCACGCTCCGGCTGACCCTCTACAAGCGCCTCTCGACCATGGACGACGACGGCGACATCCAGTCCTTCGGCGCCGAGCTCGTCGACCGCTTCGGGCCATTGCCCGAGGAGGTGCGGCAGCTGCTCGAGATCGTCGCGATCAAGGCGCTCTGCAAGCGCGCCAATGTCGAGAAGGTCGAGGCCGGGCCGAAGGGCGTCATCGTCTCCTTCCGCGACAACGAGTTCGCCAATCCGGAAGGGCTCGTCTCCTATGTCGCCAGGATCGGCACGCTGGCGAAGGTGCGCCCGGACATGCGCGTCGTCTTCATCGACGATTTCGAGACGACCGAGCAGCGGCTTAAGGGCACGCGCCGGCTGCTGACCGACCTGACGCGGATCGCGGAGCGCAAGAAGGCGGCCTGATCCTCATCGTCATTGCGAGCGCGGCGCCGTCTACCGGCGCGAGATCGAAATCTCCGCAGCCGAATGCACCGCGACATCGACGATCGCGAGATCCGGCCGGTCGAGCGCGGGCAAGGGGCGTTCTCCTGGCTCGCGCTGCACGAAGACGATGCTGGCCAGCGCCGGATGGCTCGCCAGCTTCGAGCGCGCCAGCGAGGGCTCCATCGCGGCCGGCAGCACGAGATGCGCCTTGCGGCCGCCCTCCAGGCAGGCCTGCATGTCGCCGAGGCTGAACAGGCCGAGCGGCAGCAATTCGACCCCGGTGAGCAGCGACATGCCGGGTCCGCAGGCGAGCGCAGCGAGATCGCCGCCGACGAGCGAGGTGACGATGCGCGAGGAAGCGAGCGGCTTGACCAGCCGCGACATCTCCAGCGCGCGGCCGAGAACCATGCGTTCGGAGACCGGCATCGGCCCGGCCAGCGTCCGCGCATCGACCACCTGCAGGGCAGGGCGGGGCAGGCCGGTCGGCAGCGGCTGCGCCCTCGCGCTCGCCATCAGCGTGTCGAGCGCCGCGACCCCTTCAGGCACCTCATGGCCGAAGCCGCCGACGAAGCGGGTCGAGAAGGCGCGCACCGCGAGATTGCGCAGTATCAGCAGCGGCCTCAACGGGCCGACGCGCGCCGTGCCCAGCGCCATCACCGCGCCCGACGCCTCGACCAGCTTGAGCAGTTCAAGCTCGTTGCCGTGCAGCGGCAGCATCAGCGGCGACAGGCCGGCGCGCAGGCAGGCCAGGATCGAGACCAGCGCCTCCTGTCCCATCGGGGCGAGGATCGCCACGCTCGCGCCGGGCTGCGCCTTGTTGATGGTCAGCAGCCGCGCCAGTTGGTCGACCCGCTCATCCAGTTGCAGGAAGCTGAGCGAGGTCGGCATCGCGTCGCTCCAGCCACGCCTGCCGGGCGGATCGCGCAAGGCCGCCTCGTAGCCGCGCGAGCGGGTCAGCGCCTGCAAGAGCGAATCGAGATCGAGCCCCTCGAGCAGCGCGGCCACGGCTTCGTCGGGTTCGGCCCGCATGGTCGCGCTTTCAGTTGGCCGGCGCCGGCGGCGCGGGAGCGCGCGCCAGAATCTCGGTCGAGAAGAAATAGCCTGGCCGCCGCTCGGGCAGGACGATGTCGCGCGAGCGGGCGAGCCAGGTGTCGGGCAGGTAATACAGCGGCACGACATAGAAGCCCGACAGCAGCAGCCGGTCGAGCGTCCTGACGGCGGCGACGAAATCCTCGCGCTCGCGCGCACCGAGCAGCGTCTGCATCACGGCGTCGATCGCCGGCGATCTCACGCCGGCATAGTTCAGCGCGCCCTTGCGGTCGGCATTGGCCGAGCCCCAGCGCCCGATCTGCTCGTTGCCGGGCGAGGCCGAGGCCGGCCAGGTCCACTGGATCATGTCGAAATCGAAGGCCGAGAGCCTGCGCCAGTACTGCACGTCGTCTATCAGCCTGACCGAGACCGCGACGCCGATCCGGCCGAGCGAAGAGGCGTAGTTCAGCGCCAGCCGCTCCTGCGGCCGGCTGGTCACCGTGATCTCGAAGGCGAAGGGCTCGGCCGTGCCGCGCCTGCGCAGCGTGCCGTCGGAGAGCTCGTAGCCGGCGGCTTTCAGCAGGTCGAGCGCCTTGCGGGCCTGCTCGCGGTCGCGGCCAGAGCCGTCGCTGGCGGCCGGCGACCACTGCCCCGACAGGATGTCGGCCCGCACGCTGCCCGGAAAGGCGGCGAGCAGCGCCGTCTCGCGCTGATCGGCCGGCACGCCCAGCGCCGACAGCTCCGAATCGGAGAAGAAGCTGCCGGCCCGGCGATAGACGCCGTGGAACAGGTTGCGGTTGACCCATTCGAAATCGAACATCAGGCCGAGCGCCTCGCGGACGCGAATGTCGGAGAACAGCGGCCGGCGCGTGTTGAAGACGAGCCCGGTCATGCCCTTGGGCGACCGGAAGCGCAGCGTGTCGCGGACGATCCGCCCGTCGCGAACGGCCGGGATATCGTAGCCGGTCGTCCAGCGCGTCGGATCCCCTTCGAGCCTCACATCGTAGAGCCCGGCCTTGAACGCCTCGAACAGGGCGTTGGAGTCGCGGTAGAAATCGTAGCGGATCTCGTCGGCGTTGAAGAGCCCGCGCGTCAGCGGATGGTCCTCGGCCCAGAAATCGCTGCGGCGCTTCAGCGTCAGCGACTCGCCCGGCCTGATCTCGCTGACGAGATAGGGGCCCGAACCCAGCGCCGGCTTGAAGCTGGTGTCGCCGAATTTCTCCGCGTCGGTGGCATGCTTGGCGAAGATCGGCAGCGCCCCGATCACCAGCGGCAATTCGCGATTCGAGCCGTCGCCGAGCTCGAACTCGACCCTGGACGGCGAGGGCGCCTGCGCCTTGGTGATGCGGGCGAGGCTCGAGCGGTGGAACGGCTTGCCCTTGGTCCTGAGCATCTCGACGGTGAACAGCACGTCCTCGGCGGTCACCGGCCGTCCGTCGGAAAACCTGGCGCGCGGGTCGATCTCGAAGGCGAGCTTCGTCCGCTCAGGATTGAGTTCGACGCGCGAGGCCAGGAGCCCGTAAGCGGTGAAGGGCTCGTCGGCCGAGCGGAACAGCAGGCTCTGCTGGACATATCGCGGCACCGCGTCGGGCGCGACGCCGAGCACGACCAGCGGGTTCAGGCTGTCGAAGGTGCCCTGTTGCCCGAAGATGATCCGTCCGCCCTTGGGCGCGGCCGGGTCCGCATAGGGCAGATGCGCGAAACCGGGCTGGAGCGCCGGCTCGCCGTGCATCGCCACCGCATGCGTCGGTTCCGCCGCCCGGGCGAGCGAAGTCGCTCCCGCCAGCGCGAGGAACGCGGCGAAGGCGGCGGCCGTCCCGGTCATGGCCTGCAGGGCAGCGCGCCCCGCGCGAAGCAAATCCATCGCCGATCCTGATTCCCGGCCGCGAAGATAACACGCCGGCTGCGCAGTCACGCAGCTATTCGGGCTGGAATCCCGCAACGGAACTCGTTAAAGGCGTCGCGTGGTGTCATGCAAACGCCTCAATCCCTGACGATGTGCACGGACTCAGATGGTCCGCGTCGACGAAGGGTTGGGCCGCCGATGATGATGCGCGCGGCTTGCGAAGTCGTGATCCCCGAATTCGCCTGATGTAAGGAAGACCGATGTCCGCTTCGTTTCGCCTGATTTCGCGCGGCCTCGCCGCCGCCTTGAGCGCCTCGCTCGCCCTGTCGCCGATCGCGGCCTTCGCCCAGCAGCCGCAGCGCCCGGCCCAGCGCCCCGCGGCGCAGCCCGCCCAGCCGGCGCAGCCCCCGGCCGGCCAGGCCGCCGCGACGGGCCCGACCGTGGTGCAGGTCAAGCCCGAGCCGTCCCAGACGAGCTGGACCAAGGTCTGCGGCAAGGACCAGGCCGCCAACAAGGAGATCTGCTACACCACGCGCGATTTCGTCTCCGACCAGGGCCAGCCGGTGCTGGCCGTCGCCGTCTATGACGTGAAGGGCGATCCCAACAAGATCGTGCGCTTCCTGATGCCGCTCGGCCTGCTGCTGCAGCCCGGCATCCGCTTCGGCGTCGACACCTCCCAGCCGACGTCCGGCCGCTATGCGATCTGCTTCCCGAACGGCTGCTTCGCCGAGGCGCAGGTCAAGGACGACTTCATCAACCAGATGAAGAAGGGCGCGGCGCTCAGCGTCAGCGTCCAGAACCAGGGCGCCCGCGAGGTCTCGTTCTCGATCCCGCTCTCCGATTTCGCCAAGGGCTTCGACGGCGCGCCGATCGATCCGGCGGTGCTGGAGCAGCAGCAGAAGCAGCTTCAGGACGAACTCGCCAAGCGCCAGGAAGAGCTGCGCCAGCGTCTCGGCGGCGCCGGCGCCAACGCGGCTCCCGGCGCCCCCGGCTCCGTTCCCGGTTCGGCTCCCGCGCCGGGCCCCGGCCTGGCGCCGGTCCCGGGAGCTCCCGCTCCCGCCGCGCCCCGTCCCTGATCGTCGCATCGGCGAAACGGAAGAGGCCGGCCCGCGAGGGACCGGCCTTTTCATGGTCTCACGTCATGGCTTCGCTGCGCTCGCGATGACGATGCTTCGAATCGTCGCCGTGGCCGCTCAGTTCAGCCCGGTGCGGTCGATCGTGTAGCGGCCCTTGCGGTCGCGCCGGAAGAACTCCCTGGCCCGCGGATGGCGGATCGGGCGGCCGGATTCGTCGACGACGAGGTTCTGCTCGGACACATAGGCGACGTATTCGGTCTCCTCGTTCTCCGCGAAGAGATGATAGAACGGCTGGTCCTTCGACGGGCGCAGATGTTCCGGGATCGCCAGCCACCACTCATCGGTGTTGGCGAAGACCGGATCGACATCGAAGATCACGCCGCGGAACGGATAGACCCGGTGCTTCACCACCTGTCCGATGCGGAACTTCGCCGATCTTGCTTCCATAACGCCGTGATCCATGGTGGGCCGGACGCCGCCGGCGACGCAAGCTCTCGCGCTTGCTTTACGAATGCGTCGCAAATGCGTCGAAATCAACTGGTCCCGCCCGGGACGGATGGTCACAATCCGTAGCGTTCGGCCAGATCCGGATCGCGGGCGGCGACCTGTTTCGCCAGGTCGACGATGACCCTGGCCTGCTTCCAGGTCGCGTCGTCCTGCATCTTGCCGTCGATCATCGCCGCGCCCGAGCCGTCCGGCATCGCCTCGAGGATGCGTTTCGCGAACCCGACCTCGGCCGGGTCGGGGCTGAAGACGCGCTTGGCGATCGCGATCTGGGACGGGTGCAGCGTCCAGGCCCCGGCGCAGCCCAGCAGGAAGGCGTTGCGGAACTGCGCCTCGCAGGCGGCCTCGTCGGAAAAATCGCCGAAAGGCCCGTAGAACGGCTTGATCCCGGCCGCCGCGCAGGCATCCACCATTTTCGCCAGCGTATAGTGCCAGAGATCCTGCTGGGCCACCGCACGTGCGCCGCCTTCGGGGGAGGGGTCGGCGATGACCCTGTAGTCGGGATGGCCGCCGCCGACCCGGGTCGTCTTCATCGCGCGCGAGGCGGCGAGGTCGGCCGGACCCAGGCTCATCCCGTGCATGCGCGGCGAGGCGGTGGCGATCGTCTCGACGTTCTTGACGCCTTCGGCCGTCTCCAGGATCGCGTGGATCAGGATCGGCTTGGGCAGCGCATGCTTCGCCTCGAACTGCGCCAGCAGCTGGTCGACATAGTGGATGTCCCACGGCCCCTCGACCTTGGGCACCATCACGACGTCGAGCTTGCCGCCGATCTCGGCCATGATCGCGGCGATGTCGTCGAGAAACCAGGGCGAGTTCAGCGCATTGACCCGCGTCCACAGGCCCGTCCTGCCGAAATCATGCGCCTTGCCCATCGCGATGAAGCCGTCGCGCGCGGCCTGCTTGGCCTCGACGGGAATGGCGTCCTCCAGGTTCCCGAGCACGACGTCGACCTGGCCGGCGAGCTCGCCGACCTTGGCGCGGACCTTCTCCAGATGCGGCGGCACGAAATGGATCATCCGCTCCACATTCGGCGGCAGCTCGCGGAACGGCTCCGGCGCGCCGATGGCGAGCGGCTTGAAGAACTGGCGCGGCGTCTTGACCGTCATTGCGGGCATCCCCCTGGCGGGCTCCATGGTGCGTTGCGGCAATCTGGCGGAGCGGGGCGGCGGCGTCCATCGGCCATTTGGCCGGAAGGCCGCGGAAGAGGAAATTAATCCTAGGACAATAAGCCGCGACATGGGCAAGGAAATAATCCTAGGATTATTTTACTCCCGCTCCGCGTTGCCATGCGGCCCGGCCCGCGCCGCGCCTGCTTTGCAGCGCGGAGGGAAGCGGCTAAACGCCTGCCATCCCCGAAAGTCCCGGCCCAAGCGCGGCCGACGGCCCCGAGCCCGAGTTTCCCCGCCCGCATGGCCGATCTCGTCAACCTGTTCAATCTGGTCGCGCCCTTCTTCGGGCTGATCCTGCTCGGCTTCGCGGTCGGCCGCTACAAGCGGCTGCCGGAGGAAGGCCTGGCCTGGCTGCAGCATTTCCTGATCTTCATCGCGCTGCCCTGCCTGTTCTACCGGCTGATCTCCGACAAGCCGCTCTCGGAGCTGACCAATTGGGGCTTCGTGGTCGCGACCACGCTCTCGACATATTGCGCCTTCGCGCTCTCCTTCGCGGTCGGGCTGAAATACACGCGCGGCGACATGCCCCAGTCGGTGATGCAGGGCGTCGCCGGCTCCTATTCCAACATCGGCTACATGGGACCGCCGCTGGTCCTGGCCGCGCTCGGGCCGGCGGCGAGCGCGCCCGTCGTGCTGATCTTCGTCTTCGACAACCTGCTGCTGTTCTCGCTGATTCCCTTCCTGATGGCGGTCGCCGGCGTCGAGAGGAAGAGCCTGCTCGCGACCGCCGCCGACGTCGCCCGGAAGGTCGTGACGCACCCCTTCAACGTGGCGACGGTGCTGGGCGTCGCGGCAGCCTACAGCCAGTTGCGGCTGCCGGCCGCGCTCGACAAGATGACGCTCTGGCTCTCGCAGGCCGCAGCGCCCTGCGCGCTGTTCCTGCTCGGCGTCACCGTGGCGCTCAGGCCGCCGCTCAGGGCGATGCCGGGCGAGGTGCCGCTGCTCGTCGTCGTCAAGCTCGTGCTGCACCCGCTGCTGGTGTGGGTGCTGCTGTCGGCGCTCGGCAATTTCCCGGACAACTGGGTCTTCGCCGCCGTGATCATGGCGGCGCTGCCGCCGGCATTGAACATCTTCGTGATCTCGACGCAATACGATGTCGGCGTCGAACGCGCCTCGGCCTGCATCCTGATCGGCACGCTCGTCTCGATGATCACGCTGACGGGCTTCCTGTGGCTGGTGAAGACGGGCAGGATGACCGCCGACCTGTTCCCCTGACCAGCCAAGGGCTCGAAGCCGGCGGCGCATGCGAGACGCCGATGCTGCCGCTGGACGACCTTCTGGTCCTGGATTTCTCGACGCTGTTGCCCGGCCCGATGGCGAGCCTGTTCCTGGCCGAGGCCGGCGCGCGCGTGATCCGGATCGAGCGGCCGGGCGGCGAGGACATGCGCCGCTTTCCGCCCCGCTTCGGCGAGACCTCGGCGCCCTTCGCCGTGCTCAACCGCGGCAAGGAGAGCGTCGAGATCGACCTGAAGGCGAGCGACGCGCTCTCTCGCCTGACGCCGCTGATCGCCAAGGCCGACATCCTGGTCGAGCAGTTCCGCCCCGGCGTGATGGAACGCCTCGGCTTCGGTTTCGACGCGCTGAGATTGCTCAATCCGCGCCTGATCCACTGCTCGATCAGCGGCTACGGCCAGAGCGGGCCGCGCGCGCGGGAGGCCGGCCACGACATCAACTACCAGGCGATCGGCGGGCTGCTCGGCCAGTCGCTGGCGCGAGGCGGGCTCGCCCCGCTGCCGCCGCCGCTCGTCGCCGACATCGCCGGCGGCGCCTTTCCGGCGGTGATCAACATTCTGCTGGCGCTGCGCCAGCGCGAGCGGACGGGGCAGGGCTGCCATCTCGACATCGCCATGACCGACGCCATGGCGACCTTTGCCTGGTACGGGCTGGCGCAGGGGCAGGCGGCGGGGCGATATCCGCAAGGCGGGGAGGGGCTGCTGACCGGCGGGAGCCCGCGCTACGGCCTCTATCCGACGCAGGATGGCTGTTTCCTCGCTGTCGGCGCCCTCGAAGCCAAGTTCTGGGCGGCCTTTTGCGAGGCGATCGCGCTGGAGCCGGCGCTGCGCGACGATCGGCGCGATCCGCGGGCGACGCACACCGCCATCGCCGCCATCATCGCAGCTCAGCCGGCCGAGCACTGGCGCAGCGTTCTGGAGCCGCGCGACTGCTGTTGCACCGTGGTCCGCACCCTGGCCGAAGCCGTGGCCGACCCGCACATGACCGCGCGCGGGCTGTTCGACGCGCAGGCGCAGGAGCCGGGCGGCCGACGCATGGTCTCGACGCCGCTGCCGCTCGCGCCTGCGTTTCGCGAGAAGGCCGCGGCGCTGCGCGACGTCCCGGCGAGCGGAGCCCAGACGAAAGCCGTGCTCGGCGAGGACTAGCGCGTCCCGCCGGCGAGGCCCTGCCGCATCACGAAGCGCCGCAGCGGCCCGATCCGCGACAGGGCGAGCAGCCCCGCGCCGCGCAGCAGGTCTGCCGGCATCAGGTCGGTCAGCAGCGTCCGGTTGAGCGCATCGACGGCGCCGGTGCGCAGGCGCACGTCGGCCCGGCGCGCCGCGTCATAGGCGATCATCGCATCGTCCGAGCCGGGATCGTCCTCGCGGCGGACGGCCTCGCGCAGCGCGACCACGTCGCGTAGTCCGAGATTGAGCCCCTGCGCGCCGATCGGCGGAAACACATGCGCCGCCTCGCCGATCAGCGCCGTCCGGCCGGCGGCGAAGCGCTCGACCGAAAGCCCAGCCATCGGCGCGCGGCCGCGCGGCCCGTCGAGCGTCAATGCGCCGAGCGCCGAATGCGCCTGCGTCTCGACCCGCCGGGCGAAACCGGCATCGTCGAGCGCCGCGACCGCCTCGGCCGCCTCCGGCGCCAGCATCCAGACCAGCGAGGAGCGTTTGCCCGGCAGCGGCACCAGCGTAAAGGGCCCGGCGCGGGTGTGGAACTCGGTCGAGGCGTCGCGATGCTCGCGCCGATGGCTGAAGATGCCGGTCAGCGCGACCTGCGGATAGCTCCAGTCGCGCGCCGCGATGCCGGCCGCCGCCCGAACCTGCGAGCGCCGCCCGTCCGCGCCGACGACGAGCCGCGCCCGCAGCGGATCGAAGCCCTCGCCTGACAGGGTCACGGCGCCGTCCCCGGTCATGATCGACGAGACCAGAGCGGGAATCATCCGGATCGCGCCGGTCGCCTTGGCCTGCCCGGCCAGCGCGGCGACCAGTTCGGCGTTCTCGACATTCCAGCCGAACGCCTCGAGCCCGACCTCGGACGCGCGGAACTCCACCGGCGGCTGCCGGAACAGGCTTCCGGTGTCGTCGACGATCCGCATGGTCGAAAGCGGGGCCGCCTTCCCGGTCAGCGCCGCCATCAGGCCGAACTCGTCGAGCAGCCGCCACGACGCGTCGAGCAGGGCGACGGTGCGCCCGTCTCGCGGCGCGTTCGCCGGCCCGAGCAGGGCGACGCGGCGGCCGTCCCGCGCCAGCGCCAGCGCCGCGGCGAGCCCTGCCGCGCCGGCGCCGACGACGGCGATCTCGACCTCATCCTTCCGGGGAGCGCTCATCCTGCTTGGCTAGCCGATGATCGCGGGCTTGGCCACTGCGCCGCTCGCCGAATGGAGCCCGGCGCTGGATGCCGGCCCGGGCTGCAAACGCCCCGTTGCGCGCGGCCTGCCCGACTCCCTATGGTCCTGCCTATACGAAACGGAGTTCCAGCCATGGTCAAAGCCATCCGCGTTCACAAGACCGGCGGTCCAGAGGTCCTTCAGGTCGAGGACATCACCTTGCCCGCTCCGGGACCGGGCGAACTGCTGGTCAGGAACCGGGCGATCGGCCTGAATTTCATCGACACCTATTTCCGCAGCGGGCTCTATCCCGCGCCGCAGATGCCGTTCGTGCCAGGCAACGAGGGCGCGGGCGAGGTGCTCTCGGTCGGCCCCGACGTCGTCGAGTTCAAGGCCGGCGACCGCGTCGCCTATGTCGCGACGCTGGGCTCCTATGCGGAAGAGCGCATCGTCGCGGCGAATTCGGTCGTGGCGCTGCCCGAGGCTGTGTCCTGCGAGGCCGCCGCCTCGATGATGCTCAAGGGCATGACCGCCGAATACCTGCTCCACCGCACCTACAAGGTCGTGCCGGGCGATACGATCCTCGTCCACGCGGCGGCCGGCGGCACCGGACTGATCCTGTGCCAATGGGGCAAGGCGCTGGGCGCGACCGTGATCGGCACGGTCGGCTCGCGGGAGAAGGCCGACCTCGCAAAAGCTCATGGCGCGCACCACGCCATCCTCTATCGCGAGGAGGACTTCGTCGCCCGCGTCAGGGAGATCACCGGCGGCAAGCTCTGCGACGTGGTCTATGACGGCGTCGGCAAGGACACCTTCCTGAAGTCGCTCGACTGCCTGCGCCCCTTCGGCGTGCTGGCGAGCTTCGGCAATGCGTCGGGCGCGGTCGAGCCGTTCAACCTCGGCCTGCTCGGGTCGAAGGGCTCGCTCTACGTCACCCGCCCGACGCTGTTCACCCACCTCGCCAAGCGTGCGACCACGGTCGAGATGGCGGCGAACCTGTTCGCCACCGTCGCCAGCGGCAAGGTCACGGTGCCCGTCAACGCCACCTTCGCGCTGACGGACGCGGCCAACGCCCACCGCGCGCTCGAAGGGCGCGGCACGACGGGCTCGACCGTCCTGATCCCCTGATCGGACGACGGACGGCGGGTTTGCGCCAATCCCGCCCGAATTCCGCGCTATGGCAAAACCGCGCCCGGTCGCTCACCGGGCGCGGCTGGCGTTTCGGGGGCTGTCCTTGCGCATCAGACCGCTGCTCTTGACGATGCTCCTGCTGCCAGGCCTTGCCGGCGCGGGCCTCTACATCGCGCCGCCGGCCTTTCGGCATTGGCGGCTTCAGGGGGCGGGCGACGATCCGGTCGCGCTCGCGGGCCTGCGCCTCGACGAGGCGCTGACGCAGGACCGCCTGTCATCGGAGGTCGATGCGGCGCTCGTGGCGCGGGACACCGACCTCGCCGAGAGCTTCATCGCGCTGGCGAGCGAGCGCGGGCTCGCCGTCACGGCGGATCGGCGCGCCCGCCTCGCCGCCCTCAAGGACGGCGTCGCGATGCGCGCCGTCGCAGATTTCGGCCAGGGCTTTCTGGCCGGCGACCGCGACAGCGAGGCCGGATTCGCCGGGGCGCTCGCGGGCGACGTCGTCGGCTTCGGCGACCTGCGCGATCTCGCCATCGAAGGCCGCAAATGGCTCGACGGCGAGGCGGCCGACCCGACCATCCTCGCCTTCGCGGCCGCAGGCCTCGCGCTCAGCGCCGCGACCTGGGTCAGCCTCGGTGGCGGCCTGCCGGCCCGCAACGGCCTGAGCCTGGTCAAGGGCGCGAGCCGGGCGAAGCTGCTCTCTCCCGCGCTCAGCGCCAGTCTCGGCCGCATCGCCCTCGACGCCGTCGACCGCCCGGCGCTGGCGGCAGGCCTGTCCGCCGCCGCGCGGCTTGATCTGGCGGCGACGCGCGCCGCGGCGGGCGGCATTGTCCGCCCGGCCGCGATGACGCGCCTCGCCGGTCTCGGGCAGGATGCCGGCGCGATCTACGCGCGCGGCGGCCAGCGCGGGCTGCGGCAGGTTCTGGCCGTTGCCGAGGATGCCGGCGACCTGCGCAAGGCGGCGCGGCTGGGCGCGGCAAAGCCTTCGACCCTGCGCGCGACGCTGAAGGTGCTCGGGCGCGGCGCGCTCGTGCTCGGCGCGATCAGCATGAGCGCGCTCGGCTGGCTCTTCGCGCTGGCTTGCTATGCGCTCGCCAGCGCCATGCTGGCGCAGCGTTTCGGCTGGTGGCTCGGCCGAAGGCTCGTTCCGCGCCGGGCGGCGCCGGCCTGACCGCGAATTTTTTCCGGAGACCATGAACCTGCCGCGGCCGGCCCGCGACCAATGAGCGCCGGCGCTTGCCGGTCCTCATTCGGGAGACGGGTCATGAACCGGGCCGGCCCGAGATCCTGCCGGTCTTCGAGCGCCGCGGCGGCGACAGCGTGCTTGCGCGCTCCGACGCCTATGGCGCGGTCATCGGCCATGCCTGCGACCCGCGGGGCGGAATGCGCCGAGCGGATGTTCAGACGGCGACGCCATGCAGGTCATAGGCGTCGGCCCGCTCGATCTTCACGGTGACGATGTCGCCGGCCCGGAGCGGCCGGCGGCTCGCCACGTAGACGCTGCCGTCGATCTCGGGCGCGTCCCATTTCGAGCGTCCCCTGGCGACCGACGGTCCGGCCTCGTCGATGATGACGGGAATGCGCTTGCCGACCCGGCTTTTGACGATGCGGGTCGATATCTCGGCCTGCGCCTTCATGAAGCGGCGCCAGCGCGCCTCCTTCTCCTCCTCGGGGACGAGGGGGAGGCCGAGATCGTTGGCCGGCGCGCCCTTGACCGGCTCGTATTTGAAGCAGCCGACGCGCTCGAGCCTGGCCTCCTTGAGCCAGTCGAGCAGGAACTGCACGTCGTCCTCCGTCTCGCCGGGAAAGCCGACGATGAAGGTCGAGCGGATCGCGAGATCGGGGCAGATCGCGCGCCATCTCGCGATGCGCTCCAGCGTCCGGTCCTGATGAGCCGGCCGTTTCATCGCCTTGAGAACATTGGGAGACGCATGCTGGAACGGGATGTCGAGATAGGGCAGCACCAGTCCCTCCCGCATCAGCGGGATGACCTCGTCGACATGCGGGTAGGGGTAGACGTAGTGCAGCCTGACCCAGACGCCCGTCCGGCCGAGTTCGCGCGCCAGCTCGAAGAAACGCGTCCGGACCTCGCGATCCTGCCAGGGCGAGGGCCGATACTTGATGTCGAGCCCATAGGCGCTGGTGTCCTGCGAGATCACCAGCAGCTCCTTGACGCCGGCCTTGACCAGTTTCTCGGCCTCGCGCAGCACCTCGCCGATCGGCCGCGAGACCAGGTCGCCGCGCAGCTTCGGGATGATGCAGAAGCTGCAGCGGTTGTTGCAGCCCTCGGAGATCTTCAGATAGGCGTAGTGGCGCGGCGTCAGCTTGACGCCCTGGTCGGGCACGAGATCGACGAAGGGGTCGTGGCGCGGCGGCACGGCCTGATGCACCGCCGAGACGACGCTTTCATAGGCCTGCGGCCCGGTGATCGCGAGCAGATTGGGGAAGCGGTCGCGGATCTGCTCGGGCTCCGCGCCCATGCAGCCGGTGACGATGACCTTGCCGTTCTCGGCCATCGCGGCGCCGATCGCGTCCAGCGACTCCGCCTTGGCGCTGTCGAGAAAGCCGCAGGTGTTCACGATGACGAGATCGGCCCCGGCATGGCCGCGGCTGAACTCGTAGCCCTTGGAGCGCAGCGAGGTGATGATGCGCTCGGAATCGACCAGCGCCTTGGGGCAGCCCAGGGACACGAATGAAATCTTCGGCGCGACGGCGTTCATCTGCGGCAAGCTCGGATCGGGATCAGGGAAGGGCGCGGCAGAGGCCGGCGCATCTGCCGCTTCCTTTGATCTTTTCCACGCGGTTTTGCAAATGGGCGGCTTCGTTCAGGCTGCCGCGGACGTCTCCACCGGTCGTTCCGGATCCTGCGTCCAGTCGGTCATCGAGCCGTCGTAGAGCGCGACCTCTTCCCGTCCCAGCACCTCCGACAGAACGAACCAGTTCAAGGCGGCCGTGTGGCCGGTGTTGCAGTAGGAGATTGTCGGGCCGGCCGGCACGCCGGCAAACAGCGCCGCGAGCTCCCGCACCGGCTTCAGCCGCCCGGTCGCAGGGTCGAACGCCTGCGTGTAGTCGCGCGAGATCGCGCCGGGGATATGGCCGGCGCGCAGCGCCTCGGGCGCCTTCTCGGCGCCCTCGAAATAGCTCGCGGCGCGGGCGTCGACCAGGGTGGCGAGCTTGCCGCGGGCGGCGACGAAGGTCGCATCGGCATTGCTGCGCAGGCGCTGCTGCATCACCACGGGATACGGATCGGCGGGCTTCGGCGCGGACGGGCCGCTCTCGACCGGGCGCAGCGTGTCCTCGCGCCAGCCGGCGAAGCCGCCGTCCAGAATCGCCTGCTGGCCGTGGCCGATCAGCTTCAGCGTCCAGTAGACCCGCGCCGCCGCGGCGAAGTCGGTCGCGCTCGTGCCGGCCGGGACAATGACCACGTCGTCATGCGGCCTGATTCCGAGCCGGCCGGCGAGCGCCGCGAGATCGTCGAGCGGCGGCAGCATGCCCGGCGCGTTGCCGACCTTGGCGCGCCAGCCATCCGCGACATAGTCGCAATGGACGGAGCGTGGAATATGGCTCGCCTCGAAGGCGGCCTTGCCGCCGCCATCCACCGAGGAGCGGATATCGACGATGATGAGGGTCGGATCGTCGAGCCGCGCGGCGACGGCCTCGGCCGGGATCAGTCCTGAAAAATCGCTCATGCTCACTCCGCGGCCAGCGTCCGAGATTGGTCGTCGAGCTCGATCGCGTAGGTGATCCTGGCCGTCGCGCCGAGCATGATCGAAGCCGAACAGTATTTTTCCTTCGAGAGTGTGACGGCGCGCTCGACCTTGGCCGGGCTCAGGCCCCGCCCGCTCAGCTTGTAGGCGATGTGGATCGCGGTGAAGACCTTGGGGTCCTCGCCGGCGCGCTCGGCCTTCACCTCGACATCGCAGCCGGTCACCGGCTCGCGGCCCTTCTTCAGGATCTGCACCACGTCGAAGCCGGTGCAGCCGGCGAGTCCGATCAGCAGCATCTCCATCGGGCGGATGCCGATGTTGCGCCCGCCATATTCGGGCGCGCCGTCCATCATGACGGCGTGGCCGCTGCCGGCCTCGCCCATGAAGGCCATGCCCTCGACCCATCTCGCCCGCGCTTTCATGCCAGAACTCCGTCGGCTGATTTGCGGCGCAGGCTAGAGCATGTTCCGGAAAAGGGGACCCCACTTTTTCGATCGTGACATGCCCGCGCATCGCCTGACGAGCGGAAGGCGAGTGCTCTCAGGCGGCCGCGAACAGGCTGCCATGCGTGATGCGCAAGCGGATCCGCTCGCCGATCGCCGGCGCGACCTGGCTCGCGAGATCGACGTCGAGCCGCTTCGCCAGACCCTGCACCGCGACCTCGGCCCGGCGCAGCGGACCGTTGCGGCGCAGATGTTCGACCACGCCGGGCAGCGACAGCGGCGCGTCGTCGACGATGCGCAGGTGCTGCGGCCGGACATAGAGCGAGGCCTGCCCGCCATGGTTCTGCGACAAGCCCCCCAGCACCGGCCGGTCGCCGAGAAAGGCCTGGCTGCCGACGACCTTGACCGGCAGCCTGTTGGCCTCGCCGAGGAATTCGCAGACGAAGGGCGAGGCCGGGTGGTCGTAGACGTCGTCGGGCGTGCCGACCTGCTCGAGCCGGCCGTCGTTCAGGATCGCGACCCGGTCGGCGAGTTCGAGCGCCTCCTCCTGGTCGTGCGTGACGAAAACGGTGGTGTGGCCGGTCCGCCGGTGCAGGTCCCGCAGCCAGGCGCGCAGATCCTTGCGAACCTTGGCGTCGAGCGCGCCGAACGGCTCGTCGAGCAGGAGCACGCGCGGTTCGATCGCGAGCGCCCGCGCCAGAGCGACGCGCTGGCGCTGGCCGCCGGAGAGCTGGCTCGGATAGCGCTTCTCCAGGCCGGGCAGTTGCACGAGGTCGAGCAGGTCGCCGACGCGCTTCCTGATTTCGGCCGCATCGGGACGCTGGTTGCGCGGCCGCGACTTCAGCCCGAAGGCGACGTTCTCCGCCACGGTCATCGTCTTGAACAGCGCGTAGTGCTGGAAGACGAAGCCGATGCGCCGGTCGCGCAGCGAAAGCTCGCGCATGTCGGTCTCGCCGAACATCACCCGGCCGCGATCGGCCTGGTCGAGCCCGGCGATCAGCCGCAGCAGCGTCGTCTTGCCCGATCCCGAGGGCCCGAGCAGCGCGACGAGCTCGGCCGGCTGGATGTCGAGCGAGACCCCCCGCAGCGCCGGGAAGGCCTCGAAGCGCTTCTCGATCGATTCGATGGTGACGGCGACCGACATCGCGTTCGTCTCTCCGGTCAATGGCGGCGGCTGGCGGCGATCGCGTCGCCGTAGCGCCATTCCAGCAGGGTTTTCAGGGCGAGCGTGACGAGCGCGAGGCCGGCCAGTAGCGAGGCGACGGCGAAGGCGGCCGCGCCCATGTATTCGTTGTAGAGGATCTCGACATGCAGCGGCATGGTGTTGGTCAGGCCCCGGATCTTGCCCGAGACGACCGCGACCGCGCCGAACTCGCCCATCGCGCGGGCGTTGCAGAGCAGCACGCCGTAGAACAGGCTCCACTTCACGTTCGGCAGGGTGATCGCGAAGAAGACGCGCCAGCCCGAGGCGCCGAGCGTCAGCGCCGCCTCCTCGTCGGCCGAGCCGAGCGACTGCATGTGCGGGATCAGCTCGCGCGCGACGAAGGGGAAGGTGACGAACACCGTCGCCAGCACGAGGCCGGGAAGCGCGAAGATGATCTCGATGTCGTTGGCCTTGAGCCAGGCGCCGAAATAGCCTTGCGCCCCGAAGAGCAGAACGAAGACGAGGCCCGAGATCACCGGCGAGACCGAGAAGGGAAGGTCGATCAGGCTGATCAGGAAGTTCTTGCCGCGGAACTCGAACTTGGCGATCGCCCAGGCGGCCGCGATGCCGACGACGATGTTGAACGGCACGGCGACGGAAGCGACGAGCAGGGTCAGCCGGATCGCGGCCAGCGCGTCGGCCTCGGTGATCGCGGCCTTGTAGGCCGCAAAGCCGCGCGCGCCCGCCTCGACGAAGACCGAGACCAGCGGCAGCAGCACGAAGAGGGCGAGGAAGGCGAGCGAGACCGCGATCAGCAGGAGGCGGACGGCGAGGCTTTCGCCGCGCACGCGCTGGGCTTTGGCGCGCGCCGTGCGGGTCGCCGGAAGGGGCAGGACGGCGTCAGACATCGCCAAACCTCCGCCGCGCCCCGGCCTGGATCAGATTGACCGCGAGGATCAGCGCGAAGGCGAGCAGCAGCATCAGCGTCGCGACCACGGCCGCGCCCGCATAGTCGAACTGTTCCAGCCGGATCACGATCAGCAGCGGCGCGATCTCGGAGACCATCGGGACGTTGCCGGCGATGAAGATCACCGAGCCGTATTCGCCCACGGCCCGCGCGAAGGCGAGCACGAAGCCGGTCAGCAGCGCCGGATAGAGCGGCGGCAGGATGACCTGGACGATCGTGCGCCGCCGGCTCGCGCCGAGCAGCGCGGCCGCCTCCTCGACATCGGCCTGCATCTCCTCCAGCACCGGCTGCACGGTCCGCACCACGAAGGGCAGGCCGATGAAGATCAGCGCCACCATCACGCCGAGCGGCGTATAGGCGACCTTGATGTCGAGCGGCGCGAGCAGGCCGCCGATCCAGCCGTTCGGCGCATGGATCGCCGCCAGCGAAATGCCGGCCACCGCCGTCGGCAGCGCGAAGGGCAGGTCGACCGCGGCATCGACCAGCCTCCGGCCGGGAAACTGGTAGCGCACCAGCACCCAGGCCAGGATCAGGCCGAAGACGGCGTTGACCGCGGCCGCGAACAGCGCCCCTAGGAAGGACAGCCTTAGCGCGGCGAGCGTCCGCGGCGAGGTCGCGACAGCCCAGATGTCGGCCGGGCCCGCGCTCGCAGCCTTCAGGAACAGCGCCGCGAGCGGGGTCAGCACCACGAGCGACAGGGCCGTCAGCGTGATCCCGAACGCGATGCCGAAGCCGGGCAGGATGCTCGGCTCGCGCCAGCGCAGTGTGATCGTCTCCCGGGCCATGCCTCAGCGTGCCGGCTTATAGAGCTGGTCGAAGGTTCCGCCGTCGCCGAAATGGGTCGGCTGCGCCTTGGCCCAGCCGCCGAAGACCGTGTCGACGGTGACGAGGTCGACCTTCGGGAAGTTCGCGACGTCCTTGGGCTCGGCGGCTTCGGGATTGCGCGGCCGGTAGAAGTTCTTGGCGATGATCGCCTGCGCCTTGGGCGTATAGAGGAACTGGAGATAGGCCTCGGCCGCGGCGCGCGTGCCCCTGGCGTCGACATTGCCGTCGACGACCGCGACCGGCGGCTCGGCCAGGATCGAGAGCGACGGCACGACGATCTCGAACTTGTCGGCGCCGAACTCGGCCAGCGCCAGGAAGGCCTCGTTCTCCCAGGCGAGGAAGGCGTCGCCGATGCCGCGCTGGGTGAAGGTCGTGGTCGCGCCGCGCGCGGCGGTGTCGAGCACAGGTACATTGGCGAGCAGCTTGCCGATATAGTCGCGGACCTTGGCCTCGTCCTTGTTGAAGGCCTTCTCGGCATAGGCCCATGCGGCGAGGTAGTTCCAGCGCGCTCCGCCCGAGGTCTTCGGATTCGGCGTGATCACCTTTACGCCGGGCTTCACCAGATCGGCCCAGTCCCTGACGCCCTTCGGATTGCCTTTGCGGACGAGGAAGACGATCGTCGAGGTGTAGGGCGAGGCGTTGTTGGGCAGCCTCGACTGCCAGTTCTCCGGCAACTTCTTCGAGCGCTGCGCGATCGCGTCGATGTCGCCCGCCAGCGCCAGCGTCACCACATCGGCGTTGAGCCCGTCGATCACGGCCCGCGCCTGCGAGCCAGAGCCGCCATGCGACTGGCGGATCGAGAGCTTCTGCCCGCTTTTTGCATTCCACTCGGCGACGAAGGCCGCATTGATCTCGCGGTAGAGTTCGCGCGTGGGATCGTAGGAGACGTTGAGCAGTTCGGTCGTCTGCGCGCGAACCCCTGCGACGACGCCGAAGCAGAGCGTGAAAGCCCCGAGCACAAGGCCGGCGCGGGCCAGGCGGATCAGGCGGGATCGCGTCATGTCAGGGCTCCGTTGCGATCAACGGCGCGGCCCCTTGCGAGACCGCGCCGAATGTTCTGAATAACGAACGAAACGTACTGAATAGTCGCCGATATCTCAACGGCTTGCCGCAGCAGACCTTTGCCAAACTTCAAGCCCGCGAGAGAAAACGCATCTCCCGGACGGCGGTTCCGCCTCTACCGCGTGGCGCATGCTCCGCCGCAAATCAGGCTGAAATCCGTCCCGACTGCGTCCGCGCCGGCGCCGCGCCCAGAGCGTGGCCGACCAGGACGAGAATCGGCCCCTTGCTCGGAAGTTCCGAGAGCCGCTCCGGCAAGGTCGCGATCGTCGCGACGATGCGCGCCTCGTCCGGCCGCGTCGCGCCCAGAACCGCGATCGCCGGCGTCCGCGGGTCGAGCCCGGCCGCCAGCGCCCGCTCGCGGAAGCCGGCGAGCGTCGCGCGCGGCATGTAGATCACCGTGGTCGCATGGGGATCAGCCATGGCGCGCCAGTCGAGATCGCCGGGCAACTGGCCGTCGCGGGCGTGGCCGGTGACGAACTGCAGCCGGCGGGCATGGTCGCGATGGGTCAGCGAGAGCCCGAGCGATGCGGCCGCGCCTTGGGCCGCCGAGATGCCGGGCACGATCGTGACGGGGATGCTCGCCGCCGCGCAGGCCTCGATCTCCTCGCCGGCGCGGCCGAAGATGCCGGGGTCGCCGCCCTTCAGCCGGACGACATGCCTGCCCTGGGCGGCGAGCGCCACCATCGTCGCATTGATGTCGGACTGCTTTGTGGACGGCGCGTAGCCGGTCTTGCCGACCAGCATGCGCTTGGCCTCGCGCCGCGCCAGTTCGAGCACGCCGGCCGAGACCAGATCGTCATAGAGGATGATGTCGGCGCTCTGCAGCGCGCGGATCGCCTTCAGCGTCAGCAGCTCGGGATCGCCGGGACCCGCTCCGACCAGGGTGACGCGTCCCGTGCCGTCATGGGCGCCCTCGATCCGGCCGAGCTCGGCGAACAGCGCGGCGCGGTCGGATGCGTCCGGCGCTTGCTCGGGCGCGGCCATGGCGCGGCTGGTGAATTTCTCCCAGAAGGCCCGGCGCAGCGCGAAGGGCAATTCGCGCGCCTGCACCGCCGGCCGCCAGTCCTTGGCCGCCTGGGCCCAGGCCCTGAGCCCGGCCGGCAGCAGCGCCTCGATCTTGGCGCGGAGCGCCTGGCCGAAGACGGGGGCCGCGCCATCGGTCGAGATCGCCACGATCAAAGGCGAACGGTTGACCAGCGAGCCGAATGAGAAATCGCAGAACTCCGGCTTGTCGACGACATTGACCGGGACCCCGGCCTGCCGCGCCGCCGCGACGAAGCTGCGCGCCTCGTCGGGATGCTCGATGTCGCCGATCGCCAGCGCGGCGTCCGACAGATCGTCCGCCTGCCAGCGGCGCTCATGCACGATGACGCGGCCAGCCGGGGGATCGGCGGCGAGGCCCGCGAAGAGCTCCGGCTCGCCGGCAACAAAAATGTGCAGCTCCGCGCCGGTCGCGGCCAGCAGTTCGGCCTTCCACAGCGCGCCCTCGCTCGCGCCGGCCAAAACGACCTTGCGCCCGTCCAGCTTGTGGAAGAGCGGCAGTGTCGCCAGCCGCTCGATGCGGCGCGCGGTCGTCGGCTCGGGTCGTCTTATCATCTGCTCGCGCTTGCCGCCTTCACATCCAGGGCCTTGGACTGCCCGCCCGCCGGGGGCGTCAGCAGCCAGAATCCGGCCAATGCCAGGATGATAAGACGAAAGCAAATATCGAACCAGCGCTCATGCCGGCGGGCGGGCAGGATCGTCGCGATCTCGCTGTCCATGCTGTCCTCCTCGAGGCCGCGCAAGGCGGCCTGCCGGGCGCGCGCGTCCGTGTCGGCTGGCGCCAGGTTTGTCATCTCAGGACGCCGCCGCGAGGCTGGCCCCGCGCGCCGCGCGGCGCTGGTCCAGGATGTTGCGGCTGTCGCCATAGCCGCGCTGATAGCCATGGCTGATCAGGTCGCGCGCCCTGAGCCATTGCTCGACCGGCTGGCGCGCCGCATTCGCCTCGGGCAGCTCGATCTCGTCGAAACCGCACGACAGCGCGTAAGTGAACTGGTCGGCGATCAGCGGCCCGACGGCGCGCAGGGTCCCGGTGAAGCCGTGGTTGCGGATATGCTTGGCGAGGCTGAAGCCGCGCCCGTCCGAATAGGCCGGGAAGGAGATCGCCACGAGCGAGAGCTGGCGCAGCACGAGTTTCAGCTCGGCGATCCGCACCGTGTTGGGCACGATCACGCCGATGCGCTGGTCGCGCGTCTTCCGCGGCAGGGCCTCGACGAGCGCTTCCCATGGCACGAGCGCCTGCGAGAGGTTGCCGATCGACGGCCCCTCGCTGCGCGTCCAGGCGTCGATCTTGATCCCGTTCCGGTCAAGCAACGGCATGGGCTGCCTCCTGGAAGGCGGATTTGAAAGGGCTGAGTCCGATGCGGCGGACATTGTCGATGAAGCTCTCGCCCTCGACCCGCTCGGCGAGGTAGACGCCGACGATGCGCTCGATCGCGTCCGGCACATCCCCGGCCGCGAGGCCCGGCCCGAGGATCTCGCCGATCGCGGCGTTCTCGGTGGCGTCGCCGCCGAGCGTGATCTGGTAGGATTCGATGCCGCGCTTCTCCAGCCCCAGAATGCCGATATGGCCGACATGGTGGTGGCCGCAGGCGTTGATGCAGCCCGAGATCTTGATGTTGAGCGTGCCGATCTCGGCCTCGCGCCCGGCCTCGGCGAAGCGGCTCTGGATCGCCCGCGCGATCGGGATCGAGCGCGCCGTCGCCAGCGCGCAGTAGTCGAGGCCGGGGCAGGCGATGATGTCGGTGATCAGGCCGACATTGGCGCTCGCGAGGCCGGCCTCGCCGAGCCGCTGCCAGATCGCGATCAGGTCGCGCCGGCGGACATAGGGCAGGACGAGGTTCTGCGCATGGGTGACGCGGATCTCGGAGTGCGAGAATTCGTCCGCCAGATCGGCGACGAGCCGCATCTGGTCGGAGGTCGCGTCGCCCGGCGCCTGGCCGATCGGCTTCAGCGAGATCGTCAGCGCGGTGTAGCCCGGCGCCTTGTGCGGCGTGGTGTTGACCTCGACCCAGCGCGCGAAGACCGGGTTCGCGGCCTTCATCGCCTCGAGCGCGCGGCTGGTCTCGGGCAGCGCCTCGTAGGCCGGCGGGGCGAAATAGGCGGCGATGCGCGCGACCTCGGCCGGGTCGGCGTTGACCGAGGGGCCGTCGAGCCGCGCGAACTCCTCCTCGACGCGGCGGGTGAATTCCTCCGCGCCGATCTCGTGGACAAGGATCTTGACCCTGGCCTTGTACTTGTTGTCGCGCCGGCCTTCCAGATTATAGACCCGCATGATCGCTTCCAGATAGGCGAGCAGGTCGGCCCTGGGCAGATGGTCGCGCACGACCTTGCCGATCATCGGCGTCCGTCCCAGCCCGCCGCCGACGCTGACCTCGTAGCCGACAGCGCCCGTATCCGGGTGGCGGCGCAGGCGCAGGCCGATATCGTGCGCCCTGATCACGGCGCGGTCGTGCTCGGCCCCGGTCACCGCGATCTTGAACTTGCGCGGCAGATAGCTGAATTCGGGATGGAGCGACGACCATTGCCTGATCAGTTCGGCGGTCGGGCGCGGATCCTCGATCTCGTCCTGCGCGACGCCGGCGAAATGGTCGGCCGTGACGTTGCGGATGCAGTTTCCGGATGTCTGGATGGCGTGCATCTCGACATCGGCGAGCAGGTCGAGGATGGCGGGGATGTCGCGCAGCTTCGGCCAGTTGAACTGCAGGTTCTGCCGCGTGGTGAAATGGCCGTAGCCGCGGTCGTAGCGCTCGCCGATCAGCGCGAGCTGGCGCAGCTGCGTCGAGGACAGCGTGCCGTAAGGGATCGCGATCCGCAGCATGTAGGCATGGAGCTGCAGATAGACGCCGTTCTTGAGCCTGAGCGGCTTGAACTCGTCCTCGGTCAGCGAGCCGTCGAGCCGGCGCGCGACCTGGTCGCGGAACTGGCCGACCCGTTCGCGCACGAGGCGCTCGTCGAATTCGTCGTAGCGATACATCAGGCCTGTCCCCGATTCGCGATCCCGTCGCCGGCCTGCTTGCCGAGATCGGGGCGGTTGCTGGGGCCGAGCGTCTTGAAGCGCTCGCGGAAATGGCGCGGCACGGGCTTGCCGGACAGGATCTCGACATCGACGAGATAGGCGTCGACGACGCGGTTGCCGGCGAGTTCGGCCGCCGCGAAGGCCTCCAGGCCCGTTGCCGCCTCGTCGGCGGCGGCGACCAGCGCCAGCGCCGGATCGCGCGTCCAGACGATCGCACCTCGCGCATCCGCGCGGGCGAAGACGACATCGCCGTCGAGCAGGTCGTTGGCGAGCAGGATCGCCGGCAAGGGCGGGCGCTTGGGAGCGGCGGCCATCACGCAGCCTCCGCCAACGTCAGCGTCAGGCCGTCGAGCTCGTCCGACCAGATGATCTGGCAGGACAGGCGCGAGGTCGGCTCGATCAGCGGCAGCGTGTCGAGCGCATCGAGCTCGTCATCGCGCGGCTCGGGCAGGCGGTCGGCCCAGTCCGGCGCCACCACGACATGGCAGGTGGCGCAATCGCAGGAGCCGCCGCAGACGCCCTCGATTCCGACCTTGTAGTCGCGCAGCAGCTCCATCACCCGCCAGCCTTCGACGGCTTCCAGCCGGTGCGGATGTCCGTTGCGGTCGATGACGTTGAGAAATGCCACGCGCTGCCGATCCCGTTCGTTCTGTCGAAAGTTTCAAATAAGCCAGCGGGCGGGTCGGTTCAATTCACAGCAGGTAGCGGGATTTTCTGTATTTCCGACTCGAAAGAGGAGATTTGTCCTCGCCGATGTGGCCGGCGGACGCCGCCGGAGCAGATTGTGCCTTGCAGGCGCTGCGGCCGGTCACGCCGGCCCGCCCAGCCGGTAACCCACCCCCGGCTCGGTCTCGATCAGCTTCGGCGACGCCGGGTCGTCCTCGAGCTTCTGCCGCAGTTGCCCGACGAAGACGCGCAGATACTGCACGTCGTGCTCATGCGCCGGACCCCAGACGGCGGTCAGGATCTGGCGGTGGGTCAGCACCCGCCCGTTGCCGCCGGCGAGCGAGGCGAGCAGATCGTATTCCTTCGGCGACAGCCTGACATGGACGCCGTCGCGGCTGACGCGGCGGTTGACGAGGTCGATCTCGACATTGCCCGAGCGGATCACGGCCTCGGCGCCGTGACGCTCGATCTTGTGGCGCAGCGCGACGCGCAGCCGCGCCAGCAACTCGCCGACGCCGAAGGGCTTCTCGACATAGTCGTCGGCGCCGGCGTCGAGCGCGTCGATCTTCTCGGTCTCGCGGTCGCGGGCGGAAAGGATGATCACCGGCCCGTCATAGAAGGCGCGCGCCCTGGCCAGCGCCTCCTTGCCGTCCATGTCGGGCAGGCCGAGATCGAGCACAACGGCGTCGGGCGGCTTGCGCGCGATCTCGCGCAGGCCGCCGGCGGCGTCGTCGGCGCGGACATGCTCGTAGCCGGCCGCGTCAAGCGCCGGGCCGAGGAAGCGGTGGATCTGCGGCTCGTCGTCGATGACGAGGATTCGCGGGCGGAACGCGGTCACTTCGGGCTCTCCGGTTCGTTCTCCGGCGCGACGCCTTCCTTGCGCAGGCTGATCAGGATGCGGGTGCCGCCGGCGCCGTCTGGCCTGATCGGACTTGCGGCGGCGATGCGCCCGCCCATGGCCTCGACGAAACCCTTGGCGATGGCAAGCCCGAGGCCTGCGCCCTTGCCGCGCTCGCCGCCGCGATCGGTCGCCTCTTCCATGCGGCGGAACTTCTCGAAGACGCGCTCGAGCTCGGCCGTCGGAATGCCGCGCCCCTCGTCCTCGATCGAGATCACGACATTGCCGCGGTCCTCATAGGCCGCCGTCTCGATCGTCGAACCGTCCTCGCCATAGGCGATGGCGTTCTCCAGGATGTTGACCAGCGCCTGTTCGAGCAGGGTCGGGTCGGCGCGCACGCTCGACAGCGAGGCCGGAAAATCGCGCAAAATGCGGCGCTTGCCCTGCCGGCGCGAGACGCGGGCGATCGCGGCGGCGATGACGTCGCGGACATCGGTCCAGTCGCGCCGCGTCACCAGCGCGCCGCCCTCCAGCCGCGTCATGTCGAGCAGGTCGCCGACATAGCGATTCAGGCGCTCGGCCTCCTCGCGGATCGAAAGCAGCAGATCGTCGGCGACGGCGGGCTCGACGCTCTTGCCAAAGTCGATCAGCGTCGTCACCGAGCCGAGCACGGTGGCGAGCGGCGTGCGCAGATCGTGGCTGACCGAGTTCAGCAGCGCCGAACGCAGGCGGTCGCTGCGCTGCAGCGCCTCGGCGTCGATCGCCGCCTGCGCGAGTTCGGCCCGTTCCAGCGCGATCGCCCCCTGGTCGAGCAGCGCCATGGCGAAGCGCTCGTCCTCCGCGCCCTGCAGCGCCTTGGGCTCGAAGCCGACGACGCCCGAGCGCACCCGCACGCCCTGCAGCGGCCGGAAGGTCCAGGCGACGTTCGGCAGCGTGCCGGTGCCGGCGCCCGCCGGCTCGCCGCGCGTCCAGGCCCAGCGCGCGGCCGTCATGTCCGCGGTCGTGAGAACCTCCAACACGGGCGCGCCGGCGGCGGGCGCGATCTCGTCGCCCTGCGGCAGCAGCACGATGATCTTGCCCGAGGTGGCGGCCGAGAGCTGCTCGGCCAGCACGTTCGCCGCGTCCTCCTTGCGCGCGGCGGCCGACAGCCGGCGGCTCGCCGCCAGCAGCGCCGTGATCGCCGAGGCGCGCCTCGCCGTGGCGCGCGCCTGGTCGCGGATGCGGCCGGTCAGGCCGCCGGTCGCGACCGCCGCGACGAAGAAGACGAGGAAGGTCAGCACATCGGCCGGGTGGCCGATCCAGAAGGTCAGGCGCGGCTCGAGGAAGAAGAAGTTGTAGGCGAAGGCGGCGAGCGCAGCCGCCGACAGCGCCGGCCAGAGGCCGAAGGCGACGCCCGCGCCGAGCACGCCGACCAGGAACAGCATGGCGAGGTTGACGTTCTCGGTCTGCCGGTCGACCAGGGCGGCCAAGCCCACCGCGATCGCGACCATCGCCGCCGCCCCGAGATGGCCGCGCCAGGCGAAGACCCGGCTCGGCGCGGCGGCCGACGGTTCGGCGGGGCCGGCGGCGACATCGGTGATGACGTGCAGCGCCGCGCCGTTCTGGGCCTTCAGCAGCGCGGGAGCGAGCGATTTGTGGAACCAGGCGCGCCAGCCCCTGCGATGTGACTTGCCGACGACGATCTGGGTGACGTTGTTGCGCCGCGCATAATCCAGCACGCTGGAGACGAGATCGTCGCCGGTCAGCACGACGTTAACCGCGCCGAGCTGCTCGGCGAGCTTCAGCGCCTCGGCCAGCCTCTGCCCGCGTTTGACGTCGCCTTCGGCCCGGTTCGGCCGCTCGACATGCGCGACCAGCCAGGGCGCATCCATCATCATGTCCGACAGCCTGCGCCCGGCCCGCACCAGCGACCGCGCCATCGCGTCGGGTCCGATCAGCACCAGGATGCGCTCGCCCGCCGCCCATGGTCCCTCGACCCCGGCGCGCTTCATCGCCTGGCTGAGCTGGTCGTCGACGGTCTGCGCGGCGCGGCGCAGCGCGAGCTCGCGCAGCGCCGTCAGGTTCTCGGGCTTGAAGAAGTTGTCGGCCGCGAGCCGCGCCGTCTCGGGCAGATAGACCTTGCCCTCGGCCATGCGCTGGCGCAGTTCGGTCGGGGTGATGTCGATCAGTTCGATCTCGTCGGCGCGGCTGAGCACGCTGTCGGGCACCGTCTCGCGCTGGCGCACGCCGGTGATCCTCCAGATCACGTCGACGAGGCTCTCCAGATGCTGGACGTTGAGCGTCGTCCAGACGTCGATCCCGGCCGCCAGCAACTCGTCGATGTCCTGCCAGCGCTTGGGATGGCGGCTGCCATGGGCGTTGGAGTGGGCGTATTCGTCGACCAGCAGCAGGCGCGGCTTGCAGGCCAGCGCCGCATCGAGGTCGAACTCCATCAGCATGCGGCCGTTATGCTCGATCGGCCGGCGCGCCATCACCTCCAGCCCGTCGAGCAGGGCCTCGGTCTCGCGCCGGCCATGGGTCTCGACGAGCCCGACCAGCACCTCGCCATGCTCTTCCTGCGCGCGCCGGCCTTGCGTCAGCATCTCGTAGGTCTTGCCGACGCCCGGCGCCATGCCGAGAAAGATCTTGAGCCGGCCGCGTTTTCCGCGGCCGGCCTGCGCCAGAAGCGCGTCGGGATCGGGGCGACCCTGCTCCCGGAATCGGGTCTCGTCGGCGTTCACGTCTCCCTCCCCCCGCTTGCGGCGGGGAGGGCCGGGGCGGGGAGGAGAGTCCAGGCCGTCGCCCCGCGACCGGCGAATGGGCTCGTCCTGCACGCCCCTCCATCCCTGACCCTTCCCCGCCGCGAGCGGAAGGAGGGGAACAGGGCGGCGCATCGGCGAGCGCGGGTCGAGTGTCTCACGGTCATCAGGGCTCAGCTTGGGCCTTCGGGTAGCGCGCGTCGAGGGCGAGGTTGGCGGTCAGCACGTTGACGCGCGGCCGGCCGATGAAGCCGAGGAGATAGCCTTCCGTGTTCTGCGCCAAGATCCCGGCCACCTGCGCCGGCTGGACGCCGCGCGCCCTGGCGACGCGCTCGACCTGCCGTGCCGCGTTCTCCGGCGAGATATGCGGGTCGAGCCCCGAGGCCGAGGCCTGCACGACGTCGACCGGGATCGGCGCATTGCCGTCGGCGGCGCGGCTGGCCTCCGCATCCGTCTTGATGCGGCTGGCGAGATCCTCGTTCAGGGGCCCGAGATTGGAGCCGGAGGACGAGGAGGCGTCGTAGCCGTCCTTGCCGGCGGCCGAGGGCCGCGAGCGCAGATAGGCCTCGCCGGTGAAGCTCTGTCCGATCAGGGCGGAGCCGACGACCTCGCCCGCGCCGTTGCGGATCAGCGAGCCGCCGGCCTCGGCCGGAAACAGCGCCTGCGACACGGCCGTGACGCCGAGCGGATAGGCGACGCCGAGCAGGAGGGTGAACAGCGCCATCGAGACGAGGGCGGGGCGGAGGTTTGAGGCGAGGGTCATGGTTCTGGGCCTATGTGGCGGTGTGGTTTGCCGTCATCGAGGAGAGAGTCAGGCGAGCTTCAGCGCGACGACGATCACGTCGATCAGCTTGATGCCGGCGAAGGGCGCGATCAGCCCGCCGACGCCGTAGATGGCGAGGTTGCGCGAGAGCAGCCTGGCCGCGCCGATGGCGCGATAGCGCACGCCGCGCAGCGCCAGCGGGATCAGCGCGACGATGACCAGCGCGTTGAAGATCACGGCCGAGAGGATCGCGCTTTGCGGGCTGCCGAGCGCCATCACGTTCAGACCGCCGAGCTCCGGCAGCGAACCGACGAACAGGGCTGGAATGATGGCGAAGTATTTCGCCACGTCGTTGGCGATCGAGAAGGTCGTCAGCGCCCCGCGCGTGATCAGGAGCTGTTTGCCGACCTCGACGATCTCCAGGACCTTGGTCGGGTCGGAATCGAGGTCGACCATGTTGCCGGCCTCGCGCGCGGCCTGCGCTCCGGTCTGCATGGCGACGCCGACATCGGCCTGCGCGAGGGCAGGGGCGTCGTTGGCGCCGTCGCCGCACATCGCGACCAGCCGGCCCTTGCCCTGCTCGGCGCGGATGATGCGCAGCTTGTCCTCGGGCGTCGCCTCGGCGAGGAAATCGTCGACGCCGGCTTCCGACGCGATCGCGGCGGCCGTCACCGGATTGTCGCCTGTGATCATCACGGTGCGCACGCCCATGCGTCGCAGATCCGCGAAACGCGCCTTGACGCCCGGCTTGACCACGTCCTTGAGGTGGATGATGCCGACCAGAGCGCCGTTCTCGCTGACGGCGAGCGGCGTGCCGCCCGAGCGCGCGACCTTGTCGACGGCCTGCCGCATCCCGGCCGGCACCTGCGACTCCGAGAGATCGAGCGTCTTCAGCACGGCCTCGACCGCGCCCTTGCGCCAGCTCCTGCCCTCGGCGTCGAGGCCCGACTGCCGCGTCGTCGCGGTGAAGGGGATCGGCGTCGCGCCGGCCGGGGCCTGCGCCGTGACGCCCTGGTTGCGCGCGAGCTCGACGATCGAGCGGCCTTCCGGCGTCTCGTCGGCGAGCGAAGCCATCAGCGCGGCGCGCAAGGCCGCATCCGGCCGCACGCCCGGAGCCGGGACGACCTCGACCGCCATGCGGTTGCCGAAGGTGATCGTGCCGGTCTTGTCGAGCAGCAGCGTATCGACGTCGCCGGCGGCTTCCACCGCGCGGCCCGAGGTCGCGAGCACGTTGACCTTGAGCAGACGGTCCATGCCGGCGATGCCGACGGCGCTGAGCAGGCCGCCGATCGTGGTCGGGATCAGCGTTACGAACAGCGCGCCGAGCACCATCGGGTCGAGCGTGACGCCCGAGAACGCGCCAAGGCCGGTCAGCGTCACGACCGCGATCAGGAAGATCAGCGTCAGCCCGGCCAGCAGCACGGCGAGCGCGAGCTCGTTCGGCGTCTTGCGGCGGTCCGCCCCTTCCACCATCGCGATCATGCGGTCGAGAAAGGACGAACCCGGCTGCGAGGTGACCTTCACCTTGATCCAGTCGGAGACGACGGTGGTGCCGCCGGTGACGGCCGAGCGATCGCCGCCGCTCTCGCGGATGACGGGCGCGGACTCGCCGGTGATCGCGGCCTCGTTGACCGAGGCGACGCCCTCGATGATCTCGCCGTCGGCGGGGATGACGTCGCCGGCCTCGACCAGCACGATGTCGCCGACGCCGAGTTCGTGCGCCGGCGTCGGGATCATCGCATTGCGCGAGGCGTCGATGATCAGCCTGGCCTTGGTGGTCACGCGGGTGGCGCGCAGCGAATCGGCCGCCGCCTTGCCGCGCCCCTCGGCGATGGCCTCGGCGAAATTGGCGAAGAGCACGGTCAGCCAGAGCCAGATCGCGATCTGGACCGGGAACAGGGCCGGCTGGCCCGACGCGATCGCGACGATGGCGGAGACCGTGGCGAGCGCCGCGACCACCTCGGTCGCGAGGATGACCGGATTGCCGGCGAGCGCGCGCGGGTCGAGCTTGGTCAGGGCGCGCTTCAGGGCGGTCAGGATGACGCCCTGGTCGAAGGCGCCTGATTTGGCGAAAGGCTCTGGTTTCGGAACGGACACGGACATGGAACGAATTTCCTTTGTCGGCTCAGCGTGAGGCCGCAAGCAGCTGGAAATGCTCGACGATCGGCCCCAGGGCGAGCGCGGGGAAGAACTGCAGGCCGCCCAGGATCAGGATGATGCCGATCAGCAGGCCGACGAAGAGCGGGCTGTCCGAGGGCAAAGTGCCCGCGGTCGGGCTGAGCTTGGGCTTCGCGGCGATCGCGCCGGCGATGGCGAGCACTGGCACGGCATAGGCGAAGCGGCCGAGCAGCATCGCGATGCCGAGCGTCGTGTTCCACCACGGCGCGTTGGCGGTCAGGCCCGCATAGGCCGAGCCGTTGTTGCCGGCGGCCGAGGAGTAGGCATAGAGGATCTCGGTCAGCCCGCGCGGCCCCTTGTTGAGCAGACCCTCCAGCGCCACCGGCAGCACGGCGGCGACGCCGGAGAAGCCGAGGATGGCGAGCGGCAGGATCAGCACCGCCAGCATCGCGAACTTGATCTCGCGGGCCTCGACCTTCTTGCCGAGATATTCCGGCGTGCGCCCGACCATCAGGCCCGCGACGAAGACGGCGAGCAGCGCCATCACCACGATGCCGTAGAGCCCCGAGCCGACGCCGCCCGGCAGGATCTCGCCGAGCTGGATCATGAACAGCGCCATGCCGCCGCCGAGCGGCATGAACGAGCCATGCATGGCGTTGACCGAGCCGTTCGAGGCGCCGGTGGTCTGCGCCGCCCAGAGCGCGCTGGCCGCCGGGCCGAAGCGGACTTCCTTGCCTTCCATGTTGGAACTAGGATTGGCGATGCCCGCAGCCGTCAGCGCCGGCTGCGGCGTCAAGGTCTCGGAGGAGTAGATCACGGCCGCCGCGACGCCGACCAGGATGACCATGGCCGCTAGCAGGGCGCGCGCCTCGCGGCGGGCGCCGGCGACGCGGCCGAAGGCGACGACCGTCCCGAAAGCGAGCGCGTTCAGCGAGACGACCTCGATCAGATTGGTCAGAGGGTTGGGGTTCTCGAAGGGATGGGCCGAGTTGGCGTTGAAGATGCCGCCGCCATTGGTGCCCCACTGCTTGATCGCCTCCTGCGAGGCGATCGGGGCCAGCGCGATCACCTGCCTGGCGCCTTCCGGCGTCGAAGCCTCGACATTGGCGAGCAGCGTCTGCGGCACGCCGGCCGCGACCAGCGCGATCGCGGTGACGATCGAGAGCGGCAACAGGACGTAGAGGATGACGCGCGTCACATCGACCCAGAAATTGCCCAGCGTCTCGCCGCGATCGGCGGCGAAGGCTCGCGCGATGGCGGCCGCCACCGCGAGCCCCGCGCCGGCCGAGACGAAGTTCTGCACGGTCAAGCCGGCCATCTGGCTGAGATGGCTCATCGTCGCCTCGCCGCCATAGGACTGCCAGTTCGTGTTGGTGACGAAGCTGACCGCCGTGTTGAAGGCGAGATGCGGCGACAGGCCGTCGAAACCCTGCGGGTTCAGCGGCAGCAGGTTCTGGAAGCGCAGCTGCAGATAGAGCAGCACGAAGCCGGCCGCGCTGAAGGCGAGCAGGGCCCCGGCATAGCCGAGCCAGGTCTGGCCCTGCTTCGGATCGACCCCGAAGGCGGCGTAGGCCAGCCGCTCGACCGGGCGCAGCGCCGGATCGAGCCAGGTGCGCTCGCCGGCCCAGACGCGGCACATGAACAGTCCCAGCGGCCATCCGATGGCCACCGTCAGCGCGATCGTGAAGACGATCTCGGCCCAGCCCCGCCAATCCATCGCGAGGTCTCCTTTACGAATGCGAGGTCAGAATCGGTCGGGGCGCAGCAGCGCGGCGACCATGTAGACCGCGAGCCCGAGGGCCGCGGCCGCGTAGAGCCAGCTCAGCGCCATGGTCTTCAGGCCTTGCGCAGGAGCGACGCATAGACGCCGAGGAGCGCGAACGCCCCTGCGCCGAGCGCGAGATAAAGGATGTCGGCCATGAGCCCAGAACTCCGGTCAGATTGAACCGGAGAGATGGCGTCGCCTTCCCTCAAGGGTCGAGCGGGAAGGGCGGGGCGGGGCATAAGGGCTGCGTAAAGATCGGCCCGGCCCGGCATGAGGATGCGCAGGTTTCGCCTTGCCAAACCGGCTTCACGGCGGCATTGACAGGCGCGATCCGGAAGGGTGGCCGAGTGGTTTAAGGCAGCGGTCTTGAAAACCGCCGTGGGTGAAAGCCCACCGTGGGTTCGAATCCCACCCCTTCCGCCAACACGCTACCGACTGTCTTTGATATCCCGATTCCGACGGACGGCACGATCTGCGGCAGATGCGCCCTATTGAACCCGGTGTTCGGACCGCATGGCCGGGAGGTCTTGTCGTGAACGCTTTTTCCCATGGCGCCGTGCATGAGGCGGCCGACGATTTCCGGGCGGCGGTCGGATCCAAACGTGCTCATGCTGTGGGAAAGCCTGACGCCGCTCGGTCGAAACGAGTTCATCTGCTGGGTCGAGGACGCGAAACAGGCTTCGACGCGCCGGCGTCGTATCGAGCGGACCTGCGAGGACGTGCTGGAGGGGAAGAAGCGGCCCTGCTGCTGGGCAGGCTGCATCCAGCGCGCCGACAAGCCGCCGAGCCGATGGCGGCAGGCCGTGCTGATCGACCGGAAGCGAAAGAACGGCGCGTAGACCGGCGTGCCGGCGAATGCCGCCGTTCCGCCGTTTCGGAAAGGCGCCGGTTCGCTTCGCTCCGGTCTGGCTTTCTCCGCGGCGATCCACATATTCGCGCCATGGACACGCGCCGCCGCAAGCCCGGACAGACCGACCGGATCATTCCCGACGACAAGGTCGAGATCCTGCCGCCCGGAGGCGGGCTCGCGCTCGACTGGCGCAGGCTCGTTCCGACGATCGCGCTCGGCACGGCGACCGGCTTCGCGGCCAGCCTGGTCGTCGGCGGCGGCGGGCTCCTGCGCCATGCCGTCGTCGGCGTGCTCGGCATGCTGGTCGGGCAGGGCATCGTCAGGCTGACCGGCTGGCGCGTGCGCACCGGCTCCGCGCTGCTCGACGAGTCGGCGATGGCGGTGCTGGGCGCGATCCTCGTCGTGCTGCTGGCGCGCTTCATCGCCTGAGCTCCGCCTGTTTTTGCCGCGGCGCACCACGCGCCTTATGGGGGACTACCCGCATGCAGAGTTTCGCCGCCACCATGGCCCAGCCGGGCTACGGCTTCTTCGCCACCATCCTGATCGGCATTCTGGCCGGCTGGATCGCCGAACGCCTGACCTCGTCCGACCACGGCCTGTTCACCAACATGCTGGTCGGCGTCGCCGGCTCCTTCATCGGCAGCCGCGTCGCCGAGCTGATGGACATCCCGATCTTCGGCTTCTGGCGCACGCTGGCGGCGGCGATCGCCGGCGCGGTCGTCGTCATCGTCATCTGGAACGCGGCGCGGGGCCGCAACTGACGCGGTTGTCTTCGCCGCATGCGGTTGCTCTGCGCCGCCTGGACGATTAGCTAGGAGCCTGGGCGGCGGCCTTGCGGGCCGCCGCGATGGACTTAGGTGCCATGGCTCTCGTTCTCGACCTGCTCAACCGCGATCCGCGCCCGAATATCGGCAATCCGAGGGCCGATTCCGGCGAGCTGCGCCATCCCGAGAAGCAGAAGCGACCCGAGAACCCGATCCTGCGCAAGCCGGACTGGATCAGGGTCAAGGCGCCCGGCTCGCCGAAATGGGCCGAGACCAGGGAGATCGTGAAGGCGAACAAGCTGGTCACCGTCTGCGAGGAGGCGGGCTGCCCCAATATCGGCGAGTGCTGGGAGAAGAAGCACGCCACCTTCATGATCATGGGCGACACCTGCACGCGGGCCTGCGCCTTCTGCAACGTCAGGACCGGCGTGCCCGAGGCGCTCGACGCCGAGGAGCCGCGCAAGGTCGCCGAGGCCGTCGCCAAGCTCGGGCTGGAGCATGTCGTCATCACCTCGGTCGATCGCGACGATCTCAAGGACGGCGGCGCCGGGCATTTCGCGCAGGTCATCCGCGCCATCCGGGCTGCCTCGCCCGGCACCACGATCGAGATCCTGACGCCGGACTTCCTGCGCAAGCCCGGCGCGCTGGAGGTCGTGGTCGCGGCCAAGCCCGACGTGTTCAACCACAATCTCGAGACGGTGCCGGGCAAATACCTGACGGTCCGGCCCGGGGCGCGCTATTTCCACTCGCTGCGGCTGCTGCAGCGGGTCAAGGAGCTCGATCCGGCGATCTTCACCAAGTCCGGCATCATGGTCGGCCTCGGCGAGGAGCGGAACGAGGTGCTCCAGCTCATGGACGATCTCCGCTCGGCCGATGTCGATTTCATCACCATCGGCCAGTATCTCGCGCCCTCGCGCAAGCACCATGCGGTGATCCGCTTCGTCACGCCCGACGAGTTCAGGGGTTTCGAGGCGATCGCCTATGTGAAGGGTTTTTTGATGGTGTCCTCGACGCCGCTGACGCGCTCATCGCACCATGCCGGCGAGGACTTCGCCAAGCTGCGCGCGGCCCGCGCCGCCAGACCCGGCTGAGGGCGCGCACGTCCGATGCCGATGTTCAACTCCGCGCGGCGCGTGCGGCACTCGCCCGAGCAGATGTTCGCGCTCGTCGCCGATATCGAGCAGTACCCGCAGTTCCTGCCGCTCTGCGAGGGGCTCAACGTGCGCCGGCGCACCCCGCGCGAGGGCGGCGGCGAGGTGCTGATGGCCGATATGAGCGTCGGCTACAAGGCGATCCGCGAGACCTTCACCAGCCGGGTGACGCTCGATCCCGCGAATCTCAAGATTCTGGTCGAATATGTCGACGGGCCCTTCCGCCATCTCGAAAACCGCTGGAGCTTCAAGCCGCACGAGGTCGGCTGCGAGGTCGGCTTCTTCATTTCCTACGAATTCGCCAGCCGCATGCTCGGCCTGCTGATGGGCGCGATGTTCGACAAGGCCTTCCGCAAATTCTCCGAGGCCTTCGAGCGCCGGGCCGATCTGGTCTATGGGGAGGGCGGGGCGCCACTGCCGGCGACGGGCGGCTGAACGTTCAACCGGACCGAGCCGCCTCGGCCAGCATCTCCAGCGCGACCAGCACCGAACGCCGCCTGATCTCGTCGCGCGAGAGCGGGCCGAAGCGCTCTTCGCGATGGGCCGTTCCGGCCGGCGAGGCGCAGGCGAAATGCACCAGCCCCACCGGCTTCCCGGGGCTGCCGCCGCCCGGACCGGCGACGCCGGTGATCGCGACCGTCAGGCTCGCCGACAATCGCGCCCGGCCGCCCTGCGCCATGGCGCGCGCGACCGGCTCGCTGACGGCGCCATGCGCGGCGACCAGCGGCGAGGGCACGCCGGCCAGCGCGCTCTTGGCGGCGTTGGAATAGGTCACCAATCCGCCGACAACGACATCCGACGAGCCCGGGATCGCGGTCAGCGCGCCCGAAACCAGACCGCCGGTGCAGGATTCGACCGTGGCGACCGTCAGGTTCCGCGCCCTGCAGGCTTCCAGCACGGCGACGGCGCATGCGGCGATCTCGGCGTCGAACATCGGCCTCAGTCCTCGTCGGGCAGGCGGATCGTCGCGGTCGCGAGCGCCGCCAGTCCCTCGCCGCGGCCGGTGAAACCCATGCGCTCCGAGGTCGTCGCCTTGATCGCGACGCGCGACACGGCAACCCCGGCGATGCGGGCGATCTCGGCGCGGATCGCCTCGCGATGCGGCCCGATGCGCGGCGTCTCGCAGACCACGGTGATGTCGAGATGGTCGATGCGGCCGCCGCGCTCGGCGACGCGCCCGGCCGCGAAGGCGAGGAAGCGCCCGGAGGCGGCATTGCGCCATTGCGGGTCGCTAGGCGGGAAATGCGTGCCGATGTCGCCCTCGGCCAGCGCGCCCAGCAGCGCGTCGGTCAGGGCATGCAGCGCGACGTCTCCATCGGAATGGGCGACGACGCCGCGCTCGTGAGGTATGCGGACGCCGCCGAGCGAGACATGATCGCCGGGCCCGAAGGCATGCACGTCGTAGCCGGTGCCGACGCGGACGGTCAGCGCCGCCGCATCGAGCCCGGCCAAGTCTTCGGGATGGGTCAGTTTCAAATTGCCCGCCTCCCCGGCAAAGGTCGCGACCGGATGCCCGGCCCATTCCATCAGCGCGGCGTCGTCGGTGAAGCCGCCAAGTCCTTGCGCATGGGCGCTCTCATGGGCGGCCAGCAGCGCTCCGAGATCGAAGGCCTGCGGCGTCTGCACGCGGACGAGGCGGTGTCGCGGCGGAGTTTCCGCGATGCGGCCGGACCCGTCGAGGCGCTTGATCGTGTCGGTCACGGCCAGGGCCGGAATGGCGGCGATCTCGCCATGCATGGCGCCGATCGCCCGGTCGATCAGCGCGGTCGAGACGAAGGGGCGCGCGGCGTCGTGAACGAGCACGGTGCCGACGAAACCGTTTGCCGCAAGTGCGCGCAGGCCGAGCCGCACCGACTGCTGGCGGGTCTCGCCGCCGAAGACGGGCGCATGCAGTGGCGCGGCGTCTTCACCGGCGACGCTTTGGGCATAGCGCGCCTCGTCGCCCTCGGCGATCACCACGACGATCCGCCCGATCCGCCGCTCCGCCGCGAAAGGCGTCAGCGCATGGGCAAGAACTGGCCGGCCGCGCAGCAGCCTGTACTGCTTCGGCACCTCGCCCCCGGCGCGCAGGCCACGGCCGGCGGCGACCAGCAGGGCCGCAACAGTGGCATGGTTTTCGGGTGTCACGTTCGGCCGCGCCCATGGTCGTCCAGATTCTTCGCTGATAATCGCAGGACGCGCAAAGTCCAAGCGGCATGAACCCGCGGTTTGGCCCGGCGGGACGGGTGCGGCGCGGGTGCGGCGATGACGCACTGCAATATCAGCCCGCGCCCCTTGCGCTCGCGCAGCGATGTCCAATAAATATGCACAATGGAAATTGCCTCTAATTCAGGCGCAACTTTAGCGAGCGCCGGGCGCGAAGCGTCGGGCATGCCTTCGATCGGCCGCCATGTCCTGGCGTCGCGGGCGTTCCTCGCGCCGATGTCGGGCGTGACCGACATCGTCATGCGCCGGATCGCGGCCCGCCATGGCGCCGGCCTCGTCGTCTCCGAAATGGTCGCGTCCGACGAATTCGTGCGCGGCAGCGAGGAATACCGCATCCGCGCCGAGGGCGAGGGCATTCATCCCCATGTCGTGCAGCTTGCCGGCTGCGATCCGCGCTGGCTCGGCGAAGCGGCGAAGCTGGCCGAGGCCAACGGCGCCGCGATCGTCGACATCAACATGGGCTGCCCGGCCAAGAAGGTCACGGGCGGCTGGGCCGGCTCGGCGCTGATGCGCGATCCCGACCACGCGCTCGCGCTCGTCGAGGCGGCCGTGAAGGCTGTGTCCGTGCCGGTGACCGTCAAGATGCGGCTGGGCTGGGACGACGCCTCGCGCAACGCGCCCGAACTCGCGCGCCGCGCTGTGGCGTCCGGCGCCGCAATGATCACGGTTCACGGCCGCACGCGGCAGCAATTCTACAAGGGCACGGCGGACTGGCGCGCCATCGCCGCCGTCCGGAAGCAGGGCGCGTTCCCGCTCGTCGCCAATGGCGACATCCACGACCTCGACGACGCCGAAACCTGTCTCGCCCGATCGGGGGCCGATTTCGTCATGGTCGGTCGCGCGGCGCTCGGGCGACCCTGGCTCGCCGGCGAGATCGGGGCGGGGCTTTCCGGCCGGACGCCGCCCCGGCTGTCGATCGCGCGGAAGCATGCGATCGCGCGCGAGCACTACGAGGGGCTGCTGAGCCTGATGGGCGTCGCCCATGGCGTGCGCCATGCCCGCAAGCACCTTGCGGCCTATGCCGACGAGGCGCTCGCCAGCGGCCGCGCCGCCGATGCCGGGCTGCGGCGAACCCTCCTGACATCCGCCGAGCCGGCCGCCGTTCTGGCCGCGCTCGACGGTCTTTACACGCGTGAGCGCGGCCGCGTCGCGGCCTGAAACGAGGGATGTTGCGTATGGCGATGGCGTTCATCGACGCTGGCGGAGCAAGTGGGGAGGGCTTCCTGGTCGACTCGCTCGAAATCCAGGCCCTCAACGTGCTGCCGATGCCGGTCCTGGTCGTCGGCGAGGAGCACGGCGTGCTCTATGCCAATACCGCGGCCGAGGATTTCTTCCAGGCGAGCGCCGTCGTCCTGAAGCGGCAGCGCATCGACGACCTGATCGCCTTCGGCTCGCCGGTGCTGGCGCTGGTCGACGAGGTCAGGCGGCGCGGCGCGAGCGTCAGCGAATACCGGCTCGACCTCGGCTCGCCGCGCCTCGGCATGGATCGTGTCGTCGATGTTTTCGCCTCTCCCTTGCCGAGCCAGGGCGATGTCGTCGTGCTTATGCTTCAAGAACGGACAATTGCTGAAAAAATGGACAGACAGCTGACCCATCGCGGGGCAGCGCGCTCGATCACGGCGCTCGGCGCCATGCTCGCCCATGAGATCAAGAACCCGCTCTCCGGCATCCGCGGGGCGGCGCAGCTGCTCGAAGCCTCGGCGCCGGACGGCGACCGGGTCCTGACCCAGCTGATCTGCGACGAGACGGACCGGATCGTGAAGCTCGTCGAGCGGGTCGAGCTCTTCGGCGACGAACGCCCGAGCGAGCGCGACGCGGTCAATGTCCACGACGTTCTCGACCATGTGAAGCGCCTCGCCCAGTCGGGCTTCGCGCGCCACATCCGCTTCAACGAGATCTACGATCCCTCGCTTCCGCCGGTCGCCGGCAACCGCGACCAGCTGGTCCAGGTGCTGCTGAACCTGGTGAAGAACGCGGCCGAAGCCATTGGCACACAAGCGATCGACGGCGAGATCAGCCTGACCACCGCCTACCGCCCCGGCATCCGGATGCAGCTCGCCGGCTCGCCCGGCCGCATCGCCCTGCCGCTCGAGATCGGCATCCGCGACAACGGGGCAGGCGTGCCGTCCGACCTGCTGCCGCATCTGTTCGATCCGTTCGTGACGACCAAGGCGCAAGGCAGTGGCCTTGGACTTGCACTCGTCGCCAAGGTGATCGGCGACCATGGCGGGATCGTCGAATGCGAATCCGTCCCCCGCCGGACGACTTTCAGAATTCTGCTGCCGCTGCACCAGCCGCGCGTCCGGCAGACGGTTTAGGGCTACAGGACCAGATTGAATGCCGACTGGTAACATTCTCGTCGCCGACGACGACGCCGCGATCCGCACGGTGCTCAACCAGGCCCTCGCCAGGGCAGGTTACGAGGTGCGGACCACCGGCCAGGCGGCGACGCTCTGGACCTGGGCCGCGCAGGGGCTGGGCGACCTCATCATTACCGACGTGGTGATGCCAGACGGCAACGCCTTCGACCTGCTGCCGCGCATCAAGCGCGTCCGGCCCGAGCTGCCGATCATCGTGATGAGCGCGCAGAACACCTTCATGACCGCGATCAAGGCCTCCGAGCGCGGCGCCTACGAATATCTGCCCAAGCCCTTCGACCTGAAGGAGCTGGTCGCGATCGTCGGCCGCGCCCTGTCGCGGCCGCGCGGCGACAGCGCCCGCTCCCATCCCGCCGAGCCCGACGACATCCCGCTGATCGGCCGCTCGCCGGCGATGCAGGACGTCTACCGCGCGCTCGCCCGGCTGATGCCGATCGACCTGACCGTGATGATCAACGGCGAGTCCGGCACCGGCAAGGAGCTGGTCGCGCGCGCGCTGCACGACTACGGCAAGCGCAAGAACGGGCCGTTCGTCGCGATCAACATGGCGGCGATCCCGAAGGATCTGATCGAGTCCGAGCTCTTCGGCCACGAGAAGGGCGCTTTCACCGGCGCGCTGACGCGCTCGTCGGGCCGCTTCGAGCAGGCCGAGGGCGGCACGCTCTTCCTCGACGAGATCGGCGACATGCCGATGGAGGCGCAGACGCGGCTGCTGCGCGTGCTGCAGCAGGGCGAATACACCACCGTAGGCGGCCGCACGCCGATCAAGACCAATGTCCGCATCGTCGCGGCGACCAACAAGGATCTGCGCATCTCGATCGCGCAGGGGCTGTTCCGCGAGGATCTGTTCTTCCGGCTGAACGTCGTGCCGATCCGGCTGCCGCCCTTGCGCGAGCGCGTCGAGGACATTCCCGATCTGGTGCGCCACTTCTTCGCGCTGGTCGAGAAGGAGGGCCTGCCGCGCAAGCAGATCGATTCGGAAGCGATGGACGTGCTGCGGCGCTATCGCTGGCCCGGCAACGTCCGCGAGCTGGAGAACCTGGTCCGCAGGCTGGCGGCGCTCTATCCCCAGGAAACCATCACCGCGCCGATCGTCGACGCGGAGCTGCAGCCGGCGACATCGTCGAGCAGTTTTTCCGGCGGGCCGGCTCAGGAGCGGGCCGAGACGCTGTCGGGCTCGGTCGAGCGCCATCTCAACCAGTATTTCGGCGGCTTCGGCGACAATATCCCGCCGCCCGGCCTCTATCACCGCATCCTGCGCGAGGTCGAGCCGCCGCTGATCGCGGCCGCGCTCGCGGCGACGCGCGGCAACCAGATCCGCGCCGCCGAGCTTCTCGGCCTCAACCGGAACACCCTGCGCAAGAAAATTCGCGAGCTCGACATGCAGGTGGTGCGCTCGCCGCGCTGACGAGCGAGGCGGCGCGCGGGCCGCTGCCTTTCCCATGTCATATTTTGACAACACCGTTGCGGCGGCGCATCAGTGCGGTGCGCCGGGTCCCGGCCATCGCCTGGCAGACCCCACCGGAGTTGTCGAACCGCCGTGTCCGCTTCCAATACCGACATCAGGATCATGCCGCGGGCCGAAGACCCGCCGCGGCGCGTTTCGGGCTGGCTCGGCGCCGTCGTCGTCGCGTTCGCGCTCATCTCGGCGCTGGTCACCTTCCTGGTGTTGTCCGGCGTCACGCCCATCGTGCCGGTCCACGAGGTCGTGGTCGGCGTCTTCATCCTCAACGGCCTGCTGATCCTGCTGCTGCTGATCACCGTCGCCTTCGAGGCCGCGGTGTTGATCCGGGCGCGCCGGGCGGGCGCGGCGGCGGCCGGCCTGCATGTGCGCATCGTCAGCCTGTTCAGCATCGTCGCGGCCCTGCCGGCGGTGCTGGTCGCGGTCATCGCCACCGTCACGATCGAGCGTGGGCTGGCGCCGTGGTTCTCCGACCGGATGCGCGACGCGATCGCCAAATCCGTCGACGTCGCCGACGCCTATACCGCCAGCCAGTGCAGCGGTCTCGGCCGCGAGATCCGCATCCTCGCCGACGATCTGACCCGCGCCAAGCCGGCATTCGACGTCGACCGCCGATGGTTCGACAGTTTCCTGACGGCGCGCGCCACCGCCTTGGGCACTCCGGTCGCGGCCCTCATGCAGCCGCCCGATATCGTCGTCGCGCGCGCCAATATCGACGTGCTGCGCGATGCGGCCAAGCCCGACCAAGCGGCGTTCGACGACGCCAGGGCCGCGCCCGAGCCGATCTGCATCGTGCCGCGCGAGGGCCGCGTCTTCGGCGCGCTCGTCAGGCTGCCGGCCTATGAGAACGGCTTCCTGCACATCGCGCGCGAGGTCGATCCGCTGGCGGTCGAGTTCCCGACGGTGGCGCGCGGCGCGGCGGTCGAATATCTGGCGCTGGACGCGCGCCGGAAGGGCGTGCAGATCGCCTTCGCCTCGATGTATGCGCTGATCGCCGTCATCCTGCTGCTCTCGGCGATCTGGCTGGGCCTGAGTTTCGCCAACCGGCTGGTCGCGCCGATCCGGCGGATGATCCACGCCACCGACCAGGTGTCGAGCGGCAATTTCTATGTCCAGGTGCCGATCCGCCGCTCGGAAGGCGATCTCGCCCATCTCGGCGAGACCTTCAACAAGATGACGGCGGAGCTGCGCCGCCAGCGCGACGGGCTGATCACCGCCAGCGACGTCATCGACCGCCGGCGGCGCTTCACCGAAACCGTGCTGTCGGGCGTCTCGTCGGGCGTGCTCGGCCTCGATGGCGACGGCCACATCACCATCGTCAACCGCTCGGCCGAGAGCCTGCTGGGCGGCGGCGGGCGGCTGCTCGGCGAGCCGATCGCGCGCGCCGCGCCCGAGATCGCGGCCTGCGTCGCCGATGCCCTGCTCGGGCGCCAGCGGCTGGTCTCCGGCCAGGTCGCGATCACGCGCGGCGGGCGCGACCGGATGGTCAATGTCCGCGCCGTCCGCGAAGGCGAGGGGGCGGGCGCCGGCCTCGTCGTGACGCTCGACGACATCACCGACCTCGTCTCGGCGCAGCGCACCGCCGCCTGGGCCGACGTGGCGCGCCGCATCGCCCATGAAATCAAGAACCCGCTGACGCCGATCCAGCTCTCGGCCGAGCGCATCAAGCGCCGGTTCGGCAAGGTCATTACCGACGGCAAGGACGTTTTCGACCAGTGCACCGACACGATCGTCCGCCAGGTCGAGGACATCCGCCGCATGGTCGACGAGTTCTCGTCCTTCGCGCGCATGCCCAAGCCCTCGCTGGCGCGCGAGGACATCGTCGAGACCGTGCGCCAGATCGTCTTCCTGATGCGGGTCGGCAATCCGGAGCTGACCATCGCCGACACCCTGCCGGAGACGCCGGTGCCGGCGCAGTTCGACCGGCGGCTGATCTCGCAGGCGCTGACCAACGTGATCAAGAACGCGACCGAGGCGATCGAGGCGGTGCCGGTCGAGGAACGCGGCGCGGGCCGGATCGACGTCGCCTTCGAGCGGCAGGAGGACGGGCGGATCGTCATCGACGTCATCGACAACGGCAAGGGTCTGCCCGCCGATCAGCGTCAGAAGCTGCTCGAGCCCTATATCACCACCCGCGAGGGCGGCACGGGGCTCGGCCTCGCCATCGTCGGCAAGATCCTCGAGGACCATGGCGGCGGCATCGAACTGCTCGACAGGCCCGACGCCGCCGAGGGCAAACGCGGGGCGCGCATCAGGCTCTGGTTCCCGGAGAATGGACCCAGGAAGGAGCCGAAAGACCAGAAGCCCGCCGGGCGCGACCGCGCTGCCCCGAGCCAACAACACCATGACAACGGGATACTCGCATGAGCGCTGACATTCTGGTCGTCGACGACGAGGCCGATATCCGCGAACTCGTCGCCGGCCTGCTCGAGGACGAAGGCTACCGCACGCGCAAGGCCGGCTCCGCCGACGAGGCCCTGGCGGCGATCGCGGCGCGCCGGCCCAACCTCGTCTTCCTCGACATCTGGCTGCAGGGCAGCAGGCTCGACGGGCTGCAGGTGCTCGAACTGGTCAAGGAGAGCCACCCCGACCTCGCCGTCGTGATGATCTCCGGCCACGGCAACATCGAGACCGCCGTCTCCGCCATCAAGAGCGGCGCCTACGACTTCATCGAGAAGCCGTTCAAGGCCGACCGGCTGGTGCTGGTCGCCGAGCGCGCGCTGGAAGCCTCGCGGCTCAGGCGCGAGGTCCGCGAGCTCAAGACGCGCTCGGTCCAGGCGAGCCGCATCGTCGGCCGCTCGACCGTGGTCAACCAGCTGCGCCAGACGATCGAGCGGGTCGCGCCGACCAATGCGCGCGTGCTGATCACCGGCGAGCCGGGCTGCGGCAAGGAACTGACCGCGCGCACGCTGCACGAGGCCTCGAGCCGCGCCTCGGCGCCTTTCGTCGTGATCAACGCCGCGACGATCACGCCCGAGACGATGGAGGAGGAACTGTTCGGCGTCGAGGCGGGCGAGGGGCGCTCGCGCCGCGTCGGCGCGCTGGAGGAGGCCCATGGCGGCTCGCTCTACATCGACGAGATCGGCGACATGCCGCGCGAGACGCAAAATCGCATCCTGCGCGTGCTGGTCGACCAGAACTTCCAGCGCGTCGGCGGCACGACCCGCGTCCATGTCGACGTCCGGATCATTTCGTCGAGCGCGCGCGACCTCGCCAAGCTGATCGGCGAGGGCCATTTCCGCGAGGATCTCTATCACCGCCTCAGCGTCGTGCCCGTTCGGGTGCCGGCGCTGTCCGAGCGGCGCGAGGACGTGCCGGAGCTGATCGACTTCTTCATGGAGCAGATCTCGGTCGCGACCGGGCTGCCGCAGCGGCGCATCGGCTCCGACGCCATGGCCGTGCTGCAGTCGCATCAATGGCCGGGCAACGTCCGCGAGCTCAGGAACAACGTCGAGCGGCTGATGATCCTGACCAAGGGCGACCCGACCGCCGACATCACGATCGAGATGCTGCCGGCCGAGGTCGGCGCCATGGTGCCGACGACGCCGTCCGGCTCCGGCGGCGAGCGGCTGATGAGCCTGCCCCTGCGCGACGCCCGCGAGATCTTCGAGCGGGAGTATCTGATCGCGCAGATCGCGCGTTTTTCCGGCAATATCTCGCGCACGGCGGAGTTCATCGGCATGGAGCGCTCGGCGCTTCACCGCAAACTCAAGTCGCTCGGCGTCGGCTGACCCGTCGCCCGGCGCTGCTTGCATGCCCATCTGCGCAATACGCAGGATCGATGCGTCAAATGCAGACGGCGCGACCCTTGCTTTGTGACGAAACTCGACGATCTAATGGATCATCGGTGTTCCGATGCGGGCCGGCGCTGACTTCGGGCCCGCGAACGGAACGAAATGGATCGCGGGATTGAACCCGATGAGCGATCCCAACAACAGGTGCTGACCATGGCCGCCGAGCGGGCACAAAACCTTCAAGACACCTTCCTCAACCACGTTCGCAAGCAGAAGATCCCGCTGACGATATTTCTCGTCAACGGCGTCAAGCTGCAGGGCGTCGTCACCTGGTTCGACAATTTCTGCGTTCTCCTGCGTCGCGACGGGCATTCCCAGCTCGTCTACAAGCACGCCATCTCGACCATCATGCCCGGACATCCGGTGCAGTTGTTCGAGCCGGAGGACACGGACAAGTCCTGATGGTCAGGCAGTCCTGATGGCCAGGGCCGGACGCGGCGGACCGTCCGAGACGCCGCCCGTCGCCAAGCCTCTCGACGAGATCGAACGCGACATCGCGGCGAGGACCCGCGCCTATGTCGTCGGCCCCTATGTCCAGCGCGGCGCGGCCTCCGCGGCCAACCAGCGCTCCTTCGCGGCGAGGCTCGACGAGGCGGTGGGCCTCGCCGCCGCGATCGACCTGACCGTGATCGAGCCGATCCAGGTTCTGCTCGGCGCGCTGCGGCCCGCGACCTATCTCGGCAAGGGCAAGGTCGAGGAACTGGCCGAACGCATCCGGATCGAGGAGATCGGCCTCGTCGTGATGGACTGCGCGCTCTCGCCGGTGCAGCAGCGCAATCTCGAAAAGGCCTTCGGCTGCAAGGTCATCGACCGCACCGGGCTGATCCTCGAGATCTTCGGCCGCCGGGCGCGCACCCGCGAGGGCGCGCTGCAGGTGGAGCTCGCGCATCTGAACTACCAGAAGAGCCGGCTGGTCCGGTCCTGGACCCATCTGGAACGCCAGCGCGGCGGCTTCGGCTTCCTCGGCGGTCCCGGCGAGACCCAGATCGAGGCCGACCGGCGCATCATCCAGGAGCGCATGACCAGGATCGAGCGCGATCTGGAAGCGGTGAAGCGCACCCGCTCGCTGCATCGCGCCAGCCGCAAGCGCGTGCCCTATCCGGTCGTCGCGCTGGTCGGCTACACCAATGCCGGCAAGTCGACGCTGTTCAACCGCCTGACCTCGGCCGAGGTGCTGGCGCAGGACATGCTCTTCGCCACGCTCGACCCGACCGCCCGCGCGATCAAGCTGCCGCATGGCGCGCGCATCATGCTCTCGGATACGGTCGGGTTCATCTCGGACCTGCCGACGCAACTGGTGGCTGCCTTCCGCGCCACGCTGGAGGACGCGATCGAGGCCGACGTGCTGCTGCATGTCCGCGACGTCGCCCATGACGACACGCAGGCCCAGGCCGCCGACGTGCAGGGCATTTTGCGCGATCTCGGCATCGACCCCGACGACGGCCAGCGCGTGCTCGAGGTCTGGAACAAGTCCGACCTGCTCGCGCCCGGGGAGCGCGAACGGCAATACGGGTTGGCGGCGTTGAAGCCCGAGGCGTCGCGACCGGTGCTGGTCTCGGCGCTGACCGGGGAGGGCGTTCCGGCGCTCTGCGACGCGATCGAGAGCCGCATCGCCAGGAGCCGCCCGGTCTACCGCCTGCGGCTCGCGCCGGGCGACGGCAAGTCGCTCGCCTGGCTCCACGCCAATGGCGAAGTGCTGGAGCGTGCGGACGGCGACGACGGCGCGCTCGGCCTGACCGTGCGGCTGCCGCCGGAGCGGGAAGGGGCGTTTGGGGCGAGGTTCCCGGAGGCAGAGCGGATCTAGGCGGTCTTCTCGGCAGCCTTCACCGCCTGCCAGAGCGTCTCCATCTCGTCGAGGCTCGCCTCCTTCACCGACCGGCCCTGCGCCTCCAGCGCCTGCTCGATGCCCCTGAAACGGCGCTCGAACTTGGCGTTGGCGGCCTGCAGGCAGCCCTCGGGCTCGGCATCGACGTGGCGGGCGAGGTTGGCCAGCACGAAGAGCAGGTCGCCGATCTCCTCCTTCACCTGGGCCGTGTCGCCCGACGCCAGCGCCTCCTCGATCTCGGCGGTCTCCTCGCGGACCTTGGCCAGCACCAGCGTCGTGTCGTTCCAGTCGAAGCCGACGGTCGACGCCCTGGCCTGCAGCTTCCAGGCGCGGGTCAGTGCGGGCAAGTTCCGCGGCACGCCGGCGAGCACGCCCTTGTCCTCGATTGTCTCCGGCAAACCGGCGGCATGGCGCGCCGCCGCCTTCTCGGCCTTCTCCTGCGCCTTGATGCCGTGCCAGAGCGCCTTGACCTCGGCCGGCGAGAGATTGCGCGTGTCGCCGAAGACATGCGGGTGTCGGCGGATCAGCTTCCTCGTGATCGCCTCGACCACGTCGGGAAAGGCGAATGAGCCTTCCTCCTGCGCCATCCGCGCGTGATAGACCACCTGCAGCAGCAGGTCGCCGAGCTCGTCCCTGAGATCGACCTTGTCGCCGCGCGCGATCGCGTCCGCGACCTCATGGGCCTCCTCGATCGTGTAGGGCGCGATCGAGGCGAAGTCCTGCTCCAGATCCCAGGGGCAGCCGCTCCCGGGCGTGCGCAGCGCCGCCATGATCTCGATCAGGCGGCCGATGTCGCGAGAAGGCTCCACGCTGCAAAACTCCTTAAGGTGAGCTAGCCTGCTCCCATGATTCAGGTCACCCCGTCCATCGCCATCGACGAAAGCGAGATCGAGGAGAGCTTCGTGCGCGCCTCGGGGCCGGGCGGGCAGAACGTCAACAAGGTCTCGAGCGCGGTCCAGCTCAGATTCGACATCAGGCGCTCGCCCTCTTTGCCCAACGACGTCGCGATCCGGCTGATGAAGCTCGCCGGCAGCCGGCTGACGCAGGACGGCGTCGTCGTCATCGTGGCGCAGGCGCGGCGCAGCCAGAAGCGCAACCGCGAGGAGGCGCTGGAGCGCCTGCTGGAGCTGATCCGCGAGGCCGCGGTGAAGCCGCTGACGCGCCGGCCGACCAAGCCGACCAAGGCCTCGAAGGAGAGGCGGCTCGTCTCCAAGGACAAGCGCGCCTCGATCAAGGCCGCTCGCGCCAAGCCGGGAGACGACTAGTGGCGGAGGAGGGCGCTCCGCCGCCGCGCCGCGACAGGACCGAGCGTCGGCCCCCGTGCAAGATCACGCCAGACTATCTGCGCCGCGCCGCCAAGCACTATCTCGAAAGCTACGCCGCGCCGGCCGCGCAACTGCGCCGCGTTCTGGCGCGCAAGGTCGCGCTGAGCTGCCGGCATCATGGCGACGATCCGGGCGCATTCGACGCCATGCTCGACGAGGTCGTAGCGAGCTGCGTGTCGTCCGGGCTCGTCGACGACAGGCGCTTCGCCGAGGGGCGGGCCGCTACCTTGCGCCGGCGCGGGCAGTCGTCGCGCATGGTCGCGGCGAAACTCTCCGCCACGGGCGTGGGACGCGAACTTGCGACGCAGGCCAGCGCCGTGGAGGCCGAGGACGAACTCGCCGCCGCCCGGATCGCGGGGAAGCGTAAGCGGCTCGGTCCTTGGGCGAGGGGAGATCGAATGGCGTCGCGCCAGAAGCAACTCGCCGCCTTGGCGCGGGCCGGCTTCCCAATGACGATCGCCCGCGCCGTGATCGACGGCGCGGGCGAGGACGAGACGTAAAGGAGGCTGGTGGCGTCGGCTATCTCAGTCGAGCTTGACCTTGGCGTCGGCGACGACCTTGCCCCAGCGCGCGATCTCGGCGCCGACGAACTTGCCGAACTCGTCGCCGGCGAGCGTCGGGATCGGCGAGCCGTTCTTGGCCCAGGCGTCGGAGATCATCTTGGCCTGCAGCGCCTTGGCGACCTCGGCCCGCATCTTCGTCACCACCTCGGCCGGCGTCCCCTTCGGCGCCCAGAGCGCATACCAGGTCGCGACCTCGTAGCCCTCGAGCCCCGCTTCCTTGGCGGTCGGCACGTCGGGGATCGCGGGCGAGCGGGCGGGAGCCGCCACCGCCAGGCCGCGCAGCGCGCCGCTCTGGATCTGCGGCGCCGACGAGCCGAGCCCGTCGAACATCACGTCGACCTGGCCGGCGACGAGGTCCTGCATCGCCGGACCGGCGCCGCGATAGGGCACATGGGTCAGGCTGACGCCAGCGGCGAGCTTGAACAGCTCGCCGGCGAGATGATGCGTCGTGCCGTTGCCGGCCGAGGCGTAGTTCAGCTTGTCGGGATTGGCCTTGGCGAAGGCGATCAGCTCGGCCAGCGTCTTGGCCTGAACCTTGCCGGGATGAACGACGATGACCTGCGGCGGCTGGGCGATCACGGCGATCGGGATGAAATCGGTCTGGAGGTTGTAGTCGAGCTTCGGATAGAGCGCCGGCGCGATGGTGTGATGGGCCGCGCCGACGAGGAAGGTGTAGCCGTCGGGCGTGGCTTTCGACGCCGCCGAGGCCCCGACCGTGCCGCCCGCGCCGCCGCGGTTGTCGATGATGATGCGCTGGCCGAGCTGCTGTTCGAGCTGCGCCGCAAGCGGCCGCGCGAAGGCGTCGGTGCCGCCGCCGGCCGGAAACGGCACGATGAAGTTGATGTTCCGCTGCGGCCAGGCCTGGGCGAAGGCCGGCGCGCCGGCCGCGAGCGCAAGCCCGCTGGCGGCGGCGAGAAGCACGAGACGGCGTGACGTGGTCATGGATTGAAGTCCTCCCGGAGAGCGTTCGAACAGGCTCTTGGCGGCCCTTCGATCAGGACAGGCCGATCCCGGCCCGCATCCTGTGAGTAGGGCATTCCGAAAGGCCGATGGCAAGCCGGGTCGGCCATCGACTTGCGACGCATCATTTGACTTATGCGTGAGGGCCTTCGATCACTGCGCTCATGAGCCGTCTCGACAGCTTCATCAGGCGACTTCAGGCGCAGCGCTTGATCCTGAACTGGGCCGCCGAGCAGGTATCCGACCGGCCGGGCCTTGTCCTGGAGCTCGGCCTCGGCAATGGCCGGACCTACGACCATTTGCGCGAGATCGTTCCGGACCGGGCGATCCACGTCTTCGAGCGCAAGCTGAGCGCCAACCCGCGCTCGATGCCGCCGCACGAGATGCTGGTGCTCGGCGACATGCAGGAGACGCTGCCGGCATTCGCGGCGCGCCATGGCCGGCACGCCGTGCTGATCCATGTCGACGCGACGACCGGCGTGCCGGAACGCGACCGCGTCGAGCTCGCCTGGCTGCCGGGCCATGTCGCGGCGCTGGCGGCCGACGATGCGCTGGTGATCGCGGGAGCGGCGCTGGAGCATCCGGCGTTGATCGCGGTCGGCTTGCCCGACGGCGTGCAGGCGGAGCGCTACTTCGCTTATCGGCGGCGGGGAGAGGCGGCAACGGAGTGACCGACAATCCAGCCTCGGCTGCCGCGATGAGGAAGGAGATGGCCCGAGGGCCGGTATCTCGTACGACCTCCCGCGCAATCATATCCGTGATTCGCATAAGACATATTATGGAACTGAATCCGATGCCCTGAACCGGCGTCCCGACGGCCGGAGATCACGCCGCGACGACCATCCCATCATACGCCAGGTCAACATTTTCCGGCAGTCGACTGAGAAGGCTCGCATAATCGAGATCGCTATGGAGATTGGTCAGGATCGCGCGGCGCGGCTTCAGTTCGGCGATCAGGTCGAGCGACTGGTCCAGGTTGAAATGGCTCGGATGCGGCGTCTCGCGCAGGCAGTCGAGGATCAGCATGTCGAGCCCGGCCATGGCGGCCCTGGCTGCGTCCGGCGCGAGGCTGACATCGGGCAGATAGGCCAGATCGTCGAACCGGAAGCCGAGAGACTCATAGCCCGGCCCATGCTCGACCGCGAACGGCAGCGCCGCGATCTCGCCCCCGGCGCCCTCGATCGCCAGGACCCGCCCGGCACTGAGCGGGCGCAGTTCGAGGATCGGCGGATAGAACGAGCCCGGCGGCGTCTCGAAGACGTAGCCGAAGCGCCGCATCAGCGTGGCGGCGGTGCGGGCGTCGGCATGGACCGGGACCTTGCGGCGCATATGCAGCACCAGCGCGCGCATGTCGTCGATGCCGTGGGTATGGTCGGCGTGGTCGTGGCTGTAGAGCACCGCGTCGAGATGCCGGATGTCGGCGCCGATAAGCTGTTCGCGGAGATCGGGTGAGGTATCGACCAGCAGGCTTGTCGTGCCCCCAGCCCCCCCTCGCTCGACCAGGATCGAGCAGCGGCGACGCCGGTTCCTCGGCTCGGCGGGATCGCACGCGCCCCAGCCCGAGCCCGGACGCGGTACGCCGCCCGACGATCCGCAGCCGAGGATGGTGACGGTCAGCGCCATGCTGTGCGGCCGCTTCAGGCGACGGCCGCGAGCGGCGCGGCGTTGTCCATCTTCCAGTAGCAGCGCCGCGCATTGGCCGTGGTCAGAGCGGCTATTTCGTCGAAGCCGACGCCGAGCGTCTCTCCGAGAACCTTCGCGGTCTCAACGACATAGGCCGGTTCGTTGCGCCTGCCCCGGAACGGCGTGGGCGCGAGATAGGGCGCATCCGTCTCGACCAGCAGCCGGTCCCGCGGCACGAGCCGCGCGATCCGGCGCAGCTCGTCGGAAGTCTTAAAGGTCAGGATGCCGGAGAACGAGACGTAGAAGCCGAGATCGACGCCGGCCAGCGCCAGCGCTTCGCCTGCGGTGAAGCAGTGCAGGATCGCCGGGAACGCGCCCCTGGCGCTCTCCTCGCGCAGGATCGCGATCATGTCGTCATCGGCCTGGCGCGAATGGATCACGAGCGGCAACTGCGTGACCCGGGCGGCCGCGATATGGGTGCGCAAGCCTCGGGCCTGCGCCGCGCGCGGACTCTTGTCGTAATGGTAGTCGAGACCCGCCTCGCCGATCGCGACGCAGCGCGGATGCGCCGACAGCGCAACGAGTTGCTCGACTGTCACGTCAAGCTCCTCATGCGCCTGATGCGGATGCGTGCCGACGCTGCACCAGACGGCGGGAAAGCGCTCGGCCAGGCCGGCATAGCTCTCGAAGCGCGCCACGCGGGTCGAGATCGTCACCATCCGGCCGACGCCGGCGGCCTCGGCGCGCGCGACATAGGCCGGCAACTCCGCGGCGAAGTCCGGGAAGTCGAGATGGCAATGGCTGTCGATCAGCATCGGGCCTTGGCCTCGGGTCGGGGTTCGGGCTCGACGAAGCGCGGGAAGACGCCGCTTGGAGGCGGCAGGACCGTGCCGGAGAGCAGGCGACCACCCTCGCCCAGCGCGGCGAAGCTGCGCGCGTCGGCCGGAACGCCGAGCAGATCGAGCAGCTTGGCCATGGCCTCTGGCATCACCGGCTGGACCAGGATCGCGACCTGCCGCAGCACCTCGGCGGTGACGTAGAGCACGGTGTCGCGTCGCGCCGGATCGGTCTTGGTCAGCCGCCAGGGCTCGTTGGCGGCGAAATAGCGGTTCGCCTCGGCGATGACGGCCCAGAGATCGGCCAGCAGCACATGCAGCGCGAAATCGCCCATGGCGGCGCGCGCCTTGGCCAGCGCGCCGTCGGCCTGCGCCAGCATGGCCGAGTCCGCATCGGTCAGCGTCCCGCGGGGCGGCGTCCTGCCCTCGCAGTTCCTGGCGATCATTGAGAGCGAGCGCTGCGCCAGATTGCCGAGGTCGTTGGCGAGGTCGGCGTTGATACGCCCGACGATCGCCTCGTGGCTGTAGTTGCCGTCCTGCCCGAACGAGACCTCGCGCAGGAAGAAATAGCGCAGTTGGTCGACGCCGTAGACCTCGGCCAGATCGAAGGGATCGACGACGTTGCCGAGCGACTTCGACATCTTCTCGCCCCTGGAGAGCAGGAAGCCATGGCCGAAGACGCGCCTGGGCAGCGGCAGCCCGGCCGACATCAGCATCGCCGGCCAGTAGACGGCGTGGAAGCGCACGATGTCCTTGCCGATGACATGGACATCGGCCGGCCAGTAATGCGCACGCGGGTCCGCCGGATCGGGGAAGCCCGTGCCGGTGACGTAGTTGTTCAGCGCATCGACCCAGACATACATCACATGCTTCGGGTCGCCCGGAACGGGCAGGCCCCAGTCGAAGGTGGTCCGGCTGATCGACAGGTCTTCAAGCCCGCCCTTGACGAAGGAGACGATCTCGTTCTTCCGCGTCTCCGGCGAGACGAAGTCGGGCACGTCGGCATAGAGCTTCAGCAGCTTGTCCTGATAGGACCCCAGCCTGAAGAAATAGCTTTCCTCCTCGACCCATTCGACCGGCGTGCCCTGCCCGCCGAGCCGCGTGCCGTCGGGCAGCAGCTTCGTCTCCTCCTCGCCATAGAAGGCCTCGTCCCGGACCGAGTACCAGCCGGAATACTTGGCGAGGTAGATGTCGCCATTGGCCTCCATCCGCCGCCAGAGTTCCTGCGTCGAGGGCAGATGGTCGGCGTCGGTGGTGCGGATGAAGCGGTCGAAGGAGCAGTTCAGCCGCCGCTCCATCTCCTCGAAGCGCCTGGCGATGCCGTCGACGAAGTCCTTCGGCGTCAGTCCGGCCGCGGCGGCGGTGCGCTGCACCTTCTGGCCGTGCTCGTCGGTGCCGGTCATGGCGAAGACGTCGTAGCCGTCGAGCCGCTTGAAGCGCGCGATCGCGTCCGATGTCACCATCTCATAGGCGTGGCCGATATGCGGCGGCCCGTTGGTATAGTGGATCGCGGTCGTCAGATAGAATTTCGGGGCCGTGGCCATGGTCTGTCCGGAGGCTTGCGCTTCACGCTGCGCGCGAGCGGGCGACCGCATCCGACAGATCATGAAACATCGTCAGCACGAGCGGGCGGCGGTCGAGATTATAGGTCTCGACCTCGCGGGCCGCGCGCGAGAGCTTGTCCCATACCTCCGCCAGCGGTGCAAGGCGGCCGGCGCCCGCACCCGCATGCGCTTGGACATGGGCGCCGAGCCAGGCCTGCACGGTCTCGATCATGATCGCGAAGCCGCCCTCGCCCGCCTTGCCGGCGACGTCCTCGGCCAGCGCCAGGAGACCCGCCATGTCGAGCCCGGGCAGCGCGTCGAGCCTGGCGCGCACCGCCTCGACCAGCGCCAGCGTCTCGGGCGCGACATAGGTCAGCGCGCGCCGGACCGAACCCTCCGACAGTCTCGCGGCCCGCGCCAGCGCCGAGGCGTCGAACGGCCCGCCCATTCGCTCCAGCGCGGTGAGGCCGGCCTGCGCGACGGCGTCCTCGTTCAGCGTCGAAAAGCCGAGCAGCCGGCAGCGCGAGCGGATCGTCGGCAGCAGGCGGCCGGGCGCATGCGACACGATCAGGAACAGCGCGCGCGGCGGCGGCTCCTCCAGCAGCTTCAGGAAGGCGTTGGCCGAGGGCCGGTCCATATCCTCGACGCAATCGACGATGCAGACCCGCCAGCCGCCCTCGGCCGCGCTGGAGCCGAAGCGGTCGAGCACGCGGCGCACCGCCGGCACCGGGATGTTGCTGGTAAAACCCTTGCCGTCCTGCTTCGGCGAGCGCCGCAGCACATGCAGGTCCGGATGGGACTGCGCCATCACCCGGCGGGTGGCCGGATCCTGCTCCGGCATGGCGAGGTCCTGCGCGGCCCGCGCCCGCGCGACCGGATCGCCGGCCGCCAGCATGAAGCGGGCGGCGCGATAGGCGAAGCTCGCCTTGCCGACGCCTTCCGGGCCGCCGAGCAGCCAGCCATGATGCATCCGGCCCGAGCGCAGCGCGCCAAGGAAGGCGTCTTCCTGAGCCTGGCGGCCGATCAGCGCCAGCGTCTCGCGCGGATGCGGCGCGCTCGGCAGGCGGTCGGGTTCGTCGCTCGTCTGGAGCATCAGGCGTCGATCTGGTCAGGTGTTTCGGGAATCGGCAGCCGCCGTGATAGCGCCTCCCACGCCGCCTGCGCCAGCGCGTCGGGCGGCAGGGCGGCGTCGAGCACGACGCAGCGCTCCGGCTCCGCCCCGGCGATGGCGAGATAGGCCTGCCGTAGCCGGGCATGGAAGTCGATCGCCTCGCTCTCGAAGCGGTCGGTGACTTCGCCCGGCCGGCGGCGCCTGGCGGCGCGCGCCAGCCCGGCGGCGGGGTCGAGATCGAGGATCAGCGTCAGATCCGGCACGAGTCCGTCGATCGTCACGCGCTCCAGTTCGTCGAGGAGACCGGGCTCGATCTTGCCGAGCGCGCCCTGATACACCCGCGTCGAATCGATGAAACGGTCGCAGATCACCCAGTCGCCGCGCATCAGCGCCGGCCGGATGCGGCGGTCGATATGGTCGATGCGGGCGGCGGCGAACATCAGCGCCTCGACGAAGGACCCATGCGGCTTGACCTGACCGGACAGGATCGTCTCGCGGATCGCCTCGGCCTTTGGCGAGCCGCCGGGCTCGCGGGTCAGGTCGACCTTGAGCCCGCGCGCCCGCAGCCGTTCGGCCAGCGCTTTCGCCAGCGTCGACTTGCCGGCGCCCTCGCCGCCTTCCAGCGTAATGAAGCGCCCGGGCGTCACGTCGCCCAGCTTCGCCCCAGCGCCTTGCGCACCCATCCGGTCGATATCTCCAGCAGGGCGTCGAGCGCGCGCTGCCGCAGCGAACCGGGCTGGACCGCCTCGGCGGCATAGAGCGGGATCTCCAGCGTCTTGACGTCGCCGCGGGTGACGAGGAGGCGGCCGATCTCGGCCCCCTCCCGCACCGGCGCCGGAAGAGGGCCGCGATAGACGATGCTGGCGCTGATCCGCTCGCCGCCGCCGCGCGGCAGCAGCAGGCTGACCGGCCCCTTCGCGCGCAGGCCCACCCGGCCCTTTTCGCCGCCGAAGACGCTGGCCTCGCCGACGATATCGCCCTCGCCGAAGATGCGGCGCGCCTCGAAAGCGCGAAAGCCCCATTCGAGCAGCTTGCGGGCTTCCTGCGCCCGGTCGCGCGCCGTCTTGAGGCCGTTGACCACCACGATCAGACGCTGGCCGTTCTGAACCGCCGAGCCGACCAGACCGAAGCCGGACTCGTCGATATTGCCGGTCTTGAGGCCGTCGGCGCCGATCTCCATGGTCAGCAGCGGATTGCGGTTCTGCTGCCTGATCCTGTTCCAGGTGAACTCGCGCTGGCCGAAGATCTTGTAGAGGTCCGGATAGGTCCTGATGATGTGGTCGGAGAGCCGCGCCAGCTCGCGGGCCGTGACCTTCTGCTGCGGGTCGCCCATGCCGGTCGCGTTGCGGAAGACCGATTTCGTTAGGCCGATCGCCCTCACCCGCTCCGTCATCAGCCGGGCGAAGCTCGCCTCGTCGCCGGCGACGGCTTCGGCGAGCGCGATCGAGGCGTCGTTGCCGGACTGGACGATGATGCCCTGCAGGATGTCGGAGAGTTTCACGCGGCTGTTGAGCTGCGCGAACATGGTCGAGCCGCCGGAGACGCCGCCGCCCTTGCGCCAGGCGTTCTCGGAGATGCCGATCTCGGTGTCGAGCGTCATGCGCCCCTGCGCGATCTCCTCGAAGGCGACGAGCGCGGTCGCGATCTTGGCGAGGCTGGCCGGCGCCATCAGTTCGTCGGCGGCCTTCTCGTAGAGGATCGCGCCGCTGGCGGCGTCCATCAGCACGGCGTGCGGGGCCGAGGACTGGAAGCTCTGCGCGAAGGCGGCTGGCGTGGCGAAGCACGAGGCAAGCAACGCCAGGACGACGGACAGCAGAAGCGCCGGACAGCTCGGCCCGAAGACGCTCTTTCCAGGATCGGGACGCGAACTCATGTCGCGATCAGAAGCAGAGACAAGCGAGGCCGGTCAAGCCTCGCGCGCTTCAATTCCGCGACAGCGGCTGCAGGGTCTGCGGCGCGAGATCGCGGACCAGCGGGTGCGACTTCGTGAAACGCTCGGCAGGCGTCCGTTCGGGAGCCGCGAAGAGGCTCGCGACCGTGGTGCGGGCCGGCGGCGGCATGCTGCGCAGCGTGGCGGGAACCAGAACCGGCGTGCCGGCGTTGGCGATGGTGTCGAGATCGAACGGGCGGCTCGGCGGCAGCGGCGCGGCGCGCACCGGAGTGCCGCCGGGCGGCGCTGTGGAGACGAGCGTCGCGGCGACAGGCGCCGCGGACGCAGCCGTGCGGACAGGCGCGTAGGCCTGGACGACCGGCTGCTGGCGTTCGGCGGAAGCGTCGTCGAGATCGGCGGTCTGCGAGCGTGCCGGCGCGACATCGATCGAGCTCGCCACCATGGTTCGGGCGCTGGTGCCGGGAATGGCGGCCGGCTGGCCGTCCGTGCGCAGCGTCGCCAGCAGGAGATTGTCGTCCGATCCGCCAAGCGAGGCCTGGCCGAGATATTCGACCTTGATCCGGGCCGTGCCGAGATGGCGGAAGGCGAGCGCGTCGGCCGTGCGCTGCGACACGTCCATCACGCGGCCGCCATAATAGGGACCGCGATCATTGACCCGCACGATGATCGAGCGCTGGTTGAGCATGTTGGTGACGCGGGCATAGGCCGGCAGCGGCATCGTCGGATGCGCGGCGCTGATGCCATTGCGATCATAGATCTCGCCATTGGCCGTGCGGCGGCCATGGAACGCTTCGCCATACCAGGAGGCTGTTCCGATCGCGGTGTAGCCGATCGGCTTTACATAAGGCGTGTAGCGCTTTCCGGCGACCGAATAGCTCTTGCCGATCAGCTGGCGGCCGCCGCCCTTGGGCACTTCCTCGCCTTCGGCGACGACGCGCGGGCTGGGGGTTCCGTATTTCGGATGCGAGAAGGCGCCGATCTCCTTGGACTTGCCGCCGCTGCGGGCGACCTTGTCGTTGGCGCAATTGGCGAGGAACAGGCCGGCGAGGACGACGCAGCCCAGCTTTGCGGCGCGGCCGGCGAACTCGCCCTGGCTCGAATCGTTCGACGAGTCCCGGATATCGCTGGAAACGTTCGGGGCCGAAGAGCTTTCGCCGCGCATCATTCCATCGTTCCGCCATTCGCCGAAAAACATCGTTTCGGTCAGGCCGCGGCTGCGGCGAAACCGAAGTTTTCAGGCATTTCCGTTAAGGAGTCGTTAAGCGAGCGGCCGGCGCGGCCCTGCGCTTGACGGACTCCATACTGCCGTTGAGCGGTCACAAAGGTGTCGGAAATGCGGCGGGTGTCAAGGAGCCGGTGGACTGCCGGGATTTTGCCCGGCGCCGTGACTTTCGCGCAACGAAACAGCACCGCCGAGGCGGACTTCGCCATATCGCGCCGGAATCAGGCCATTTCGGCCCAAAAACGGCGCTGAACGGCTCAGTTGCCGATCCGGGCGATGCCGGTGTCTCCGTTGTCCTGGACCCATTTCACCTTGTTGCCGCCAAGATCGGTCAAGGTGAAGCAGATCGTCTTGCCGTCGTACCACGTGTCCCACTTCTGGCAGAGATTCTTGCCGTTCACCCACCAGCGCCCCTTGTCGTTGGGCTTGAGGAATCGGCCGAGACCGACGGCCTCGCCTGACCCGTCGACCTGACCGTCCGGCCGATAGAACAGCGGAAACTCGCCGCCCGCGGGCGCGGCGAGATAGATCCGCTTGCCGGAGACGAGCTGCCTGATGGCGTCGCCCTCGACGGGCGTATTGGCGAGCGCAACGCCGGCGGCCGCGATCGCGAGGCAGATCGTCAGCCCATGGAATTTCAGCTTCGTCATCGCGGAGCTCCGTCGCAACCTCATCTCGATACGATGCAAGCGGCCTGCCGGATGCGATCGATCAACGAGGCGTGATCGGAGAGGGTAAGCAGGAAGCGTCGCGCTCGCGCAGACGGGATCGGGGCGAGACCTGCATCGGACGGCCTGCTACGCGTTCAGCGCCTTCCCATACGCGTCCAGCACGCTCTCCTTCATCGTCTCGGAGATGGTCGGATGCGGGAAGATCGTGTGCATCAGTTCTTCCTCCGTGGTCTCGAGGTTCATCGCGACGACGAAGCCCTGGATCAGCTCGGTCACCTCCGCGCCGACCATGTGCGCGCCCAGCAGCTTGCCGGTCCTGGCGTCGAAGATCGTCTTGACCATGCCGCCCTCCTCGCCCAGCGCCACCGCCTTGCCGTTTGCGACGAAACCGAAGCGGCCGACCTTGAGCGCGTGCCCGGCCGCCTTCGCCTTGGCCTCGGTCAGGCCGACGCTGGCGATCTGCGGGTGGCAATAGGTGCAGCCCGGGATCATCAGCTTGTCCATCGGGTGCGGGTGCAGGCCCTTGATCGCCTCGACGCAGATCACGGCCTCGTGCTCGGCCTTGTGCGCCAGCATCGGCGGGCCGGCCACGTCGCCGATCGCGTAGACGCCCTTGACGTTGGACCGGCAGAAATCGTCGATGACGATGCAGCCGCGATCGGTCTTCACGCCGAGCGCCTCGAGGCCGAGGTTCTCGATATTGCCGACGACGCCGACGGCCGAGATCATCCGGTCGGCCGTGATGGTCTGCTTGCCGCCCTTCTCGTCCTCGACATGGGCGGTGACGGAGTCGGCGCCCTTCTCGACCTTGGTCACCTTGGCCCCGGTCAGGATCTTCATGCCCTGCTTCTCGAAGGCCTTGCGCGCGAACGCGCCGATCTCGGCGTCCTCGATCGGCACGACCTGCGGCATCACCTCGACGACCGTGACCTCGACGCCCATCGTCCGGTAGAACGAGGCGAACTCGATGCCGATCGCGCCCGAGCCCATCACCAGGAGCGATTTCGGCATCTTGGCCGGCACCATCGCCTCGAAATAGGTCCAGATCAGCTTGCCGTCCGGCTCGATGCCGGGCAGCGCGCGCGGCCGCGCGCCGGTCGCGACGATGACGTGATCGGCGGTGTAGGTCCCCTCGCCTTTCGCGCCCTTGGGCGGCGGCACCTGCGGCTGCATCGCCGGCTTCTTGGTCGGCGCGACGGCGATCGAGCCCGGCTTGGTCAGCCTGGCCTCGCCCCAGATCACGTCGACCTTGTTCTTCTTCATCAGGAACTGGACGCCGTTGTTCATCCTTGCCGCGATGCCGCGCGAGCGCTTCACCACCGCGTCGAGATCGGCCTTGAACGTGCCCTCCAGCACCAGCCCGTAATCCTTGGCGTGCTGGCCGTAATGCAGGATCTCGGCCGAGCGCAGCAGCGCCTTGGTCGGGATGCAGCCCCAGTTCGAGCAGATGCCGGCGAGATGCTCGCGCTCGACGATCGCGGTCCTGAAGCCGAGCTGCGCCGCGCGGATGGCGGCGACATAGCCGCCCGGGCCGGAGCCGATGATGATGATGTCGTAGTCAGCCATGGGAAGCTCCTCCGCTTTCCCTTCTCCGGCGCGGAGAGGGGTCGGGAATCGGGGCGGGAGCCCCGGTTGAAATCGTCGGGCTCACGAGCCGGCGATCCGCAGCGGCGGCGCCATCGCCGGCAGCGGCAGGCCGAGCAGTCCGGCCGCGAGCGGCGCCAATGCGCGTCCGATCGCCCGCGTGTTCTCCGCGTCGAGATGGATGCCGTCCGCCCCCGTCACGGTCGCGACGCTCGCGGCGTCGAAACAGGCGGCGCCGATCTCGGCTGCTATCCGATGGTAATACCCTGCCAGCAGAGCCGTCTTCTCCGCGGCGCCTTCCATGAAGAAATGCGCCTCGTGCTCCGGATCGTCGGGTGGTCGCACCAGCGGCGGCGCAACGATCAGCACCTGCGGCGCCGGCATGCCGGGCTCGAGGGGCGGGCGCTGCGCGATTTGCGCCAGCATCCGCATCGAGCGGGCGACGTCATAGGGCGCGAGCGAATGCTGCCGCTGGCAGTCATTGGTGCCGAGCATCAGGATGACGAGATCGAGCGGCGCATGGCATTCGATGAACAGCGGCAGCAGGGAGAGGCCAGAGCGATAGGGACGCAAGGGATCGTCGAGCGCGATCCTCCGCCCGTTCAGACCTTCCTCGATCACCGTGGCATGGCCGCCGAGCGCCTTCTCCAGCACGCGCGGCCAGCGCACGTCGTCGCCATGCCGCCCGGGCTGGTTCGCGATGCGGCCCCAGGTCAGGGAGTCGCCGAAGGCCAGGATGCGCGCCGGGCGGGTCATGGCGCGCTCACACCAGCATCGCCATCGGCTTCTCGACATAGCCCTTGAACGCCGCGAGCAGCTCCGCCCCCAGCGCCCCGTCCACCGCGCGGTGGTCGGTCGAGAGCGTCACCGACATCACGGTCGCGACCGCGAGCTGGCCGCCCTTGACCACCGCCCGCTGCTCGCCGGCGCCGACCGCCAGGATCGTCGCATGCGGCGGGTTCACGATCGCGGCGAAATCCTTGACGCCGAACATGCCGAGATTGCTGACCGCCGTGGTGCCGCCCTGATACTCCTCGGGCTTGAGCTTGCGCGCCTTGGCGCGTGCGGCCATGTCTTTCATCTCGTTGGAGATCTGCGACAGCGTCTTGTGGCAGGCGTCGCGGATGATCGGCGTGATCAGCCCGCCCGGGATGGAGACCGCGACCCCGACATCGGCGTGCCTGTGCCTGAGCATGGCGTTGTCGGTCCAGGAGACGTTGGCGTCCGGCACGTCGCGCAGCGCCAGCGCCAGCGCCTTGATCACCATGTCGTTGACCGAGAGCTTGTAGGCCGGCTTGCCGTCCTTCTCGGGCGCGGCGGAGTTGAGTTCGCCGCGCAGCTTCAGGAGCGCGTCGAGCTCGCAATCGACCGTGACGTAGAAATGCGGGACGGTCTGCTTGGCCTCCAGCAGGCGGCGCGCGATCGTCTTGCGCATGCCGTCATGGGGAACCTCCTCGTAGGATCCGGCCGCGAAGAGCTTCTTGGTCTGCTCGTCGGAAGGCCCGGTCGCGAGCGGCGCGGCGGCGGGCTTGGGCGCGGAGGGAGCCGCGGCGGCTGCCGGAGCCTTAGCGCCGCCGCCGGCCTTCGCCGCCGCGATGTCCTTCTCGACGATGCGCCCGTGCGGACCCGAACCCTGCACCTGCGCCAGGTCGAGCCCGGCCTCCCTGGCCAGACGCCGCGCCAGCGGCGAGGCAAAGGGCCGGTCGCCCGCGACGCTCTTGCCGCCGGTGTTCATGCCCGCCTCGGCGGTCATAGCCGGCTGCGACACGGCCGCCGGCTGCTTGGCGTCGGCAGGTTTGGCGTCGGAAGACTTGGCCTCGGAAGACTTGGGCGCGTCCGCCGGCTTGGCGTCCGCCTTCGGGGGCTCGGCTTTGGCCGGCGCGGCGGCGGCCTTGGCGTCCTCGCCCTCGGCCGCGATCACGCCGATGATCTCGTTGACCGCGACGTCGGCCGTGCCGTCCGGCACCAGGATCCTGGCCAGGATGCCCTCGTCGACGGCCTCGACCTCCATGGTCGCCTTGTCGGTCTCGATCTCGGCGATGATGTCGCCCGACTTGATCGCGTCGCCTTCCTTCTTCAGCCATTTGGCGAGATTGCCCTTCTCCATCGTCGGAGAGAGCGCGGGCATCAGGATGTTCACGGGCATGGCGTCAGCTCACTCTCGACGACGGGGCGCGGATCAGCGCTACGAGACGACTCAGTTGAGGGCACAGGCGCGGCCGCCAGCGGTGGATGGGCCGCAGTAGATGAATCGCGCTCCCTCGTCCCGCGAACGGGTCGGCAGAAGCAGCATATAGTCGAGCACCCCGCTGCCGTCGCAGGCGACATGCCATGACGCGGCTTTCGGGCCCAGGGCGGCGAGCGTCTGTTGGGAGGCGGCGCATGGCCTGCCCCAGCGCTCCCGCGCCATCGCATTGATCGCGCGGGACCGGGCTGACGGGGCGAGGCGCTCGAATTCGGCATGCGTGAAAGGCGTCGGATCGATCCGCAGCGTTGCGCCGATGCCGTTTGCGGCAAGGCGATGCCCAGCAGGGCGACGCATCCCATCGACAGACACCGGCACAACACAGCGAGGCCACCCGCGTCATGACGCGTCACCGATAACAGACGGCTTTGGCCGCCGCGACGACCTCGCCGACATTCGGCAGCGCGAGTTTCTCCAGGTTCGCCGCATAGGGCATCGGCACGTCCTTTCCGGTGACGCGGGCGACCGGCGCATCCAGATAGTCGAACGCGGCCTCCATGATCTTCATGCCGATCTCGGCGGTGACGCCGGACTGCGGAAAGCCCTCCTCGACCGCGACGCAGCGATGGGTCTTCCGCACCGAGGCGATCACCGTCTCGATGTCCATCGGCCGGATCGTGCGCAGGTCGATCACCTCCGCCTCGATGCCTTCCTTGGCCAGCGCCTCGGCGGCGGCGAGCGCATAGGTCATGCCGATGCCGAAGGAGACGATGGTGACGTCCGTGCCCGGCCGCGCCACCTTGGCCTTGCCGAGCGGGATCAGGAAGTCGTCGCCCTTGGGCACCTCGAACTGGCGGCCGTAGAGGATCTCGTTCTCGAGGAAGATGACCGGGTTCGGGTCGCGGATCGCGCTCTTGAGCAGGCCCTTGGCGTCCGACGCGCTGTAGGGCGCGATCACCTTCAGCCCCGGCACGTTGGAATACCAGGCGGCGTAGTCGTGGCTGTGCTGCGCGCCGACGCGGGCGGCGGCCCCGTTGGGCCCGCGGAACACGATCGGGCAGCCCATCTGCCCGCCCGACATGTAGAGCGTCTTGGCGGCGGAGTTGATGATCTGGTCGATCGCCTGCATGGCGAAGTTGAAGGTCATGAACTCGACGATGGGTTTCAGGCCCGTCAGCGCCGCGCCGACGCCGATGCCGGCGAAACCGTGCTCGGTGATCGGCGTGTCGATGACGCGCTTGGCCCCGAACTCCTGCAGCAGCCCCTGCGTGACCTTGTAGGCGCCCTGGTATTCGGCGACCTCCTCGCCCATCACGAAGACGTCCTTGTCGCGGCGCATCTCCTCGGCCATGGCGTCGCGCAGCGCCTCGCGCACGGTCATCGAGACGACCTCCGCGCCGGCCGGGAACTCGGCCGAGGCGTCGTAGCTCCTGGGCGTCGCCGGCGGATTGGCGACGGCCGATTCGGCCTTGGGCGCGGCGGCCGCCTTCGGCCCCTCGCCCTCGGTCGCTGGCGGAGCCGATTGCGCCGCCGGCGGCGACGGCTCGGCCGGTTTCGCGGCCGGTTTGCTCGCGGCGCCGGCGTCCTCGCCCTCGGCCGCGATGACGCCGATCGGCGTATTGACCGCGACGTTCTCGGTGCCGTCCGCGATCAGAATCCTGGCGAGGATGCCCTCGTCGACGGCCTCGACCTCCATGGTCGCCTTGTCGGTCTCGATCTCGGCGATGATGTCGCCGGCCTTGACGCTGTCGCCCTCGGCTTTGAGCCATTTGGCGAGCTTGCCCTGTTCCATGGTCGGCGAAAGGGCAGGCATGAGAATGTCGATCGGCATGAACGCACCCGGATTTTCGAGAGACGCGGGAAGTGGTGAAGGCCGCCTGGAGGACCCGGCGGCTTCGCGGAGCAGGATTGCGCCCTCAGGCGCGGGCGGCTTCCAGCGTGATGTCGGTCCACAGCTCGGAGGGATCGGGCTCGGGATCATGCGTCGCGAACTCGGCCGCGTCGTTGACGATCTCGCGCACCTTGGCGTCGATCGCCTTGAGCTCGTCCTCGCCGACCTTGAAGTCGCGGGTCAGTCGCCCCCTCACCTGCTCGATCGGATCGTGCTCCTCGCGCATGCGCTGGACCTCGTCCTTGGAGCGATACTTGGCCGGGTCGGACATCGAGTGGCCGCGATAGCGATAGGTCTGCATCTCGAGGATGTAGGGGCCCTTGCCGGAGCGGGCATGCTCGATCGCCCGCGTCGCCGCCTCGCGCACGGCGCGCACGTCCATGCCGTCGACCTGCTCGCCCGGAATGCCGAAGGAGACGCCGCGCTTGGAGAAATCGGTCTGCGCCGAGGCGCGGCTGACCGAGGTGCCCATGGCGTAGCGGTTGTTCTCGATCACGAACACGACCGGCAGCTTCCAGAGCTGGGCCATGTTGAAGCTCTCGTAGACCTGGCCCTGATTGGCCGCGCCGTCGCCGAAATAGGCCATCGAGACGCGGCCGTCCTCGCGATACCAGTTGGCGAAGCCGAGGCCCGCCCCGAGCGAGACCTGCGCGCCGACGATGCCGTGGCCGCCATAGAAGTTCTTCTCGCGGCTGAACATGTGCATCGAGCCGCCCTTGCCGCGCGAATAGCCGCCGCGCCGGCCGGTCAACTCCGCCATCACGCCGCGCGATTCCATGCCGCAGGCCAGCATGTGGCCGTGGTCGCGATAGCCGGTGATGACCTGGTCGCCTTCCTTGGACGCCATCTGCATGCCGATGACGACGGCTTCCTGCCCGATATAGAGGTGGCAGAAGCCGCCGATCAGGCCCATGCCGTACATCTGGCCGGCCTTCTCCTCGAAGCGGCGGATCAGCAGCATCTCGCGATAGGCGTGAAGCTCCTCCTCCTTGCTGAAGACCGGCATGTTGCTCAGCGACTTCGTCGCCGGCTTGCCTTGCGACTTGCCTGCGGATTTCGCCGCCGACTTGGCCGCCGGGGCCTTGGCTTGGGCGGGGGCTTTCGTCTTGCGCGCGGCAACGGCCATCGGCGGTCCTCCAGAGAACGTCGTCTCCGGTTGTAGAGGATCGCAAAACCCTTGGCGAGTAAGCCATCTCGCAATGCAGCATCAGCCAAGATGCTGCAAGACATGCACTTTCTTCGATTAACTGGATTTCAGTTGATCGGCGCGCGCGGAACCATTCGCGGCATTGCCGGGGCTACTTAGCGGCCCATCAGGATGACGTCGTTGCGGTGGATCCGCCCGAGCGTGTACCGGACCTGCTCTTCCAAGAGATCGCGGTCGACGGATTCGTCGCGCATCAACGTCAGGCGCTGCTCCCAGGTCTTGCGCTCGACCGTGAGCGCGTCGAGCTCGGCCTGCTGGACCTTGAGCACATCCTTGAGCTCGTCGCGCGCGTCGAGGCCGCGCGCGCCGCGCTGGGCATGGAACAGGAAATAGGACACCGCCCCGCCTGAGACGAGGTAGAGCGCCAGCGCAATAACGATCGAGCGGATGCCGCGACGGATGACCATGGCGCCACGATGGCGCGGCCTTGGTTTCCAAGGCGTTAACGGATGGCTGCCGAAGAGCGGGATTACGCCGCTCGCCGCGTAGCCGGCGGGAAAGCGGCGCAAGCGGTTGACCGCGCCCGCCGGCCTGCCTATGTCAGCGCCCCAGTGAGGGCGGGTAGCTCAGTGGTAGAGCACGTGACTTTTAATCATGTGGTCGAGGGTTCGATCCCCTCCCCGCTCACCACGACGGCGCCCTGTTTGAGGCAGCGCCGCGGCGCTAGCCCAGCCGCCTGACCACGACTCGCCACGCCGCATCGCCCCGGCCGGGACCGGCCGCCCTCCTAACCGCCCGGAGCGCCGCCATAGGCGGCATGGCCGAAGCCGTCACGGTCGGGCCGAGCTGCCGGCAGCGATATGTGTTCGCTTCCGCCGCCGTCCGCGCATCCGTGCAGCGCGACCACTGCGAGCGTTACCAGAACGCAGCCGCGTCCGCGGTTCCGGCGATCAGCGCGAGAACGGCGGGCGTCATCGCGAGGAGCGCCGGCTCCGCCGGCGATGGCGCGACGGTCCGTGCGGCGGGGCGAGAGGCCTCATGGCTACTCCGTTGTCTTGACCCTCTCCACTCCAAAAGCGCCCTCAATCCTGAGAAAATCCTCAACGTCGCTCGGCAAATCTGGGTAGCCCGATGCGCGATCCGAATCGGCGTTCGGCCCGCGGCTTTTCGCTGATCCGACGCGAACCAAACCTGATGTGCCGCGTTGTCCCGACATACCGCCCGGTGCGGAGACAATCAGGAGGACATCATGTTCAAACGTCATATCGCGATCGGCACGATCGGTTTTGCCATGCTCGCCACCACCGCGATGGCTCAGACCGGCGCGCCTTCTCCGAGCGCTCCGTCCGGCGCCCCTTCGGCGACGACGGCGCCTGCCGCGAAGGAGCCGGCACAGAACCTCGCCGTTCCGGGCAAGTGGCGCGCCTCCAAGCTGATCGGCGTCGACATCTATGGTCCCGACCAGAAGAAGATCGGCGACGTCACCGAGGTCGTGTTCGACAAGTCCGGCGCGATCGAGACCGTGACGATCGGCGTGGGCGGCTTCCTCGGCATCGGCTCCAAGGATGTCGCGATCCCGTTCGGCCAGATCACCTGGAGCGACCAGCCGATGTCGGCGGCGGCTCCTGCCCCGGCTCCGTCGGGCGGCATGGCCGGCTCGGGTTCCGGCTCGACGGCGCCGGGCGCGGGCTCGACCTCGATGTCGGCCGCTCCGGCGGCGAGCGCTCCGAAAGCGCCGAACATGTATCCCGATCATGGCGTCGTCACCATGACCAAGGAGCAGCTCACCAGCGCCCCGGCCGCCAGCTTCACGGGAAGCTGATCGGCGCCAGCCGATAAGGTTCAGTCAAAAGCGGCCCGCCCTCCAAAGAGGGCGGGCTTTTTCGATGCGAGAATGGTTAGCCGGGCTCGGACAACGCCTTCAGGACCGCCGGAATCGCCTCCGGCAGGTCGTCGGCGATCAGGCCCATGCCCAGCGCCTCGCCGGCGAGCCCATGCAGATGCGCGGACGCGCAGGCCGCCTCGAAGGCAGGCATGCCCTGGGCCAGCAAACCGGCGATCATGCCGGCCAGCACGTCGCCGGAGCCTGCCGTCGCCAGCGCCGGCGAGCCGGTCGCATTGATCGCCGCCATGCCGTCCGGCGCCGCGATCACGCTGTCGGCGCCCTTCAGAACGATGACGCAACCGGACCGCCGCGCCGCGAGCCGGGCCCTGTCGAGCTTCGAGCCGGCGTCGGGCGCGATCTGCTCGCCGAACAGGCGCTGGAACTCGCCCTCATGCGGCGTCAGCACGCAAGCCGCGCCCCGGCGCGCGGCCAGCCGCGCCAGCGATCCGGTCCGTCCCTCCAACAGCGTCAGCGCGTCCGCGTCGAGCACGGCGGGAACGGCGCCGCGCAGCACGGCAAGCGTCGCGGCGCGCGCCCGTGCGTCAAGGCCGAGCGCCGGCCCCGCGACGACGGCTCCCAGCCGACGCTCCGCCAGCAGAGCGGCAAGCTCCGCCTCGTCGGCGTAGCTCCGTTGCATCAACGCGTTGGGGTCCTGTCCGGCATGAGCCGCCAGGGCGTCGGGACGGCAGGCTATCGTCACGAGGCCCGCGCCGATCCTGAGCGCCGCGCGGGCGGACAGGCGCGGCGCGCCGACGCCGGGCAAACCGCCGGCGACGACCAGCGCCGAACCGCGCCGGTATTTGTGCGTATCGCCGGCATGCGCGGGCAGATGCTCGCGCCAGAGCGCGGCATCGTTGCGAAACGCCGTAGGGACGATGCCGCCCGCGCCGAAGGCGGTCCCGGGCGCAATCCCGATATCGGCGAGCGTGACGACGCCGCAGAGCGCCCGCCCAGGATAGAGCAGATGGCCGGGCTTTAGCCGGAAGAAGGTCACGGTCTCGGCCGCCCGGATCGCAGGTCCGGCCGCCGGCCCGCCATCGCCCGAGAGCCCGCTGGGGACGTCGACCGCCACGACCGGCCTGCCGCTGGCGTTGACGCGCGCGATCAGGTCGGCGGCCGCGCCCGTTATCGGCCGGTTCAGCCCGGCCCCGAACAGCGCATCGACCACGAGCGCATGCTCGCCGGGCTCGGCAGCGGCGAGCGTGCCGACCTCGCCTGGCCAGCGCGCCGCGGCCGCGACCGCATCGCCGCGGATGGCGTCGCGCTCACCCGCGAGCGCAAGCGTCACGCGCAGGCCGCGTTCGCGCAGGAGCCGCGCGGCGACGAAGCCGTCGCCGCCGTTATGCCCCGGCCCGCAGGCCACCAGCACCGGCTCGCCCGGCCGCAGGCGGCGGCTCACCGCATCCGCGACGGCGCGGCCGGCGCGTTCCATCAGCGCCGCGCCCGTCGTGCCGGCCGCGATCGCGGCCTTGTCGGCGGCCGCCATCTCGGCGACGCTCAGCAGCGCCGCCGCGCTTTTGTCGTCAGTTTGCACGCGAGCATCATCGGAGACGCGGCTGCGCGGAGCAAGCGGGCCGGGACGGTCGAGATTGCCCTTTAGATAGTCATCTGCATATTTTATGAGCTGTTTATTGCCTTCCGATCAGGCGTTTCACGGCTTTCTTCCGCATGGCGAGGCGCATGCGCCGATGCTATGAGCAGAGTGCGGATGCGGATCCGACGGATCGAAAAGCTGGTCCGGCTCATGCAGGGCTGCGGATGATCCGCGAGGACGGGCTCAGGCAAAGTCCCAACTCACGTCAACGCGCAAGGGAGGCCGGTCGGCGCATGAAAAAGATCGAAGCGATCATCAAGCCGTTCAAGCTGGACGAGGTGAAGGAGGCGCTTCAGGAGGTCGGCCTGCAGGGCATCACCGTGCTGGAGGCCAAGGGTTTCGGCCGGCAGAAGGGCCACACCGAACTCTATCGCGGCGCCGAGTATGTCGTCGATTTCCTGCCCAAGGTGAAGATCGAGATCGTCCTGGCCGACGAGATGGTCGACGCCGCCATCGAGGCGATCAAGAAAGCGGCCCAGACGGGTCGCATCGGCGATGGCAAGATTTTTGTATCGACGGTGGAGGGGGCGATCCGCATCCGCACCGGCGAGACCGGCGCGGATGCGATCTGAGGCGTTTTCCCGACCCGAGAGATGCGTGTCCCGGCGGTTCCTGAAAGACCCCGCGGATCGAGTGAATCTGAGAAACTGCTTGCGAGAGGAATGCTGAGATGAAGAGCGCCAAGGATGTCCTCAAGGCGATCAAGGACAACGACGTCAAATATGTGGACTTCCGCTTCACCGACCCGCGCGGCAAGTGGCAGCACGTGACCTTCGACGTCACGATGATCGACGAGGACATCTTCGCCGAAGGCACCATGTTCGACGGCTCCTCGATCGCCGGCTGGAAGGCGATCAACGAGTCCGACATGCTGCTGATGCCGGACCCGACGACGGCCTGCATGGACCCGTTCTTCTCGGCCGCGACGATGGTCGTCACCTGCGACGTGCTCGAGCCCGCGACCGGCGAGCCCTATGGCCGCGATCCGCGCGGCATGGCCAAGAAGGCCGAGGCCTATCTCAAGTCGACCGGCATCGGCGACACCGTCTATGTCGGTCCGGAAGCCGAATTCTTCGTCTTCGACGACGTCAAGATTTCGGCCGATCCCTACAATACGGGCTTCAAGCTCGACAACGTCGAGCTGCCGATCAACGGCCAGACCGAGTACGAGGGCGGCAATCTCGGCCACCGCATCGCCACCAAGGGCGGCTACTTCCCGGTGCCGCCCCAGGATTCCGCCCAGGACATGCGCGGCGAGATGCTGGCGGCCATGGCGGCCATGGGCGTCAAGGTCGAGAAGCACCATCATGAGGTCGCCTCGGCGCAGCACGAACTCGGCATGAAGTTCGACACGCTGACGCACATGGCCGACCAGATGCAGGTCTACAAATACGCGATCCACAACGTCGCGCAGAGCTACGGCAAGACCGCGACCTTCATGCCGAAACCGATCTATGGCGACAACGGCTCGGGCATGCATGTCCACCAGTCGATCTGGAAGGGCGGCAAGCCAGTGATGGCCGGCAACAAATATGCCGATCTCTCGCAGGAGTGCCTCTGGTACATCGGCGGCATCATCAAGCACGCCAAGTCCCTGAACGCCTTCACCAACCCCTCGACCAACTCCTACAAGCGCCTCGTCCCGGGCTATGAGGCCCCGGTGCTTCTCGCCTATTCGGCGCGCAACCGCTCGGCCTCCTGCCGCATCCCGTGGACGACCTCGCCCAAGGCCAAGCGCGTCGAGGTCCGCTTCCCCGACCCGATGGCGAACCCCTATCTCGCCTTCGCCGCCATGCTAATGGCCGGCATCGACGGCATCGTGAACAAGATCGATCCCGGCCCGGCGATGGACAAGGATCTCTACGACCTCCCGCCGCGCGAGCTGAAGAAGATCCCGACGGTCTGCGGTTCGCTGCGCGAGGCGCTGGAGTCGCTCAAGAAGGACAACGCCTATCTCAAGGCCGGCGGCGTCTTCAACGACGACTTCATCGAAAGCTACATCGAACTCAAGATGCAGGACGTGGCGCGCTTCGAGATGACGCCGCACCCGGTCGAGTTCGCCATGTACTACTCTTACTGAGCTACTACTCTTACTGAGCTACTACTCCTGCTGAGCCTGGCTCAGGGGAAGACGAGCTTCCTCCCGACCGCGAAGGGTTCGCGGTCCACCTTCCAACCGGGGCGGCGACGCCCCGGTTTTTCATTGGATCTGTCGTGCTCAGGCGACCGCGCCGCGCTTCGTATCGCCGGCGACCAGCCCGCGATAGGCCTCGACCGTCCGCGCGACATGGCGCTGCGTCGTCAGCGGGTCGGCCCAGTAGCGGCGATAGGCGCTCGCGCCCATAGCGGACGCGACGCGATCGTCCTTCAGCCGCGTCAGCGCGGCCGAAAGCCCGGCCGCGTCGCCGCCGTCGACAAGGATGCCGTCCCGGCCGTCCGCGATCCAGCTTGCCGGCCCGGTCGTCCGCGCCAGCACCACCGGCACGCCGAGCGAGCGCGCCTCGGCGATGACGAGCGGACCGGGCTCGTACCAGAGCGACGGCAGCACGAGACAGCGCGCCTTGGCGATCTCCTCGAACACCATCTCGGCCGAGACCCAGCCGCGGATCTCGGCGGCCGGATTGGCGCTTGCTATCGCGTCCGACAGCGGCCCCTCGCCGACGAAGCGCACCGGCATGCCGGCGCGCGCGGCCGCCGCCGCCAGAATGTCGGGGGCCTTTTCCTGGGTGAAGCGCCCGAGGAACAGGGCGTGCCGGTTGGCCGCGACGTCCGCCGGCGCCAGCCGCTCGGCCTCCATCATGTTCTCGACCACGACATGGCGGGCATGCCTCGGCAGGAACGGCGCGGCGAAATCGCGCGCGAAATCGCTGACATGGATGAAGAGCGGCGCGCTCAGCCCGCGCATCGCCTCGTCGGAGCGCCATTGCCGCGCCACGCGGACGAGCTTGTGGATGTAGGAGGCGCGGTCGCAGTTCGAGCTGGCGCAGCCCGCCGACATCGGCTTCTGCCGGCATGGCGCGCCGGCCTTGAAATCGAAATAGCCGCCGGTCGGGCAGAACGAGAAATAGTCGTGCATCGTCACCGCGACCGGCAAACCGCTCTCGCCGGCCGCCGACAGCGCCGCCGGGCTGAACGCCTTGGTCCACTGATGCAGGTGGACCAGCGTCCCGGATTTGGGCTGGCGCGCCAGCAGCTCGGTCAGGAAGGCATGGGCCGGCGCGTTCCAGATGCCCTGCCGGGCGGCGGCGATCTTGCTGCCGACCTTCCAGATTTCCTCCCCCCGGAACATCGCGATCTCGATGCGCGGATGCGTCAGCCGCTCGGAGACGGGGCCGATCGCGCAGGCGAAGACGATGTCGACGCCGGCCTCGGCCAGCCCGCGCGCGCTCTCGATGGCCACCTTGGCGGCGCCGCCGTTGACGGAACCGAAATCGCTGATGATGACGCAACGCATGGCAAGTCCTCCGCGCGGGAGGCTAGGCCGCAAAGGTTGATTTTTCGTCGGAGCGGCTCGGACGTCTCAGCGCAGGGCGAGCAGGCTCAGCCCGACGACGGAGAGCAGCGCGGCGATGCCCCAGAGCCAGCGCGTGGACGGCGTCGGCGTCAGGCGGAGCTGGTCGAGCCGGCCGAGTTCCTCATGGCCGAAGGATTCGCCGGCGAGACGCGCCGTCCGCTCCAGCCCCGAAATCCTGATCCTCGCGACCGACGAGCGCAACGCCACGACACTCTCCCCTAGCGGCAAGCCTAGCGCAGGAACAGCCAGGACGGAAAGCCTGCCAGCCATGCCACTTTCGCATACCGCCCTGAACGAAGCCTGAATCGGTTTCAGCCCGATGGACGGCTGGTCGCATGAACGGATGACGGTGATGCGACGTGGCTATCCGGCAGTCTCAGCCCGACGGATCCGCCCGCGCCAACAGGCTGGAATCGCCATAGGAGTAGAAGCGGTAACCCTGCGCGATGGCATGGGCATAGGCCCGGCGCATCAGGTCGAGCCCGCCGAAGGCGCAGACCAGCATGAACAGCGTCGAGCGCGGCAGGTGGAAATTGGTCATCAGCAGGTCGACCGCGCGGAAGCGATAGCCCGGCGTGATGAAGATCGCGGTGTCGCCCGAAAACGGCGCGATCACGCCATCCTCGCCGGCCGCGCTTTCGAGCAGCCGCAGCGATGTGGTGCCCACCGCGACGATGCGCCCGCCTCGCGCCCTCACGACGTTCAGCGCCGCGGCCGTCTCGGCAGAGACGGTTCCGGTTTCGGCATGCATGCGGTGGTCGCGCGTATCGGCCGCCTTGACCGGAAGAAAGGTCCCTGCCCCGACATGCAGCGTCACGAAATGGCGCGAGACGCCGCGCGCCTCCAGCGCCGCCGCCAGCTCCGGCGTGAAATGCAGGCCAGCCGTCGGCGCCGCGACCGCGCCGTCCTCCCGCGCGTACATCGTCTGGTAGTCGAGCGCGTCTCGCCCGTCGGTCGGTCTCTTGCCGGCTATGTAGGGCGGCAGCGGCAATTCGCCGAGCCGGGCGATGGCCTCGTCGAGCGCCGGCCCTGCCAGGGCGAAGCGCAGCTCGACCTCGCCGCCCTTGGCCTTCGCGACGACGACGGCCTCCAGCCGACCGAGTTCGCAGACGTTCGATGCCGCGTCGCCGAAGCCGAAGACGATGGTCTCGCCGAGGACGAGCTTTTTGGCCGGCCGGGCGAAGGCGAGCCAGCGATCGGCGGCGTCGCGCTTGTGCAGCATGATCTCGATGCGCGCCGAGGCCTCGCCGCGCCAGCGGCGGCCATGGAGCCGCGACGGGATCACGCGCGTATCGTTGAGGACGAGCGCGTCGCCCGGTCGCAGCAGGGCGACGAGGTCGCGCACGCCGCGATCCTCGAAAGGCCGCGCCGCGCCGGGATCGACGACGAGCAGGCGCGCCGAATCTCGCGGGTTCGCCGGCCTCAGCGCGATTCGGTCTTCGGGAAGGTCGAAATCGAAGAGATCGACATCCACGGCTCCGGCTCAGGCCGCGTCGGCCATCACCTTCATCGAGACGATCGAATCGGGATCGCGAACCGGCTCGCCGCGCTTGATCCTGTCGACATTCTCCATGCCTTCGACGACCTCGCCCCAGACCGTGTACTGCTTGTCGAGGAAGCGGGCGTCCTCGAAGACGATGAAAAACTGGCTGTTTGCCGAGTTCGGGTTCTGCGAGCGGGCCATCGAGCAGATGCCGCGCACATGCGGCTCGGCGTTGAACTCGGCCTTGAGGTCGGGCAGGTCGGAGCCGCCGGTGCCGGTGCCGTGCGGGCAGCCGACCTGCGCCATGAAGCCGTCGATGACGCGGTGGAAGACGATGCCGTCGTAGAAGCCCTGACGCGACAGCACCTTCAGGCGCTCGGCATGGGCGGGCGCGAGGTCGGGGCGCAGCCTGATCACCACCTTGCCCTTGGTGGTTTCCATGACGAGGGTGTTCTCGGGATCGAGCGACATCAGGTCGGCCTTTCGTTGAACGGCGCGCGGCCGTGGAAGCGGATGGACAAGGGTCGCCCCGCGATACTCGCTCCGAGACGCGGCGACAACCTCAACGGCGTGCAGTCGCGCACGGCGCGGACGACGGATCTGGCAAAGCTCGCCCGCGGAGCCGGGTCGGTGCGGCGCGTGCCCCAGGCCACGCGCGGCTGGCCGAACAGCGAGCCGTCCCGGCGCAGGCTGAAACGCACGGTCGCCATGGCGCCGGCGGTCGGCCCATCCGGTTGCGGCGGGTCCCAGCAACGCCGCAGCGCCGGCCCGAGATCGGCAAGCCTGTCGATTTCCTGGCCCGCGCCGTTCGGCACGGTCGCCGGCGAAAGCGAGCCGGATAGGCCAAGCTCTGCGCTGCCGGCGCCCGGCGCCGGCGGCAGCGGCCGCTGGCGCAGCCCCGGAATGTCGTCGTCGCCGCCGAAGCGGCCGCCGATGCCGGGTCCGTAGCGCTGGCCGGACGGCGGCGGCAGCACCGGGTTCTGCGAGCCCGATGGCGGCGGCAGGACGGGGTTCTGCGAGCCGGAGGGCGGCGGCAGGCCGAGGTCGATCGTGCCCTGCGCGCCGACCGCGCCCGCACCGCCCGCCAAAGCGGGCAGGACGAGCGCGAAAACCAAAGCGTTCAGGGCGCGCATCGAACCGCGGCGGTCCTACTTGACGTCGGCCTGCACACGCATGCGGATGATCTTGTCCGGGCCCGTCACCTGTCCCGACCCCGGTGCGCCCTTCTTGATCTTGCGCACCGCGTCCATGCCGGAAACGACCTCGCCGAACAGCGTATATTGGCCGGTCAGCGGGCCGCAACCTTCGTAGCAGATGAAGAACTGCGAGTTGGCGGAGTCGGGCGAGCTCGACCGCGCCATGCCGACGGAGCCGACCTTGTAGGGCGTCGGCGTGAACTCGGCCGGCAGGTTCGGCAGATCGGACTTGCCGGTGCCGGTGCCGGTCGGGTCGCCGGTCTGAGCCATGAAGCCGTCGATGACGCGATGGAAGACGATGCCGTCGTAAAAGCCTTTCTGCGTCAGCGCCTTGATCTGAGCGACATGCTTGGGCGCGAGATCGGGACGCAGGCGGATCGTCACCGGCCCATCCTTGGTCTCGAGGATCAGCGTGTTTTTCGGGTCTGGCGCCTGGGCCTGGGCTGCGCTGAGCGCCCCGGCGAGAGCGAGGATGGCGATGGATGTGCGCAGCATGGGTTTTCTCCTGCCTGCCGCTGGATTCGACAGGTTCGACGGCGGGTTTGGTAGCGGCATCCTCGGGCGCGAACAAGGCGCTCCCATGGCCTGACAGGAACAATGTTGCAGCGCACAAGCGGATTGGAGAATAAATATGCAAAAAGATGAGGCTTCGCCTGCCTAAAGTGGTGACAGGCGTGTCACAATCGGCTAGTCAAAAGGCGCTGGGCACGCTCGGTTCGACTTGAGCGCCGCGGACCAGGTCTCGGGAGGAACAAATGGCCGCCTAGTATATGAGTCGCGCACACCCGATGCGCGCCGATACTGCGGTAAAAACAGACTTGAAGGGCAAGGCTTTGGCCTTGCCCTTTTGTTTTGCAGACCAGGACACGAAGACTACAGCTCGAATGTCGCCCAGATATACCAGACCAGCGCGAAGACGAGGCCGGCGATCACCGAGTTGATCAGCGCGATCCTGAGCAGGGGCGGCGGCGGCGGCGCGCCCGGATCGGTGCCTTGCGTCACCTCGCCCGCCTCGGCCTGGCTGCGCACGCCGAAGGGCAGCACGACGAACAGCACCGTCCACCAGATCACGAAATAGACCGCGAGCCCGCCGGCGATCGTCATGAGTCATGTCCTTTCGACGCATCGCTGGCCAGCGCGATGCAGGCGAAGGCGACGCGCGCCTGCGTCGGCACGCCGAAGCGGGCCGTGTGACGCGCCGGCAGGCCGCCCGGAAAATGCTTCACATATTCGGCGTTGCAGGCGGCGTAGTCGGCCGGATCGGTGATCAGCATGGTCATCTGGACGACGCGATCGAGCGAGCTGCCGGCCCCGCTGAGGATCGCGGCCACCTTGGCCAGGGCGTTGCGGACCTCGTCGGCCGGGGTCTCGCCGCGATGGAGGCCGCGCTCGGGGTCGTGCGGAGCCGAATGGCCCGAGACGAAGACAAGCCCGCCGGCCCGCGTCGCCTCGCTGAACGGCCGCGGCGAGCCGGCCGGCGGCTGGCCGAGGAAGTCGATGGCTCCGTCCTCCATCGCGCTCACGCCTGTTCGAGCTCGACGAGCGTCCCGCAGAAATCCTTCGGGTGCAGGAACAGCACCGGCTTGCCATGCGCGCCGATGCGCGGCTCGCCGGAGCCGAGAACGCGCGCGCCGTCCGCCTTCAGCTTGTCGCGCGCCGCCAGAATATCGTCGACCTCGTAGCAGATATGGTGGATGCCGCCGTCGGGGTTGCGCTCCAGGAATTTCGCCACCGGCGAATCCGCGCCCATCGGCTCCAGCAGCTCGATCTTGGTGTTGGGCAGCTCGACGAAGACGACCGTGACGCCATGCCCGGGCTGCGGCAGCGCCTGCGAGACGCGCGCGCCGAGCGTGTCGCGATAGAGCGCGGTCGAGGCGCCGAGATCCTTCACGGCGATGGCGACGTGGTTGAGGCGTCCGATCATGCGATGTTCCCCGCGAGCCGGACCATTCTAGACCTCGATCACCAGCGCATGCACCAGCGGCTTCTTGCCCCACTCCTCGTTGACGGCGCTGCGCAGGCCGCGCTCCAGCGCGTTGCGCAGGGCCTCGGGGTCGCGCCGGCGCGCCTTGGGGATGTTGTCGAGCAGTTCCGAGACCGCGTCGGCGACATATTCGTCGAAATCGATGCCGTCGCGGGTGCGCGGCGGCAGACCGAGCACGGCGATCTCCGGATCGCCGGCGACGCCGCCCTTCTCGTCGACCGCGACCGCGACCGAGATCATGCCGGCGAAGGAGAGCTTGCGGCGCTCCGAAATGGTCTTCTCCAGCGCGTTCACCAGCAGGCTGCCGTCCTGGTAGAGCCGCCCGTGGTTGACCTCGTCGATCTTGCTCGCGCCCTCGGGACCGATCGCGACGACGTCGCCGTTGCCGGCGCGCACCACCGTCTTGACGCCTAGCCCCCGCGCGAAGGTCGCGTGCTCGGAGAGATGCAGGTCCTCGCCATGAGCCGGGATCACGATCCGGGGCTTGAGCCAGCCATAGAGCCTGGCCATCTCCTCGCGCCGCGGATGGCCCGAGACATGGACGAGATGGGTCCGGTCGGTGACGATCTCGATAGCGTCGCGCGCCAGCGCGTTGTGGATGTTGCCGACGGCCTTCTCGTTGCCCGGAATGGTGCGCGAGGAGAAGATCACCCGGTCGCCGGGCGAGAGCGCGATCTCGGGGTGGTCGTCGGAGGCGATTCGCGAGAGCGCGGCGCGCGGCTCGCCCTGGCTGCCGGTCAGGAGCGCCACGACCTTGTCGCGCGGCAGGTAGCCATAGGTGTCGGCCGAGCGGAAGGCCGGGATGCCGTCGAGATAGCCGCATTCGCGCGCGACATCGATGACGCGGTCCATGGCGCGGCCGACCACGACGACCTCGCGCCCGTCGGCCATGGCGGCCTCGGCCACCGCCTTCAGCCGCGCGACGTTCGAGGCGAAGGTGGTGACCGCGACGCGGCCCGGCGCCGAATGCACCAGTTCCTTCAGCTTGGCCGCGACATCGGCCTCGCTCGGCGAGGCGCCGTCGCGCATGACGTTGGTCGAATCGCAGATCAGGGCGAGCACGCCCTCCTCGCCGAGTTCGCGCAGGCGCTTCTCGTCGGTCGGCAGCCCGACCTGCGGCGTCGGGTCGATCTTCCAGTCGCCGGTGTGGACGACGAGGCCGGCGGGCGTGCGGATGGCCAGCGCGCAGGATTCCGGGATCGAATGCGCTACTGGGACGAACTCGATGTCGAACGGTCCGAGCGTGCAGCGCCCGCCCTGGTTGATCACGTTCATCGGCACCTTCGGCGCGCCGGGCTCCGAGAGCCGGCGCGTCGCCAGCAGGCCTGCGGCGAAGCGCGTGCAGTAGACCGGCGCGCGAAGCGACGGCCAGAGAGCGGCGAGCGCGCCGATATGGTCCTCATGCGCGTGGGTGATGACGATGCCGAGCAGGTTGGCGCGCTCGGCGACGATGTAGCTTAGGTCCGGCAGGATGATGTCGACGCCCGGCGCCTCCGGCCCGGCGAAGGACAGACCGCAATCGACCAGGATCCATTTTCGCCGGCCCTCCGGCCCGAAACCGTAGAGCGCGGCGTTCATGCCGATCTCGCCGAGGCCGCCGAGGGGAACGAAGACGAGTTGGTCCGGGGAGCGCGTCACGAAAAGTCCTGACTGGGGTGTTTGGGGGCGCCGTCGCGCCAGGCAGCGGGCGGACCCCTAGCACGCCAGCAAGGCAGCCTCCATAGCGCGCCCCAAGCAAACCGGCGAAGCGCGCCGGCGCGATGTTCGCCAGCGCGTCTACCAGTAATAGATCTCTTCGCAGGCGGCCTGATATTCGGCGCGCAGTCGCGGCGTGGAGAGGTAATGCAGCCAGAGGCCGGCATTGGGTCCGAAGCGGCAATAGACCAGTGCGAATTGAGGCTTGCCGGCCCGCGTGACGATCTTCAGCCATGTTCCTGACAGCTTCTGAAACAGCACCCAGTCCGGAATTCCTCTCGGCTTGAGGGAAAACCATTCGAGCTTGTCGTCTCCATCGACCTCGACCCAGCCGACCTGCTTGATGTTGGCGAGGACCGCTCGCAGCAGCGGCGGATACACAGCAGGCATCGCAAGCGCCTCCCATTGCCAGCAAGGATCGCAACCAGACGCAAAGCCTTGGCTATGGAAGCCAGGTTTGCAGGGCCAACTCCGCCAAGCAAACCGGGAGGTCTTCATCCGATCGATATCCCGACGCGTCGTGCGGCATCCAGCAGAACGCCGCGAACGAGATCGTCGTAGGGCAGATCATGCCTCGACAAGATCACGATGTCACTATGATGCGGGTTCAATCCCGGCAGCGGATTGCACTCCAGCAAGAACGGCCTGCCCTCGCTGTCGAGCCGGAAATCGATCCGCGCGATGTCGCGGCAGCCGAGCAACGCGGCGGCGCGCAGCGCATGGGCCTCGATCGACTGACGCGTCGCCGCCGGCAGGCGGGCGGGAACGTGATAGCGGACTTGGCGTCGCCAGTCGCGCTTGGTCTCGATGTCGTACAGAAACGGCTTGGCTGAACCGTGAGGCTCGGCCGGCGCGATCTCCATCAGCGCGAGGATGCTCCGCTCTGCGCCATTGCCGCGAAGACCGACCGTCACCTCCATGCCGGGCAGGAACTCCTCGACGAGCGCCGGCGCGCCGTAGCGGGAGCGCACCCAGCGGCAACGGCTTGCCGCGGCCCCGGCCGAGCCGCAGAGCGATCCCCGGCCGATTCCCTTGCTCGATCCTTCGTCGTTCGGCTTGACGATCACCGGATAGGTCAGGTTTGCGAGCGCGGGCTCATCCGCTTCATCGACGATCAGACACCCTGACGGGACAGGCACGTCGGGCGATACGATCCGGCGGGCGATCGCCTTGTCCTGGGCCGCCGCCAAGGTCAGGGCGTCGGAGCCCGTGAACGGCAGGCCGAGCAGTTCGCAGACCGCCGCGGCAAGGGCTTCGCGACAGCGACGGCCTTCGCCCTCGGCTAGATTGAAGGCGAAGCCGAAATCGCCCGCCTCCAACGTCCGGGCAAGGCTCCTGTCGGCCACGACGGGCACTGGCTTGACGCCGAGGCCGCCCAGCGCCGCGCAGATTGCCTCGATGGTTTCGGGCGTATCATACTCCTCGAACATGTCGTCGGGCAGCCCGTCGGCGAGCTCTTCTGGCCGGGGGTTGTGCAGCACCGCAATTCTCATGGCGGGTCGTCCTCTGGCCGCGGCCTTGAATATCGAAACCGGCGGCAGGGACGCATCGGGATGAAACCACTCGTGGGGCCGACGGTCAGATCAGCAGAATTCCTGCGTTGCGGGAAGCGTTGCGAACCTTCCCGGAGCCGCGCGTGAAGGTTCTCGTGCTCCATAGCCTTCCGCCGTCCGCCATCGGCGATCGTTCTCCCTATGAGTTCGACTTGAGCGAAGCCGCCCAAGAGGTCGCGGCGGCCTTGCCGTCGGCTGTCGTCGCCGGCATCAGGGGCGAAGTGGCTGAACTCCTCGCCTGCCTCGCGGCCCAGCAGCCGGACGTCGTATTCAACGCCTGTGAGGCGCCGCTCGGCCGGCCCGACCTCGAGGCGCATGTCGCGGCCGTTCTGGAATGGCTCGGCGTGCGCTTCACCGGCTGCGGCAGCGAAACCCTCGCCTTGTGCCGGCGCAAGGATCGGGCGAAGGCCGTTCTGGCGGCCGCCGGCATACGGGTTCCGCGCGCGAATGGGTTCCCCTGCATCGTCAAGCCGGTGGATGAGGATGGGTCCGCCGGCATCTTCGCGAATTCGGTGTGCGAGGACGAGGCCGCCGTGGCGCGTGCGACCGCGCGCCTGCCTGGCCCTGCGCTGATCGAGGAATTCATCCCCGGCCGGGAGTTCGCGGTTGCGCTCTGGGGGCGCGACCGTCCAGACCATGTCTCGCTGACCGAGACGCGGTTCCTCAACGGGTTGCGGCTGACCACCTATCGCGCGAAATGGGACGAGCACAGCGCCGAATTCGCCAACTCGCCCTATCTTTACGCGACGGCCGACCCGGACCTGCGGCGCAAGCTCTTCGCCGCGGCGATCGCGGCCTGGAAGGCCGTCGGCGCGCGTGGTTATCTGACGGTCGACATCCGGCTCGACACGTCCGGCAAGCCTGTGGTTCTGGAGGTCAATCCCAATCCCGACCTCGGACCCGGCGTCGGGATCGCGCGCGCGGCCGAGGAGGCTGGATGGAGCTGGGAGCGCTTCGTGCGACAGCAAGTCGAATGGGCGTGACGATCAGGGCGATGACGTCGGCCGACCGCGAGCCGGTGCGCGCCATGCTGCTGGAATGCGGCGCGTTCACCGGCATCGAGGTGCGGACCGCGCTCGACATGGTGCAGTCCGGTCTCGACGGCGAGTATGAGCTGCTGGCGGTGGCGGACGGCGCGGCTCTGCATGGCTATGCCTGCTTCGGGCCCGCGCCTCTGACCCTTCGTTCCTGGTATCTCTACTGGATCTGCATCGCGCGCGATGCGCAGGCGAAAGGCCTGGGTCGCCGGCTGCAATCGGCCGTCGAGGCCGCCATTCGCGAGCGTGGTGGAGCGAGGCTGGTCCTCGAGACGAGCGGACGGCCGGATTACGCGCCTGCGCGACGCTTCTACCGCAAGGCCGGATTCGCCGAAGTCGGCCGCATTCCGGACTTCTACGATCGCAACGACGACTGCGTCATCTATTCCAAGCCGCTGGCCGGGGAGTGAGCGCATGAGCGAACCGGAGCCCGGAAAGTCGCCCGACTTCGTCATCGTCAATGCCGGAACGGCGCGGTTCGAATGCACTTATGGGCGCGGATGCGACGGGTTGTGCTGCCGCAACGGCCGGCCGCCCGTGACCGGAGCCGAATCGGCGCGGATCGACGCGAATATCGCGAGAATCCTGCCGCGGCTTCGTCCCGAGGCGCGGGCGTTGCTGGAAAAGCAGGGTTATCTCAGTCGGCGCGGGCTCAAGGATCAGCCGATGCTCCGCGTCGTCTCGGGCTGGTGCGTGTTCTTCAACGGGGGCTGCGTGCTTCACAAGCTCGGCGCGGAGGAAGGCGAGAAACATCGCTACAAGCCAGCGCCCTGCGCGTTGTTCCCGCTGGCCAAGGACAGCCGCGACCGCTGGCATGTCAGGCAATGGGGTCATAACCGGGAAGCGTGGGACCTGTTTTGTCTCGACCCCGAGCGCACCGACACGCCAGCCGTTGCTTCCCTGCGGGAGGAGATCGCCTTGGCGCAAGGCCTTTCGCTGAACGAGGCAGGCCGGCCCGACGGAGGCTCCGAGCCGGATCGGCCCGTCTCCGGACGGACGTCGTCCTAGCCTGAGTCCGGCAGCAGATAGAGATCGCCGGCATCGACCAGCCGCGGTCCCTGATCGGTATCGAGCCGGAGACGGCCGGAGGGATCGAGCCCGAGGAAGCGGCCGGTCAGCGGCTGGTCCGTCAGCCTGACGGCGATGGTCTCGCCCAGGAAGGCCGCGCGTTCGAGCCAGGCCTGACGCGTCGGCCCGAAGCCGCCGGGCCGCGACCACGCCGCGTGGCGCGAGACCCACGCCTCGCTCAGCGCGGTCAGCATCGCCTCGACGGTCGCCCCCGGCGCGTGCGCGGCGAGCGCGGTGGCCGGATAGGGCGTGTCCGTCGGGAAGGAGGCGATGTTGACGCCGAAGCCGATGATCAGGTCGAGCCGGCCTGCCCGGCTCTCGCCTTCCAGCAGCAGGCCGGCGGTCTTGGCGCGGCCGACCAGAAGATCGTTGGGCCATTTCAGCGCGAGGCCGGCTGCCGCCGGAGCGCCCAGCACCCGCAAGGCCGCGTCATGCAGCGCCAGCCCCGCGACGAAGCCTAGTTGCGGGGCGAGCGCCGGCTCGCACGGATTGGTCAATAGAAGGCTCGCATAGAGATTGCCGGGCGGAGACCCCCAGACCCGGCCATGTCGGCCGCGCCCGGAGGTCTGCTCGCGCGCGACGATCCAGAGGTTTCCGGCATCGTCGTCGCGGAGCGCGCGGCGCGCCTCCTCCATGGTCGAGCCGACGGCGTCGCGGACGATCAGCCGGTAGCCGGCGGCGCGGGCGGCGTCGGAGAGCATCGTTCAACCGTCATTGCGGGGAGCGACGCGACGACGCAATCCAGGCAACGTCGAGCGAGACGTCTGGATTGCTTCGCCGCGCTCGCAATGACGAGTGAAACTCAAAACAGCGACTTCACCGCCGCCGCCGCCGAGTCGAACAGCGGCGCCGGCGCGAGCGAGAGCACCAGCACGAAGCCGGCCGAGACCAGCAGCACGGCGCGCACGCCGGGATCGCCGCGCTCGAAGGCGGGCCTGGCCTCGTCGAAATAGATGATCTTGACGAGCCGCAGATAGTAGTAGGCCCCAACCACGCTGGTCACGACGCCGACGACGGCGAGCGTGTAGAGCTTGGCGTCGATCGCCGCGAGGAAGACGTAGAACTTCGCCCAGAAGCCGGCCAGCGGCGGAATGCCGGCGAGCGAGAACATCATCATCGCCAGCGCGAAGGCCATCCAGGGATTGGTCCGCGACAGGCCGGCGAGCTCGCCGATGTCCTCGACCGGCCTGCCGTCGCGCCGCATCATCAGCACGCAGGCGAAGGCCCCGAGCGTCGTGGCGAGATAGATCGCCATGTAGACCATCACGCCCTGCACGCCGCCAGCCGTGCCGGCAGCCAGACCGACCAGCGCATAGCCCATATTGGCAATCGAGGAATAGGCCAGCAGCCGCTTGATGTTGATCTGCCCGATCGCCGCGAAGGCGCCGAGCGCCATCGAGGCGATCGAGATGAAGATCACGATCTGCCGCCATTCGTGCAGCGCGCCGGGAAACGCCCCGACGAAGACGCGCACGGTCATCGCCATCGCCGCCATTTTCGGCGCGGCGGCGAAGAAGGCCGCGACCGGGGTCGGCGCGCCCTCGTAGACGTCGGGCGTCCACATGTGGAACGGCACGGCCGAGATCTTGAAGGCGAGACCGGCCGCGACGAAGACGATGCCGAAGATCAGCCCGAGTCCGGGTTCGCCGCCCTGCGCCACGGCCGCGATCCCGGCATAGTTCACCGTGCCGGTGAAGCCGTAGACCAGCGACGCGCCGTAGAGCAGCATCCCCGAGGAGAGCGCGCCGAGGACGAAGTATTTCAGCCCGGCCTCGGTCGACCTGGCGTTGTCGCGGTCGAAGGCGGCGACGACATAGAGCGCCAGCGACTGCAGTTCGAGGCCGACATAGAGGCTGATCAGGTCGCTCGCCGAGATCATCATCATCATGCCGATGGTCGACAGCACGATCAGGATCGGGAATTCGAAGCGCATCGTCCCGTCGCGGCGCAGCGAATCCGACGAGAGCAGGATCGCGGCCGCCGCGCCGAGCAGCGTCAGCACCTTCATGAAGCGGGCGAATCCGTCGGCGACGAAGCCGCCGTTGAAGGTCACGGCCTTGCCGGTTCCAGACAGCACGAGAACCAGCGCGAGCCCGAACAGCGCGATCGCGGCGTATTCCAGGAGGCGGGTCGAACGCTCGCCCCGGATCGCGCCATAAAGCACCATGGCGATGGCGCCGAGCGCCAGGATGATCTCGGGCAGAGCCGGGCCAAGGGCGTGAACGGTGGTCATCGCGGCCAAACCTTACTGGACCGCCAGCATCGCCGTTTTCGCGGCGGTGATGGCGGCCTGATAGTTCTTGATGAGGGCTTCGGTCGGCGCGGCGAAGGCGTCGAGGATCGTGCCGGGGCGCACGCCATACCAGATCGTCAGCACGACGAGCGGAACCAGCGTCGCCATCTCGCGGCGGTTGAGGTCGGCGATGCCCTTGAGCTCGGGCTTGACCAGTTCGCCGAACATGACGCGGCGATAGAGCCAGAGCGCGTAGGCCGCGGACAGAATGACGCCAGAGGTCGCGATGAGGGCGATCCAGGGATTGGCCTTGAACGCGCCCATCAGCGTCAGGAACTCGCCGACGAAACCGGCCGTGCCCGGCAGGCCGACATTGGCCATGGTGAAGACCATGAAGATCACGGCGTAAATCGGCATGCGGTTGACCAGCCCGCCATAGGCGGCGATCTCGCGGGTGTGCATCCGGTCGTAGACCACGCCGACGCAGAGGAAGAGCGCGCCGGAGACGAGGCCGTGGCTCATCATCTGGAACATCGCGCCCTGGATGCCCTGCGGCGTCATGGTGAACAGGCCCATGGTGACGAAGCCCATATGCGCCACCGACGAGTAGGCGATCAGCTTCTTGATGTCCTCCTGCATCAGCGCGACCAGCGAGGTGTAGACGATGGCGATGACGGAGAGCGCATAGACCAGCGGGGCGAAATAGAGCGACGCCTCGGGGAACATCGGGATCGAGAAGCGGATGAAGCCGTAGCCGCCCATCTTCAGCAGGATCGCCGCCAGGATGACGGAGCCGGCGGTCGGCGCCTCGACATGGGCGTCTGGCAGCCAGGTGTGGACCGGCCACATCGGCATCTTCACCGCGAAGGAGGCGAAGAAGGCGAGCCAGAGCCAGGTCTGCATGCCGGGCGGGAACTTGTGCGCCAGCAGCGTCGGGATGTCGGTCGTGCCGGCGTTCCAGTACATCGCCATCAGGGCGAGCAGCATCAGCACCGAGCCGAGCAGCGTGTAGAGGAAGAACTTGTAGGAGGCGTAGACCCGGCGCTTGCCGCCCCAGATGCCGATGATCAGGAACATCGGGATCAGGCCGGCCTCGAAGAACAGGTAGAACAGCACGAGGTCGAGCGCCGCGAACACGCCGATCATCAGCGTCTCGAGGATCAGGAACGCGACCATGTACTCGCGCACCCGCTTCGTCACCGAGTTCCACGACGCGAGGATGCAGAACGGCATCAGGAATGCGGTCAGCACGATGAACGGGAAGGAGAAGCCGTCGACGCCGAGCTTGAACTTGATCTGATCCGACACCCAGCCATGGCTCTCGACGAGCTGGAAGCCGGGATTGGCCGCGTCGAAGCGCGTCCAGGCGACGAGCGCCAGAACGAAGGTCGCGACCGTGGCCGCCAGCGCCGCATAGCGGGCATTGGAATCGACCGAGGCCTGGTCGCCGCGTTGCGCCAGGATGAAGGCCGCGCCGACCAGCGGCAGGACGAGAAGTCCGGTGAGGATACCGAAGCCGAACATCATCTCACCCGCGAACCAGGAGATACCAGGTCACCAATCCGGCCACGCCCATCAGCATGGCGAAGGCGTAGTGATACAAATAGCCGGTCTGCAGCCGCACCACGCGGTTGGTGACGTCGACGACGCGGGCCGAGATGCCGTCCGGTCCCAGCCCGTCGATGACCATGCCGTCGCCCTTCTTCCAGAGGAAGCGGCCGAGCCATTTCGCCGGCCGGACGAAGAGGAAGTCGTAGAGCTCGTCGAAATACCACTTGTTGAGCAGGAACTTGTAGAGAACCGGGTTGGCGGCGGCGAGCCTTCCGGGGATGTCGGTGCGCAGCACGTACATCCAGAGCGCCAGCCCGAGGCCGACCACCATGGCGGCGAAGGGCGACCAGACCACCCATTTCGGGCTCTCGTGGACGGCTTGCAGGATCTGGTTGTCCTTGCCCGTGAACAGCGAGCCCTTCCAGAAGCCCTCATAGCCGTCGCCGAGGAAGACGCCCTTGAAGGCCAGTCCGGCGAAGACGGCGCCGAGCGCCAGCACGCCCAGCGGAATCAGCATGACGAGCGGACTTTCATGCGGCGTGTGGTCATGACCGTGGCCATGATGGCCATCATGCGCGGCATGGGCATGGTCGCCATGGGCAGTGGCGGCATGCGCATGCCCATCGTGCCCATGGGCATGCGCCCCGGCGCCCCAGCGCGGCTTGCCCTCGAAGGTCATGAAGTAGAGCCGCCACGAGTAGAACGAGGTCATGCAGGCGGCGGCGACCAGCAGCACGAAGGCGTATTCGCTCGCGAAGCCCTTCCGGGCCGCAAAGGCGCTTTCGATGATCGCGTCCTTGGAGAAGTAGCCGGCGAAGAGCGGAAAGCCCGTCAGCGCCAGCGTGCCGATCGTCATGGCGGCGGCCGTCAGCGGGATATGCTTCCGCAAGCCCCCCATCTTGCGCATGTCCTGCTCGTGATGCATCGCGTGGATGACCGAGCCCGCGCCGAGGAACAGCAGCGCCTTGAAGAAGGCATGGGTGAAGAGGTGGAAGATGGCGGCGGAATAGGCCCCGACGCCGAGCGCGACGAACATGTAGCCGAGCTGCGAGCAGGTCGAATAGGCGATGACGCGCTTGATGTCGTTCTGGACGAGGCCGACGGTGGCTGCGAAGAACGCCGTGGTCGCGCCGATGACGACGACGACGGTGAGCGCCGCCGGCGCGTATTCGAAGATCGGCGAGAGCCTGGCCACCATGAAGACGCCGGCCGTGACCATGGTCGCGGCATGGATCAGCGCCGAGACCGGGGTCGGCCCCTCCATCGCGTCCGGCAGCCAGGTATGCAGCAGGAACTGGGCCGACTTGCCCATCGCGCCCATGAACAGCAGCAGCGCGGCGAGCGTCAGCGCGTTCCACTCGTAGCCGATGAAGCGGAATGTCTGGTTCGTCATCTCGCCGACACGGGGGAAGATCGCGTCGAAACCGACCGAGCCGAACAGCACGAAGACGAGGAAGATGCCGAGCGCGAAGCCGAAGTCGCCGACGCGGTTGACGATGAAGGCCTTCATCGCGGCGGCGTTGGCCGAGGGCTTCCCGTACCAGAAGCCGATCAGCAGATAGGAGGCGAGGCCGACCCCCTCCCAGCCGAAGAACATCTGGACGAGGTTGTCGGCCGTCACCAGCATCAGCATGGCGAAGGTGAAGAGCGAGAGATAGGCGAAGAAGCGCGGCCTGTGCTCGTCCTCGTGCATGTAGCCGATCGAGTACAGGTGCACGAGCGACGACACGGTGTTGACCACGACCAGCATCACGACCGTCAGGGTGTCGATCCGGAAGGCCCAGTCGACGCGCAGGTCGCCCGAGGCCATCCAGGTCGCGACCTGCACCCGCGTCGTGCCGGAGCCGAAGCCGACATTGAAGAAGGCGATCCAAGACAGGACGGCCGAAACCATCAGCAGCGAGGTGGTGACGATCTCCGAGCCGCGCGCGCCGATCAGCCGGCCGAACAGGCCGGTGATCAGGAAACCGATCAGGGGAAGGAAGACGATCGCGTGATACATGGCCGGCCCGCTCAGCCCTTCATCATGTTGATGTCTTCCACCGCGATCGTGCCGCGGTTGCGGAAGTAGACGACGAGGATGGCGAGCCCGATGGCGGCCTCGGCCGCCGCGACCGTCAGCACGAGCAGCGCGAAGACCTGCCCGACGATGTCGTTCAGGAAGCTGGAGAACGCGACGAAATTGATGTTGACCGCGAGCAGGATGAGCTCGACCGACATCAGGATGACGATGACGTTCTTGCGGTTGAGGAAGATGCCGAGCACGCCGAGCGTTAACAGGATCGCGGCGACGGCGAGATAGTGTCCGAGGCCGATCATCACGCCATCTCCTCGGGCACGCCGGCGCGCGACGGCACCTGCCTGACGTCCATCGCGGCCGCCTTGGTGCGCGCGTTCTGGGTCGGGATGTCCTGGCGCTTGACGCCGGGGCGGTCGCGCAGGGTCAGCACGATCGCGCCGATCATGGCGACGAGCAGCACGAGGCCGGCCGCCTGGAAGTAGTAGATATACTGCGTGTAGAGCACCCGGCCCAACGCCTCGGTGTTGCTCATCGTCGCCGGGATCGCCGCGACCGGCGTCCGCACGATCCGCGGGTCGATCGCCCAGGCGCCGACGACGAGCAGGAGCTCGACCGCGAAGATCAGCCCGATCAGCGCGCCCAAAGGCAGGTAGTTCTGGAAGCCCTGGCGGAACTCGGCGAAGTCGACGTCGAGCATCATCACAACGAACAGGAACAGCACCGCCACCGCGCCGACATAGACGACGATCAGCAGCATCGCGAGGAACTCGGCTCCGAGCAGCAGGAACAGCCCCGCCGCGTTGACGAAGGCGAGGATCAGGAACAGCACCGAATGCACGGGATTGCGCGAGGTCACCACCATGAAGGCGGATGCGACCGTGACGCCCGCGAAAAGATAGAAGAAAGCCGCTGCGGCGTTCATCCTGGCCAGCCTTTCCGCCCTCGCGGGCGGCCCATGTTGAACTGCTTCCAATCGAGTCGGATGCAGTTTCGAGCGTCTATAGTCAGGGCAGCCGGCAGTAGGCAATCGGCGGTCGAAGGATCGCGTGCCGCTGCCTGCTGCCCGGTTCCTACCGATACGGCGCATCCATCGCGATGTTGCGGGCGATCTCGCGCTCCCAGCGCGCGCCGTTCGCGAGCAGCCGGTCCTTGTCGTAGAACAGCTCCTCGCGGGTCTCGGTCGCGAACTCGTAGTTCGGCCCCTCGACGATGGCGTCGACCGGGCAGGCCTCCTGGCAGAAGCCGCAATAGATGCACTTCGTCATGTCGATGTCGTAGCGCGTCGTGCGGCGCGTGCCGTCGTTGCGGCGCGGCCCGGCCTCGATCGTGATCGCCTGCGCCGGGCAGATCGCCTCGCAGAGCTTGCAGGCGATGCAGCGCTCCTCGCCGTTCGGATAGCGCCGCAAGGCGTGCTCGCCGCGGAAGCGCGGCGAAAGCTGCCCCTTCTCGAAGGGGTAGTTCAGCGTCGCCTTCGGCTTCAGCAGATAGCGCATCGACAAGGCGAACGCCGAGACGAACTCCTTGAGGAGCAGGCCCTTGGCGGCTTGCGCGAGTGTCATCTTTGGCTCCTATGGCTTGGGCAATTGGCCAGACGCAAGCCACTCGTCAATCTTGTCGCGACCTACTTCAAAGTGGCCCCACTCCGGGATGCGGAAGTGTCCGCCCCAATACCATCCGTGACGGGCGAGCACGATCGCGAGTTGGATCCAATCATCCCGCTCCTGACCGTCGAGCACCGAGCCCATCGCCGGAAAATTGCCACCGAGCGTCATATCGATGGCAACGCCCCAAGAATGGTTCGAGATGGCGGAGTTGCTGCCTCTCACGAAGCGCGCACATATCCCGCCCATCAGCGAAAGGCGAGCAAATAGATCAGGCTTCGTCAGCCGCAGGTCGGAGAAAGCAGCCGCTAGGCTGTCGAGAGCCGGCTTGAGTAGTTGCACCGTAAACGGTCCCACATTCCGCCGCTCGACGAGAGGCGCAAGTTGTGGATTGGTGATCGGCTGGCAGTCCTCGGTGAAGCTGTCACGCGGCTTACCCAAGCGCTCTAGCAGAAACGCCGGGTTCGCAGCGGCGACCCCAAGCGCCGGCAAGCTCGCGGTTCGACGAATATCGCGAACGACCGTGCTTTCGTTTTGGCGGATCGCTCCAATCCGCGCATAGGCCCATTCGATTTCGCGATCGATATCCGCGCGTTTGGGATCGTCGGCATTCAGACTCCGGAGCGTCTCATGCAGCCCACGGATTGCCTGTAAGCTCGCGTCGCGGTTAGCGATGAGTTTACTGAGATAGATATCCCAGCGCTTGCGATCCTCTTCTTCAGACACCGCAGCAAAATATTCGGCTGCTCGAATGCGGACTTCAATGTCTGCCGACGTACCCTGTTCAAGGAACGTTCGTGCGAACTCACGTCTGGCGTTGAAACCGCTTATCTCGTTTTCCTGACGCTTCTGCTGGTACGCCAGCTGTGCTTGAATCCAAGCGACGATGTTCGGAGCGGCCACAGTGACCACCGCAACGAGAAAGCCGACGAGGATGATCTGAACAAGGCCAATGTTTTGCTGGCGCCGATTCAGTGCGACTACCTGCTCAGCAGTCAACTTATCGACTCCCTCGATGGCCATTCTAGAACTTTGCTCCTCGCATTAGCCGAACAACGCCCGGCCGACGAAATAACCCACGAGCGGCATCGCGCCGATCGTCATCGCCATCAGCGCCACCCGCAGGATGCGGATGCGACGCTCGTAGTCCTCGTGCTCGGCTTCGGTCGCCGAGCTGTTCGTCCGACGCAGCGCCGAGACGACGACGCCGGAGATCAGCTTGTATTCGACCAGGCCCAGCACGAGGCCGATCAAGGCTCCGATCGGGCCTGCATAGGCTGCCACTAGCGCACCGGCCCCCAGCCCGTGAGCTGCAGCACCAGCGCCACCACCACCACCGACGCCAGCGATAGCGGCAGGAACACCTTCCAGCCCAGCCGCATCAGCTGGTCGTAGCGGTAGCGCGGCACGAAGGCCTTCACCATGGCGAACATGAAGAACACGGCGCAGACCTTCAGCGCGAACCAGACCACGCCCGGCAGCCAGGTGAAGGGCGCGACCGGGAACGGCGGCAGCCAGCCGCCGAGGAACAGCACCGTCATCAGCGCGCACATGGTCATGATCGCCACGTACTCGCCGAGCATGAACAGGAGATAGGGCGTCGACGAGTATTCGACCATGTATCCGGCGACGAGCTCCGATTCCGCCTCCGGCAGGTCGAAGGGCGGCCGGTTCGTCTCGGCCAGCGCCGAGATGAAGAAGATCACGAACATCGGGAACAGCGGCAGCCAGTACCAGCCGAACAGGCCCGCCCGCGAATTCTGCGCCTCGACGATGGCCGAGAGGTTGAGCGAGCCGACGCAGAGCAGCACGGTGATGATGACGAAGCCGATCGAGACCTCGTAGGAGACCATCTGCGCCGCCGAGCGCAGCGCGCCCATGAACGGGTATTTCGAGTTCGAGGCCCAGCCGGCCATGATCACGCCGTAGATGCCGAGCGACGAGATCGCCAGCACGTAGAGTATGCCGACATTGATGTCCGCGATCGCCCAGCCTTCGGCCACCGGAATCACCGCCCAGGCCGAGAGCGCCAGCAGGCAGGTCACCAGCGGGGCCAGCAGGAACACGCCCTTGTTGGCGCCCGACGGGATGATCGGCTCCTTGAAGGCGAATTTCAAAAGGTCGGCGAAGCTCTGGAACAGGCCGAAGGGCCCGACCACGTTGGGGCCGCGCCTGAGCTGCACCGCCGCCCAGATCTTGCGGTCGGCCAGCAGGATATAGGCGATGAAGACGAGCAGGCAGGCGATGAGCAGGAAGCTCTTGCCCAGCAAGATCAGGAGGTCGAGGACGAGATTCCAGTTCATGGCCCTACTCCGCCGCCTGCCGCATGCGGCCCGAGGCCAGCGCCGAGCATTCGGCCATCACGGCGGATGCGCGCGCGATCGGGTTGGTCTGGTAGAAGTCGACGACGGACGAGACGAAGCCGGCCTTCTCCGCCTTGCCGCCGAGGTCGGCGAGCGAGGCGAGAACGCCTGCGTCGTTGACCGGCGCCGAGTCGAGCGCGGCGAGATGCGGATGCTCGCCATAGAGCGCCTTGCGCAGGCCGGCGAGCGAATCGAACGGCAGCGTCCTGCCCAGCGTCGCCGACAGCGCCCGCAGGATCGCCCAGTCCTCGCGGGCGTCGCCCGGCGGGAAGGTGGCGCGGTCGGTCATCTGCACCCTGCCCTCGGTGTTGACGTAGGTGCCCGATTTCTCGGTGTAGGCCGCGCCCGGCAGGATGACGTCGGCGCGATGCGCGCCCTTGTCGCCATGCGTGCCCTGATAGACCACGAAGGCTCCGGCGGGAACCTCGATCTCGTCGGCCCCGAGCAGGAACAGCAGGTCGAGCGCGCCGGGCTGGAGCATGCCGGCGACGTCGAGCCCGCCCTCGCCGGGAAAGAAGCCGAGATCGAGACCGCCGACGCGCGCGGCGGCCGTGTGCAGCACGCCGAAACCGTTCCAGCCTTCGGCGGCGCCCAGACGCTGCGCGGCCTTCGCCGCCATCGAGAGGATCGCCTCGCCATCGGGCCGCGCCAGGGCGCCCTGCCCGACCAGCACCATCGGTTTCGCCTTGCCGGCGGCCGCGGACTTGACCAGCTCGGCCAGGGAATCCGGACCGGCCCCGAGATAATCATAGGCGTAGGTTAGGTCGGCCTGCTCGCCGATGACGCTGATCTTGAAGTCGCCGCGCAGCCAGCGCTTGCGGATGCGCGCGTTCAGGATCGGCGCTTCCCGGCGCGGATTCGCGCCGATGATCAGCAGCGACTCCGCCTCGTCCAGCCCAGCGATGCCGGCGTTCAGCACGTAAGATGCGCGGCCGAACTTCGGATCGAGCTTCGTGCCGTCCTGCCGGCAGTCAAGATTGGCGCTGCCGAGCGAGGCCATCAGCGCCTTCAGCGCGAACATCTCCTCGACCGCGGCGAGATCGCCGGCGATCGCGCCGATCCTCGCAGGCGTCGCGGCCTTCACCTTGCCGGCGATCAGCGCGAAGGCCTCGGCCCAGCTTGCGGGCTTCAGCGCCCCACCGACGCGAATATAGGGCCGGTCGAGCCGCTGCGTGCGCAGGCCGTCGACGACGTGTCGGGTCTTGTCGGAGATCCACTCCTCGTTCACCGCCTCGTTGAGGCGCGGCAAGATGCGCATCACCTCGCGGCCGCGCGAATCGACCCGGATCGCCGAGCCGACCGCATCCATCACGTCGACCGACTGCGTCTTGGTCAGCTCCCAGGGACGGGCCTTGTTCTGATAGGGCTTCGAGGTCAGCGCGCCGACCGGGCAGAGATCGACGACATTGCCCTGCAGCTCGGAGGTCATCGCCTGTTCGAGATAGGTCGTGATCTCCATGTCCTCGCCGCGTCCGATCGCGCCGAGGTCGGCGCCGCCGGCGACTTCCGTGGTGAAGCGGACGCAGCGCGTGCACTGGATGCAGCGCGTCATCGAGGTCTTGACCAGCGGGCCGATATATTTGTCCTCGACCGCGCGCTTGTTCTCGGCATAGCGCGAGGTGTCGACGCCATAGGCCATCGCCTGGTCCTGCAAATCGCATTCGCCGCCCTGGTCGCAGATCGGGCAATCCAGCGGATGGTTGATGAGGAGGAACTCCATCACCCCCTCGCGGGCCTTCTTGACCATCGGCGACCTGGTCGAGACCACCGGCGGCTCGCCGTTCGGGCCGGGACGCAGATCGCGCACGCCGATGGCGCAGGAGGCCTGCGGCTTGGGCGGGCCGCCCTTCACCTCGACCAGGCACATGCGGCAATTGCCGGCGATCGAGAGCCGCTCATGGAAGCAGAAGCGCGGCACCTCGGCGCCGGCGGCCTCGCAGGCCTGGAGCACGGTGTAGTCGGCGGGAACGTCGACCTCGATGCCGTCGATGAGGAGTTTGGTCATTCGCTCGATTCCCCTCAGGCGATCTTGCGCGCGGCCGATGGCACGCCGAAGCGCAGAAGATTGCCGTTCGGATCCCAGACGTAAAACTCGCGCATGCCCCATTCCCGGTCGGCCACCGGGGAGATGCGGCCGCCCTCGGCTGCCCGGCTCAGCGCGGCATGGACGCCGTCGATATCCTCGACCCGCAGATAGGCCGAGGAATTCTCGGCGATGTTGCGGTCGGCGCACTGCCAGAAATGCAGTTCGACGCCGTCGCGGATCAGGATGGCGTAATCGCCATGGTCGAGATGAAGCTCGAAGCCGAGCTTGTCGCGATACCATGCGGCGGTCGCGGCGACGTCCGCGGCGGGCAGGATCGGGCAGGCTTTCGTCACTTTTGCCATCGCTCTCACTCCGCCGCCATCAGCCGCGCCGGCTCGGAATGCGGATTGGCCGAATAGTCGTCGATGCGCTTCTCGATCTCGTGACGGAAATGCGCGATCAGGCCCTGGATCGGCCAGGCGGCGGCATCGCCCAGCGCGCAGATGGTGTGGCCCTCGATCTGCTTGGTGACGTCGAGCAGCATGTCGATCTCGCGCTTCTGCGCCCTGCCCTCGGCCATGCGCGTCATCACGCGCCACATCCAGCCGGTGCCCTCGCGGCAGGGCGTGCACTGGCCGCAGCTCTCGTGCTTGTAGAAATAGCTGATGCGCGCGATCGCCCGGACGATGTCGGTCGACTTGTCCATCACGATGACGGCCGCCGTGCCGAGACCCGATTTCAGCTTGGACAGCGAATCGAAATCCATCGGCGTGTCGATGATCTGTTCGGCCGGCACCATCCTCACCGAGGAGCCGCCCGGGATGACCGCCAGCAGATTGTCCCAGCCGCCGCGAATGCCGCCGCAATGGCGGTCGATCAGCTCGCGGAAGGGGATGCCCATCACCTCCTCGACATTGCAGGGCTTGTTCACATGCCCCGAGACGCAGAACAGCTTCGTGCCGACATTGTTCGGATTGCCGAGCGAGGAGAACCAGGCCGCGCCACGGCGCAGGATGGTCGGCGCGACCGCGATCGACTCGACGTTGTTGACGGTCGTCGGGCAGCCATAAAGGCCGACATTGGCCGGAAACGGCGGCTTCAGGCGCGGCATGCCCTTCTTGCCTTCGAGGCTTTCGAGCAGCGCCGTCTCCTCGCCGCAGATATAGGCCCCTGCCCCGTGATGCACATAGAGATCAAAGGGGTAGCCGTGCTTGTTGTCCTTGCCGATGAGCTTGGCCTCATAGGCCTCGTCGACGGCGCGCTGCAGCGCCTCGCGCTCGCGGATGTATTCGCCCCGGATGTAGATATAGGCCGCGTTCGCGCCCATCGCGAAGGAGGCGATCAGGCAGCCCTCGACCAGCGTGTGCGGGTCGTTGCGCATGATCTCGCGATCCTTGCAGGTGCCGGGCTCCGATTCGTCGGCGTTGACCACGAGATAGTGCGGCCGGCCGTCGCTCTGCTTTGGCATGAACGACCATTTCAGCCCGGTCGGAAAGCCGGCCCCGCCGCGTCCGCGCAGGCCCGACTTCTTCATCTCGTCGATGATCCAGTCGCGGCCCTGCTCCAGCAGGAACTTCGTGCCGTCCCATGCGCCGCGCGCGATCGCGCCCTTCAGCGACAGGTCGTGACGGCCGTAGAGATTGGTAAAGATCCGGTCGCGGTCTGCGAGCATGTCGGGCCTCAACTGACCGGGCTGTCGATGATTTCCAGCCGACGCTCGATCCGCGCCAGCCGCGAATCCATCGCGCCCTGTGTCTGGTAGATATTGCCGACATCGGTCTTGACCGAGGCAATTTCGGCATGGACGGCGCGCAGATCGCCACGGATCGCGGCCAGTTGGCCACGCTCGTCGCGCACTGCTTCATCGAGATTGCCGAGCCGCGCCTGAACGGCTTTCAGCGCCTCGCAGATCGGCTCGTTGGTGACTTCGGCCATCGCCACCCCCTTACTTCACCGGCTTGTCGCCGAGGGCCGAATCCGGCCGCCAGCCCGTCGCCAGCTTCTTCGCCTGCGAGATCCAGTCGTCGCGGGTGGCGCGGCCCTTGAAGCCGGTCAGCCTTGCATCGACCCAGGCGAGTTCCTCGGCCTTCCATGCGGAGATCTGGTCGAAATGCCAGACGCCCATCGCGTTGAGCATCGTCGCAAGTTTCGGACCTACGCCCCAGATCAGCGAGAGATCGTCGGGCTTGTTGTCGCGAGCGGCGGTCAGCAGCTCGGGCTTGGCCTCGGCGACGGGAACCGCGGCCGGTGCGGGCTTTGCGACGGCAGACGGCTTGGCGGCCTCGGCCGCGGCCTTCGCGTCGACCTTGCCATGCGCCGCCGGCGTATCGTTGGCGGCGCTCGACGGCTGCGCCGGCGCAGACGGCTTCGGCCGGCCGGCGGCGGCGGTTTCGCTCGCGGGCTTGGCCTCGACGGCCGCAGGCGTCGCCTCGGCCTTCTTCGCCTCGGCTTCGGCGGCGGCCTTGGCGGCGGCGGCCTCGGCCGCGGCCTTGCGCTGGTCGAGAACGCGCTTCTGCCAGTCGCCCGCGCCGATCATCGAGCCGTCGTAGAGCCCGGCATCCTTCAGCGTCTCGCCGCCCCCGAGCGGCTCCGAGCAGGAGCGGTCGTTCTGCGGGCCGGGCTTGACCGGCCGGCCATGGCGCAGATCGTCGAGCAGCGCCCGGAAATTGTCCGGCGTCAGGTCCTCGTAATAGTCGAAATCGATCTGCGCCATCGGGGCGTTGCAGCAGGCGCCGAGGCACTCGACCTCGAGCCAGGACAGCTTGCCGTCGGCCGAGACGGTCGATTGCGGTCCGATGACCTCCTCGCAGACCTTCTTCAGGGCCTCGGCGCCGCGCAAGGCGCAGGGCGTCGTGCCGCAGAGCTGCACATAATGCTCACCGACCGGCTGCAGGTTGAACATGGTGTAGAAGGTCGCGATCTCCATGACGCGCATCGGCGCCATGTCGAGCTTCCTCGCCACCGCCTCGATCGCGGCGCGCGGCACCCAGCCGTGATGCTGCTCCTGCGCCTTCCACAAAAGCGGGATCACCGCCGAGGCCTGCCGGCCCTGCGGATATTTGGCGATCTCGCGATCGGCCCAGTTCTCGTTCGCCGCGTCGAAGGCGAAGGAGGCGGGCTGGACGTGATCGGGGGCGAGACGACGGACGGACATGGTGTTACTTCGTCTCCCGATCGACGGCGTTGCGGCTGCCAAGGGCGCCGGCTGAGATCACTGGATCGAGCGCAAGGGCGAGACCGGGTGGGTCGAGCCGGATCGAACCTCCGCGGTGGATGCTGGTGCTAACCGCCTCGCCGATACGGGCGTGATGCACGACAGCCCCGAGTTCCGGATCGACGATCAAATAGTGGCGCACACTCTCGATACCGAAATACTCAACCAGCTTTCGCCCGGTATCCATCAGACCGGAGCCGGGCGACACGACCTTAACCACGATGAGCGGTCGTTCCAGGATCATCGTGTCTGGATCGGCCGAGACGCCGCACTGGACCGACGCATCTGGCTCGCGAAGCGTCGCTTCGCCGGTGCGCACGGCCACCCCGTCTGTAAAGACCTCGCAGGGTAGGCCCGCTTTCTCCACCGCCTCTTCGAGCGCGCGGAAGATCGTTCTCTTGGCTCGGTTATGCCTCACCCGCTCGGGCGACATCGCGACCACCAATCCATCGACGAGTTCGTGCCGGCCCGGCGGATCGGTCTCGACCCAGGCCAGATACTGCTCGATCGAGAGCCGGCCTTCGGGCCATTGCGTTGCCGCGCCGCTCACCGATCGACCTCCCCGAACACGATGTCCAGCGAACCAAGGATCGCGCTGACATCCGCCAGCATATGCTTGCGGCACATGAAATCCATGGCCTGGAGATGCGCGAAGCCCGGCGCCTTGATCTTGCAGCGATAGGGCCTGTTGGTGCCGTCGGAGACGAGATAGACGCCGAATTCGCCCTTGGGCGCCTCGACGGCGGCGTAGACCTCGCCTGCCGGAACCTTGTAGCCCTCGGTGTAGAGCTTGAAATGGTGGATCAGCGCTTCCATCGAGCGCTTCATCTCGCCGCGCTTGGGCGGCACCATCTTGCCGTCGAGCGAGGAGACCGGCCCGCCGGCATCGGTCGCGAGCAGCTTCTCGCAACACTGTTTCATGATCGAGGCGGACTGGCGCATCTCCTCCATGCGGATGTGGTAGCGGTCGTAGCAGTCGCCGTTCCTGCCGACGGGGATGTCGAATTCCATCTCCTCGTAGCACTCGTAGGGCTGCGCCTTGCGCAGGTCCCAGGGCGCGCCGGAGCCGCGCACCATCACGCCCGAAAAGCCCCATTTCCAGCAGGTCTCGAGATCGACCACGCCGATGTCGACATTGCGCTGCTTGAAGATGCGGTTGTCGGTCAGCAGCGTCTCGAGGTCGTCGCAGACCTTGAGGAAGGGGTCGCACCATTCGGCGATGTCGTGGATCAGCGAGACCGGCAGGTCCTGATGGACGCCGCCCGGCCTGACATAGGCCGCATGCATGCGCGCGCCGCAGGCCCGCTCGTAGAAGATCATCAGCTTCTCGCGCTCCTCGAAGCCCCACAAGGGCGGCGTCAGCGCGCCGACGTCCAGCGCCTGCGTGGTGACGTTGAGGAGGTGCGAGAGGATGCGGCCGATCTCGGAATAGAGCACGCGGATGAGCTGGCCGCGGCGCGGCACGGTCACGCCCATCAGCTTCTCGACCGCGAGCGAATAGGCGTGCTCCTGGTTCATCGGCGCGACATAGTCGAGCCGGTCGAAATAGGGCAGCGCCTGCAGATAGGTCTTGGCCTCGATCAGCTTCTCGGTGCCGCGATGCAGCAGGCCGATATGCGGATCGACGCGCTCGACCACCTCGCCGTCGAGCTCCAGCACCAGGCGCAGCACGCCATGGGCCGCCGGGTGCTGCGGGCCGAAATTGATGCTGAAATTGCGGATGTTGTGTTCCGTCATCGCTGGATCCGATCAGGCCGTTTTCGCCTTCTCGTCGCCTGGCAGCACGTAGTCCGTGCCTTCCCAGGGCGAGAGGAAATCGAAGTTGCGGAACTCCTGGTTCAGCTTCACCGGCTCGTAGACGACGCGCTTCTGCTCGTCGTCGTAGCGGACCTCGACGAAGCCGGTCAGCGGAAAATCCTTGCGCAGCGGATAGCCCTCGAAGCCGTAGTCGGTGAGGATGCGGCGCAGGTCGGGATGGCCCGAGAACAGGATGCCGTAGAAGTCGTAGGCCTCGCGCTCGTACCAGTTCGCCGCCGGAAAGACGTCGATCACGGAGGGAACGGGCGTCGCCTCGTCGGTCTGGACCTTGACCCGGACGCGCCGGTTATGATGCGGCGCGAGCAGGTGATAGACGACGTCGAAGCGCCTCTCGCGGCCGGGATAATCGGCGCCTGCGATATCGGTGAAGTTGACGAAGCGAAAGCGCGGCTCGGCATAGAGCGTGCGCAGCACTTCGACGATCGCGGCGGCCTCGGCATGGATCGTCAGCTCGTCGAAGGCGACGATCGCGTCCGTGACCGCGCCGGGCAGCGCCGCCTTGATCTCTTCGCCAAGTGCGATGAGAGCCTCGCTCACTTGGGGGTCTCCAGTTCGCGAACCTTAGCTTCAAGCGCCTCGATGCGCTCTTCAAACTCGCCGGTGACCAGTTTGCTCATCAGCGTGTCCGCGGTCAGAGCATGCCGAAAGGATTCGATATGTCCCTCAATCTTCGTAAGGCGCTTATCGACGAGATCGAAGCGGGTCGAATGCTGGTCGAGGCGCGCCACTAGATCCGCCCGCATTTCGCGCAGCATAGGCAAAATCATGTCCGTTGGCTCAGCCATGGCTCACCTCTCGATCGTGCCGGTGCGGCGGATCTTCTTCTGCAGCAGCAGCACGCCGTAGAGCAGCGCCTCCGCCGTCGGCGGGCAGCCCGGCACGTAGATGTCGATCGGCACGATCCGGTCGCAGCCGCGCACCACCGAATAGCTGTAGTGGTAGTAGCCGCCGCCATTGGCGCAGGAGCCCATCGAGATGACGTAGCGCGGCTCCGGCATCTGGTCGTAGACCTTGCGCAGGGCCGGCGCCATCTTGTTGGTCAGCGTGCCCGCGACGATCATCACGTCGGACTGGCGCGGGCTCGCGCGCGGCGCGAAGCCGAAGCGCTCGACGTCGTAGCGCGGCATCGAGAGCTGTATCATCTCGACGGCGCAGCAGGCGAGCCCGAAGGTCATCCACATCAGCGAGCCGGTGCGCGACCAGTTGATCAGGTCGTCGGTCGCGGTGACGAGGAAGCCCTTGTCGGCGAGTTCGGCGTTGATCGAGGTGAAGAACGGGTCGCGCGCGCCGACCGGCTTGCCGTCGGGGCCGAGCAGGCCCTTGGGCGCCGGCGCGACCAGCGGGTCGCCGCGATCGATCGCTGTGACTGCCATTCTGTTACCCTCGTGAAGCCTCGACCGTCAGATGATGCGCCCTGCGCGAAACCGGTACGCCACGGTCAGTCCCACTCCAGCGCGCCCTTGCGCCATTCATAGACGAAGCCGACGGTCAGCACGCCGAGGAAGATCATCATCGACCAGAAACCATACCAGCCGAGCCCGCCGAACGCGACCGCCCAGGGGAACAGGAAGGCGACCTCCAGATCGAAGATGATGAACAGGATCGCGACCAGATAGAAGCGCACGTCGAACTTCATGCGGGCGTCGTCGAAGGCGTTGAAACCGCATTCATAGGCCGAGAGCTTCTCGGCGTCGGGCTTGGAATAGGCGATGACGAAGGGCGCGACCAGCAGGGCGAGGCCGATGAACGCCGACACGCCGATGAAGATCGCCAGCGGCAGGTAGTCGTTCAGCAGCGACGGCGCCTGGAGTGTCTGCATCACGGTCTCCTCTCGCGCGGCATCGCGCCTGCGCGCGGCCCAGGGCCCTTGCCCAAACCCTTGTCGCTCCGTCGATTAGACCCTGCTTTGGAATGAAGCAAGAGTATGCCGCGTCGCACAATGTCGTCATTCGCGCAGAAGCGACCCGTCTGGCGGGAATATCGCGTCAGCCGGAGACTCTCGTGCCGCGAGCCGTGCCGGCAGGATCGACGAAACAGGAATTTTGCCGCATATCGCCGGCAGCGCGCTGGCAGATCGCATCCTGTCGCGACACACTGCCTGCGAATCGCTGCAGGCCGCTTGAAGACCTGTTTCCGGAAAGGCGTTCCATGGTGCTGCGTTGGCGACAGGCCCTGAGACTGGCGGGCGTCATGGCGGCCTTGTGCTGCGCCGGCGTGGCGAGGGCCGAGCCGATCGACCTGATGCGCGCATCATGCGCCGATTTCGTCGCGATGAACGGAGCCGACCGCGACCAGATCTCGCTCTGGCTCGCGGGATACTTCGCCGGCGCGGCGCAGCGTCCGATGCTCGACATCGAGAAGATCACGGCTGCGCCCGCAGCCCTGGCCGAACTCTGCGCCAAGACGCCGCAGGCTCCGCTGATCGGCGCGGAAACGCGCGCCGTCTTCGTCTCGCCCGCGGCGCCCTGACGGTGCCGATCCCGGGTCGCGCCGCGCCGCTGCTGGCGCTCGCCTGCCTGCTCGCCGCCGCGGCCTCCGCATTGGGGCAGGACGGACAGAGCGTGCGCGCGCCCCTGCCTCCGTCGCGCCCCTTCGACCTCGATCTGCCGCCGCCTCAGCGCCAGCCTGTCATCGTCGTTCCGGCCGCGCCCGTCGCGCCGCCGCCCGCCGCGTCGGTGAACCCGGCCACGCCGGCCACGAATGCGGGCGCGCCGAACGCGATCGAGCCGGACGAGGACGAGGGCCCGGAATGGCCGAAACTCGCGCCCGGCCAGAAGGCGGGGGCCGAGCCGTTCTTCGATCCCGACGAGAAGCCGGAGAAACCCGGCATCTCGACCGATCCCGGCACCTCGATCGTCTGCCTGCCGCAGACCCAGAAGGCGATCCTCGGCAAGATCGGCGACAGGTTCGGCGCGGTGAAGGTGACCTCGACATGGCGGCCGCCCTGGCGGTCGCGGCGCGGCTCCTATCACAAGCGCTGCGAGGCGATGGATTTCCGCGTGCCGGGCATGCGCCCGCGCACCGTGCTGGATTACGCCCGCTCATTGCCCGAGGTCGGCGGCAACAAGGTCTACTGGAACGGGCTGATCCACATCGACACCGGCCCGCGTCGGCCCTGGTGAGGCCGGGCGGTCGGGCACATCAGCTCCCCGCAGCCTCCATGCCCTTCTCGGCCAGCACGCGCCGCGCGACATCGCCGCCGAGGAACGCGATCGGAGCCATCGCGGCGTCGGGCTGCGCCGCCCCCGTGCCGAGTCCGCCGGCATGGGCGGTGTAGTTCTGGATCTCGCGCGGCAGCGGCCCGACCAGCGTCGCGCCCGGCACGGCGAGGATCTCGCTGATCTGGTGGATGGCGAGATCGGCCTCGCCCGTGGCGAGGCGCTGCGCCACGAGCCCGCCCGGCGCCAGCACGGCCTTGGCCTTCACGTTGTCGGCGATGCCCATCGTCTCGGATGCGCCGCTGCGAACGACCATGGCCGCCGGGCAGCAAATCCTTGATATGATTGAAAGAAAATGGCGCGGGCGACGGGGTCCGAACCCGCGACCTCCGGCGTGACAGGCTGGAAATTGCTCAGTAATACCAGCGGGCCTCATGGCTGACCGATATTGGCCCATTTCCTGGCGCCGATGGAAGCGATGACGGACGGCATGGCGGTGAGCCAGTTCCAAGCCTCGCAGGCGGCATCGAGTATGTCGGCATAGGCGCCGAGGACGCGGTTCGAGAGCCAGTTCGCGCGCAGGCATTGCCAGATGTTCTCGACCGGATTGAGCTCCGGGGAGCGCGACGGGAGGAAACGATTTTTTATACATCTCGATCACGCGCTCATCCTGAGCGGGGTGGCGCGGCCGCGCGCCGACATGGGAAAAGCCGATCTGCCTGAGCAGCTTGCCGATCGTGCGCTCGTGGCAGGCGACGCCGAAGCGTTCCTCGATCACCCGCTTCAGGTCGATCCGCCGCCAGCGGACGACGCCATCGACCGCGCGGTCGGGACCGGTTTCGACAAAGGGGCGGCGAAGGCCGCCATCTGATCGGCCGAAAGCCGTGGCGGATGTCCCTTCGAGCGGATGTCCTTCAGCCCGTCGGGACCGTGCTCGTTGAAGCGGTGGACCCGGTCGCGCGGCGTCTGACGGTCCATGCCGCCGATCCGGGCCGCCGCATCATGGTTCATCCCGTCCAGCACCACCGCCAGCGACAGCGGGCGTCGGCTCTGGTTGGCGTGGCGCGAGCTCGCAGCAGGACGACGAAGGGCGGAAGCGCTGAAATCGCTCCTCAGCGAAACGGCGGCAGGCATGGCGCGAATCCTCCTCGCGCCAAGAGAATCACTACAATCGCCCCCCGCTACCCTCTTGAGGCAAAGCAGGAGGCCGTTGGTATTATGACGTCCATACGCGCAGTCTCTTACCCCCGCGCGCCAAGAGCGTCATGCAGTCGGGCAGGCAGATCTGGGTGAACGTCTCGGAGAGGCCTGACGCCGAACGGAGCCTTGCGCGGCAGCCGGCGGCTGACCGAGCGACAGTTGCCCAAGTATCGCACCGGCATCGGCATGGTGTTTCAATCGTTCAACCTGTTCCAGCACCTCAATGTCCTGAAGAACCTAATCGAGGCGCCGATCGGCGTGCTCGGCTGGAGCCGGGAGAAGGCGGTCGGGCGGACGCGCGAACTGCTGGCCAAGGTCGGGCTGGCCGACAAGGAGGAAGCCTATCCATACCGCCTCTCCGGCGGCCAGCAGCAACGCATCGCGATCGCGCGGGCCCTGATGATGGAGCCCTCGATCATGCTGTTGGACGAGCCGACCTCGGCGCTCGATCCGGAGCTCACGGCAGAGGTTCTGAACGGGATCAAGGGGCTGGCGCTGGGCGGCCGCACCTCGTTGATCGTAACGCACGAGCTCAGCTTCGCACGCGACGTCGCTTCCCATGTGATAATGCTCGATCACGAGGGGGTGACGGAGTTCGCCCCGGCCATGGACATCTTCACCCGTCCCTCATCGGAACGGTCCAAGCGCTTCTTCGAAAGCGCCGGCCTTTGAACTGACCCCGCGCATATCGCAACCGACGCCAGGCGCCATCGAGAGCGGCGTCTGAACGTTGCCGCGTGTCCGGAACACCTCTTGCTTCGATCAGGGCGGCTTGACTTCCGCAAACACCTATTTCAATAAGGTGATTGAATAGGTCGTGTGAACGGGATTGGCATGGGTGATAGCCAGCCGGCTGCCACGGCAGATCGCATTCTGGATGTGGCTGAGGAGATGTTCGCGGAGCAGGGCTATCGGGCCGTCTCGCTGCGCTCGATCACCCGCGCCTGCGACGCCAATATCGCCGCCGTGCACTATCATTTCGGCTCGAAGCAGATCCTGCTGGAGGAGATCTTCGCGCGGCGCTCGGGCGCCATCAACGCGGCGCGCCTCGCGCTGCTGGATGTTTGTGCCGAAGGGCCGGACCGCGCCCCGGTGCTTGAGCAGGTACTCGCGGCCTATCTGCGCCCGTCTTTTGCGCAGCCCTCCGACGACGAGGGCGCGCGGCGCTTCATGCGGCTGCGCTCGGTCGTCGCGCATGAGCAGGCCGAGCTGTCGAAGAACCTGATCGCCAAGCATTTCAACGCGACGAGCCAGCGCTTCATCGCCGCCATCGCCGCCGCGACGCCACATCTCTCGGCCAACGACGTCTACTGGCGCTTCCACTTCCTGCTCGGCGCGCACTACTACACGCTGTCGAATCCCGGCCGCATTCAGGCGCTCTCCGACGGCCAGTGCGACCCGGCCGATCTCGACGCGGCGCTCGCCGAGATGGTCGCCTTCGCCGCAGCCGGCTTTCGCGCCCCGCCCTGCGACAGGGCGCTGCTCGATCTCACACCCCCCGCTCCCGCATCCGCCTGAACGTCTGTCTCCAGGAAACTGCCGTTATGCCACGCTCCCTCGTCGACCGCGTCACCTCGTTGAAACCGTCCGCCACCGTCGAGATGACGGAGCGAGTACGTGCGGCGCGGGCTTCCGGCCGTCGCATCCTGGCACTGTCGAGCGGCGATCCGAGCATCGACACCGATCCGCGCATTATCGACGCGGCCGAGCGTGCCATGCGCGGCGGCGCCACGCATTACGGGCCGGCCGCCGGTCTGCCGGCACTGCGCGAGGCTATCGCCCAGCGCGAGCAGATCCGCTCCGGCGCAGCCTATGATCCTGCGGACATCATCGTCACGCTCGGCGGCAAGTTCGCGCTGCTCACCGCTCTGATGGCCACTGTCGAGGCTGGCGACGAGGTGCTGGTGCCGGAGCCCGGCTGGGTCAGCTACGGCCCCTGCGTCCGGCTCTGCGGCGGCACGCCCGTGCCGCTCTCGCTGCTCGACCGGCTCGATCTGGAGATGTTGGAGCGCGCCGTCACCCCGCGAACCAAGGCCATCATCGTCAACTCGCCGGTGAATCCGACCGGGCGGGTGCTCGGCACTGATGAGATCTCCGGCCTCGTCGACTTCGCCGTTCGCCACGACATGTGGATCATTTTCGACCAGGTCTATTGCGACCTGCTGCACAGCGGCCGCTTCCCGAGCCCGCAGGCGCTGCCGGGCGGTCGCGAGCGCACCTTCGTCGTCGACAGCTTCTCCAAGACCTTCGGCATGACGGGCTGGCGGCTCGGCGCGCTGATGATGCCGGCCGGCCTCTCCAAGGCGGTTCTCAAGTTCATACAGCATTCGGTCTATTGCGTGCCGGACTTCATCCAGCTCGCCGGCATCGCGGCGCTCTCGCTCTATGACGAGGTCGTGCCGCAGTATCGCGAGACCTTTCGCCGCCGGCTGGAGATCGCGGTGGCCGGTCTGTCAAAGATCGACGGCATCGAGGCGAGAATGCCGCTGGCGACCTTCTATCTCTTCCCCGCGATCGCCGGCGACGACGTCGCCGTGGCCAAGCGCTGGCTCGACGAGGTCAACGTCTCGTCCCTGCCCGGCTCCTTCTTCGGCGCGCCCGGCAAGAACCATCTGCGCCTGTCGCTGACCTGCCCCGATGCCGATCTCGAGGAAGCCCTCGACCGGATCGCGCGCATCGGCCTGGCTGCCTGAACCACGTCGTCAACCAAAACAAGGGGAACCGAAACATGATTGATCGCAGACAATTCCAGTTCGCGGCGGCTCTTGCCGCAGCGGCGACGCTGGTGCCGCTAGGCGCCGCGCAGGCGCAGACCGACAGCATGGCCAAGATCAAGGAGCGCGGCACGATCCGGGCCGGCGTCAAATACGACACCCCGCCCTTCGGCTTCCTCGACGACAAAAACGAGCCCGCCGGCTTCGACCTCGACATCGTCCGCAAGATCGGCGAGAAGCTCGGCGTCAAGGTCGAGTTCGTGAAGGTGACCTCGCCGACCCGCGTGCCGCTGCTGGTCAGCGGCAATGTCGACATCGTCGCGGCCTCGATGACCCATACCCGCGAACGCGACAAGGCGATCGACTTCAGCATCACCTACTATACCGGCGGCCAGTCGCTGATGGTGGCGAGCGACAGCAAGGTCGCCGGCCTGAAGGACCTCGACGGCAAAGAGGTCGCGGTCCAACAGGGTACGACGCTGGAGAAGAACATCGCTGCGGCCGCGCCCAAGTCCAAGGTCATCGCCTTCAAGGACTACAACAGCGCCTGGCTGGCGCTGGCCCAGGGCCGCGTCGAGGCGCTGACCGGTAGCCTCAACATCCTGCAGGGCTTCCAGAAGGACAACCCGAAGTTCAAGATCGTCGGCGAGCTCTTCAGCATCGAGCCTTTCGGCATCGGCATCCGCCAAGGTGATTCCGAGCTGCGCGACGCCGTGAACTTCACCCTCCAGGATCTCTGGACCTCCGGCGAATACACCGCGCTCTACCGCAAGTGGTTCAACGCGGATCCGACCTATCCCATCGAAACCTGGCCGTGAGCGAACGAGATTCGGCGGGCCGCAAGGCCCGCCGGCACAGAAGGTCTGACCGGTGAATTATACCCTGCAGTTCGACCCGATCTGGGACAACCGCGCCCTTATCCTAGACGGCTTTGTCACCACGATCCTGCTCTCGGCTGCGGCGCTCGTGCTCGCCATCCTGATCGGTATCGTCATCGGGACGGCGGCGACGGCGCAGGGCCGGACGGCGCGCGCGCTCTCGATCGCCTATGTCGAGTCGATGCGGAACATCCCGCTGCTGATCCATATGTACTTCTGGTATAACGGCCTGTCTTTCTTAAAGATTCCGGCGTTCTGGTGCGGCGTCCTCGGGCTCTCGCTTTATTCGGGTGCCTATGTCGCGGAGATCGTGCGTTCCGGCATCGGCAGCGTACCGCGCGGGCAGCGCCAGGCGGCGCTCGCCAGCGGCCTGACGAACGCGCAGGCCATGCTTTTCGTCGTCTATCCGCAGGCGATCCGCGCCATCATCCCTTCGCTCGCCAGCGTGTTCTCGCAGCTCATCAAGGATTCCTCGCTCGCCTCGGTCATCGCGGTCGCCGACATCACCTATCAGGCGAGTGCCATCGAGGGACAGACCTTCCGCACCTTCGAAATCTACATCACCGTCTGCCTGCTCTACCTCGCCCTGGTGACCGTGGTCAGCCAGACGCTGACTATCCTGGCAGGCACCCGCGGCGACGGCCTCGCCCGGAGAGTCGCCGATGCCTGAGGTCATCCTCAAGAACCTGCCCTTCATGCTGCAGGGCCTGGCGACCAGCCTGCAGATCTCCGGCATCGTGGCACTCGGCGGCACGCTGCTCGGGCTCGCGGTCGCCGTGATCCTCTACAGCCGCGTACCGGTGCTCTCGGCGGTGTCGCGTGTCTATATCGAGTTCATCCGCGGCACGCCGCTGCTGGTCGTGCTGTTCATCGCCTTCTTCGGCCTGCCCGCCCTGTTCGGCTACCAGACCACCGCCTACAAGGCGACGATCGTCGCCTTCATCCTGTTCATCGGCGCCTATCTGGCCGAGGACATCCGCAGCGGCCTGAGGACGGTGAAGCCGACGCTGGCCCAGGCCGCGCAGGCGACCGGGCTGACGCGCGGCCAGGCCCTGCGCTTCGTCGTAGTCCCGATCGCCATACGCCGGATCATCCCGACGCTGTTCAACCAATATGTCCGGCTCTTCAAGTTCACCTCGGTGGCCTCGGTCATCGGCGTGTCGGAGTTCACCGGCAACGCCATGCTCGTTAATGCCCGCGAGTTCCAGCCGGTGACGATCCTCGCCTTTGTCGCGCTCACCTATCTGGTGATCTGCCTGATCCTGTCCGGGATCGGCCGCTGGCTCTATGCGCGGCTGGCGCTGAGCTGATGGCCTCCGCTTACAAGGTTTCCCGCATGGACAACCCCATCATCGTCATCGACGACGTCTCCAAGGCCTATGGCCCGGCGCAGGTGCTGCGCAATTGCAGCACGCGCATCGGCAAGGGTGAGGTCGTGGTCGTCTGCGGCCCTTCGGGCTCCGGCAAGAGTACACTGATCAAATGCGTCAACGGGCTGGAGCCGTTCCAGACCGGCAGCATCAAGGTGGAGGGGGTCGAGGTCGGCTCGCCCCATACCAACCTGCCGAACCTGCGCATGCGCATCGGCATGGTCTTCCAGCATTTCGAACTCTACCCGCACATGACGGCGCTGGAGAACATCATGCTGGCGCAGGTCCGCGCCCTAAAGCGCTCGCGCGCCGAGGCCGAGGCCCGCTCGCGCAGCCTGCTCAAGCGGGTGGGGCTGGAGGCCAAGGCCGATTCCAGGCCGGCTAACCTGTCCGGCGGCCAGCAGCAGCGTGTCGCCATCGCCCGCGCGCTGGCGCTCGACCCGCAGGTGATGCTGTTCGACGAACCGACCTCGGCGCTGGATCCGGAGATGATCAGCGAAGTGCTCGACGTGATGATCGAACTCGCCGGCGAGGGCATGACCATGGTGGTCGTGACCCATGAGATGGGTTTCGCCCGGCGTGTCGCCGATCGCGTCATCTTCATGGACCAGGGCCGCATCGTCGAGGACGCGGCCAAGGAGCCGTTCTTCGCGGCGCCCGCCAGCGAGCGCGCCCGCGAGTTCCTGTCGAAGATCCTGGCGCATTGAAGCCATGCACCACGAGAACGGTTCGGCGCCGGGCGGCGGCCACGAGGCAAGGGAGGTTCAACGATGCAGATTCCCGTCAGATGCATGCTGATGCGGGGCGGCACGTCCAAGGGCGCTTATTTCCTCGCTGAGGAGCTGCCGTCGGACCCTGCCGCGCGCGACCGGCTGCTACTCAGCATCTTCGGCCGCGCCAGGTCGACGACGTCGGCGGAACTCATCCGCTGACCAGCAAGACCGCGATCGTCTCGCGTTCGACGTTGCCGGATTGCGACATCGACTTCCTCTTCGGCCAGGTCGGCATCGCCCAGCCGGTCATCGACACACGCCAAATTGCGGCAACACCCTTTCCGGCGTCGGCCCATTCGCGATCGAGCGCGGGCTGATCGCGCCGGCGGGAGACCAGACGCGGGTCCGCGTCCGCACCGTCAACACCGGCACCATTGCCGAGCTGTTGATCGAGACGCCCGGCGGGCGGGTGAACTATGGCGGCGATGTCCGCATCGACGGCGCGCCGGGTCAGGCAAACCACCCCAGCCAGCCCCCTACTCGAAGAACAAGCTCGGTTTCGATTTCCGTGTCGTTCGCATCGCCGAGTTCGGTCCGGACGAAACGAGGCAACTCGCCGACATGCGCAGATCCGGAACTGTCGAGGCGACGGCGGGTGGTGCGAGCGCTCAGGCCATCTCCACCAAGATGGCCAATACGCTGGCCGCCTCGACCCGGCTTCAGCAGACCTACAACCCCGTCAACATCGCCACGGTACGCGACGTCGACGCCAACCGTCGCGAAGGCCGGGCCAAGCTCAGAAAGAACAACCGAGGCGAAAAGTGTAATGAGCCCGCTGTAAAAGTGTAATGATCGAGAGATCAATCGGGCTAAGTCATTGATTTAATGGCGTGGGCGACGGGGCTCGAACCCGCGACCTCCGGCGTGACAGGCCAGAATTCTCATAACAGTTACAATGAGCCGTTACACATTTCACGGTCAGAACCGACCACAATCGATTAGAAAGTGTAACGGCAGTCCGACCTTTATTTTCGAGTTCAGATTTGGTTCACAGGCCCATGAACAGGTCATTTATGCGTTTCGCTATTGCTCGCCTCCGCACTGTCGACGGAATTCGCAGCACCATCTCAACGCGTTAGATTCAGAGTCTCGACCCTAGAGCAGAAGGGTTGCAGAGACCTCGCCCAAACCGCACACACGCGCCGTTAATCGACCGCTTGCGTGGATCGGCAGCACCCCGCACAGGCTGCCCGTAGTTACCACTTGCCCCGCCCTCAGTCCCCCGAGGTCGTCAATCTGAGCGTTTGCATAAGCCAGCAGCGGCAAAAGAGGATCGCCGGCCGGATGAACGGCCTGGGCCTTATGGAGTGACAGGCCGTCAAGAGCGACCTGGCACTCCACACCACCAAGCTCGTCGAGCGCCGAGACAGGGACGCTGTCTCCCACGATATAAGCGCGATTGCCGAGGTGATCGGCGAGGAACGTCAGGAACGGCACATTGGCAGCGCCGTCGAAACGTCCGTCCACCACCTCTATCCCCAGGAACGCGCTCTCGATGGCGTCGAGCATGTCGTGGCGGGCGTAGGGGCGCTCCCGTCTCGCCGGAATATCCCTCGAGAGCCGCACGGCGAATTCGACTTCGACCAGGCAGTGCGGAGATGCCGAAACCTCGGCGCCGTTAGCATAGATGTCCAGCAATGGCGCCGCGACCGGCAGCTGCTGCGGCCCGATCGCCACCTTCCAGCCCGTCACGGGCTTCGCCAGCCCCTTCTGGACCCCGGCCTGAACGCCCATGGCCGCGCCGGCACTATCGGGAGTGGGCAGACCGACAGAAAGCTTTAGCCCTGTCGAATGCGCACGGAGCAGTTCGACGACGGAAGCGCGGTCGAATGTGGATGGATGATCGCGATCCATGGTGACCCGTCAATTCGATATGGTTTGTGAAAGGCCAACGCCCATATTCGGAATAGATGACGATACGACCGGCAGCCGACGACCCGCCGAGGCCGTCAGCACCGGGGATCGCTCACCGTGCGCAAGGATCAGGCGGCGTCCGCGACGACCGTCTGCCTCTGTTCACCGAGTCCTTCGATACCGAGCGTGATCACCTGGCCGGGTTCGAGGTAGAGCGGAGGCTTCATGCCCTGGCCGACACCGGCCGGCGTCCCCGTGATGATCACATCGCCGGGGTGAAGCGTCATCAGGCCGCTGAGATAGCTCACGATCTCGGCGACGCTGAAGATCATGTTCTCCGTCGTGCCGTCCTGGCGCCGGACGCCATCGACATCGAGCCAGAGCCGCAATGACTGGGGATTCGGGATCTCATCGGCGGTGACCAACCATGGCCCGATCGGGCCAAAGGTGTCGCAGCTCTTGCCCTTGGTCCATTGACCTGTCCCCTCGGTCTGGAACGCCCTTTCGGATACATCGTTCGCCAGGAAATAGCCCGCCACATGGGCAAGCGCGCGCTCCTGCGACACATACTTCGCCTTCGTTCCGATCACAACGCCCAGTTCGACTTCCCAGTCGAGCTTCTTGGAGCCACGGGGGCGGACGATGTCGTCATTGGGCCCGACGATCGCGCTCGTCGCCTTCATGAACACGACGGGCTCGGCCGGCGCCTGGTTGCCCGTTTCCCGGGCATGATCGATGTAATTGAGACCGATGCAGATGAACTTGCCGACACCGCTGAGACAGGGGCCGATACGATCGATTTGAGTTACGACGGGCAGCGCTTTGGGATCGCTTCCAGCGATCTTTCGCAACATCTCGGGGGTCACGGCCGCACCGTTGACGTCTGGGACGAGGCCGCTCAGATCCCTCACGGTACCATCGGCTTCAAGGAGAGCGGGCCTTTCCGCGCCCGCGGGTCCGTATCGCAACAATTTCATGGTTTAGCCCCTCGTTCGGTCGGGGGCGGATTGACCCTTGAGCCAACCCGCCCGCTCGACACCGTTTTGCAGTTACTGCGCCTTGGTCAGGGCCTCATCGTAGCGCTTGACGACCTCGGCATAGGCGTTCTCAGGCGTCTCGTCGCGCAGCACCATCCGCTGGAACGCCTCGCCGAGAATGGTGTGGAAGGTCGACAGGATCGGCGAGTAGGCGACCGCGCGGCCGCGCTGGCTCACCAGATCGGCCCACTGCTTCTGGTTCCTGCCCACATCGCTCTGGAGATAAGGCGTATTGTAGGCCGACTTCCGGGACACCACTTCGCCGCCTTCTGCCGCGATCGCCTGCGCCTCGGGCGAAATTACGAACTTCATGAAGGTCCAGGCTGCATCCTGCTTCTTCGACTGCTTGTTCAGTGCGATGGTGTAGCTGTAGACGGTCTGCTTGTCGGCCTCGCTGTATGATGGCGCAGGCGCCCAGCCGAGATCCTCGCCCGCGCCCTGCGCCTGGAGAGTCTTGAAGCGATAGAGACCGAAGTTCGTCATCCCGATCGTGCCGGATCGGAGCCCGTCATGGACCTCGTTGATCCCCATTTGGGCGCTGCGGAGCGACGTGACCTTGCACTTCGTGAAGAGATCCTTGATCGTCAGGCCAGCTCGGATGAAGTTTTCCTTCGAGAAGGCGATCTTCCCATCGGGCGCGAAGTACCGGCCGTCGGAGCCGACCAGCATCGTGCTCAGAAAGAATTCTGCAAGGCTCTGGGCACCGCCGATGCCGCCGGTGGCACCAAGCGGAACGGCAAACCCATTGACGTTCGGCTGCTTGAACTTCGCGCCCGCGGCGCAGACCTCGTCCCAGGTCTTGGGCGGCGTCACGCCTGCTTCCTGAATGGCGCCCTTGCGATAGGTCAGGATCGGAATGCGGAAATCCTGCGGAAGGGCGTAGAGCTTGCCGTCGATCTGGCCTGTCGAGAGCGGCAGGAGCCAGTCGTCCTCAGGAATGCCGTCCTTCTTCACCAGGTCGTCGAGCGGAACAAGATTGCCGGTTGCCGCGTACTCGGGAAGACCGAAGCTCACTACACGGATGACGTCGGGCGTTTCACTGCGGGTCTTTACTGCCCTCGTCACGGTCGCGCCCGTCGGATCGACGAGAAGCTTGATCTTGATGCTTGGATTCTTGCTCTCGAACTCCTGGATCATCTTCGTCTGGGCTGCCGCCCGAGGATCGTTAGCGTTGTTGGGATCGAGGAAGGTCGAGTAGACGATTTCCGTCGCCTGAGCGCTCGCACGGTCGATCAATGCGGCCGACACGCCGGTGAAGACGGTTAATACTGCCGCTGCCTTGATCATTGCGCGTCTTGATGTAGCAGTCATCTGTGTTTCCCCTCTCGCTTTTTGTCTTGCATGCAGATCGAAGGCTGGTATTGCGGTCAGCCCTTTACCGCTCCTGCCGTAAGGCCGGAGATGAACCACTTTTGTACGAGACCGAACATGAGGATGACTGGCATCGAGGCGATGACGACGAAGGCCATCATGTACGACCACGAGATGCCAACCGCGTCGAAGACTTGGTTGACGAGCGCGACCTGCAGCGTCCGTTTGGCGACATCCGGAGCGAAGACCGCGACGGTGATGTAGTCGTTCCAGGTCGTGACGATCCCGATCGTCGCGACGGCTGCGATGCCAGGCCGGATCAGGGGCAAAATGAGATTCCAGATGATCTCGAAGCGGTTCGCACCGTCCATGAAGGCCGATTCCTCGATCTCGACGGGAACGGCCTCGACGAAGTTGGCGATGAACCAGACGGTCTGCGGGATGATCCGCGCCGACAGGATGATCGTCACGACGATGCCGCTGTTGAGCAGCCCGATCGTGTCGAGCAGGTAATAGGTGGGAACCAGGAGCGCGACGCCCGGCACCATCGAGGTTGCCAGGATGACGAGCATCAAGGCGCGCTTGCCCTTGAAGGTGAAGCGCGCGGCCGCATAGCCGGCCGGTATCCCGACGAGCAATGCGAGGACCACGGCACCGACGGCATAGAGCACCGAGTTCAAAAAATCGCGGGCGAAAGACTGGTCCCGGAAAACCTTGAGGTAGTTTTCGATCGTCGCCTTGTTGGGCCAGAGCGTCGGCGGGACGGCCACCGCCTCAACCTCCGTCTTGAACGAGGTCGCCAGCGCCCAGGCGACGGGCCCGAGGACGATGACCGCGAAGAAGAGCGACATCAGGATCGCGGGGGCACGGTTGGTGGGGCGACCGGAGGATATAGCGGCACTCATCTGCGAAATCCTATCCGGTGACGCGGCCGGTCAGCCGGGTGTAGACCACCCCGAGGCCGACATTGATCAGCAGGACGACGATTGAGACCACCGCGGTGGGGCCGATGTTGACGGCCTGAACGGTTCCGCGGAACGCCTCGAAGCTCAGTGTCGTGGTGGATCCGAGCGGTCCGCCGCCGGTCATGACGATGATCAGCGTCATCAGGGTCAGATACATGATCGACAAGGTGAGCGCGGTGCTGCCCAGCGTCGGCAGGATCTGCGTCAGCGTGACATACCGAAACTTCACCAGCGCGCCGCCGCCATCGATCTCCACCGCTTCGTAAAGCTCTTTGGGGATCGACTGCATGGCGGCGGTCGCCATGACCATGACATAGGGGAAGGACCACCATGCAGTGACGATGATGATCAGCGGCAATGCCAGGCCCGGATCGCCCAGCATCAGGCCGGGATCGATGCCAGTCAGCTGCATCAGATATGGAATGGGTCCAAAGGATGGGTTGAGCAGCCACAGCCAGATGCTGCCGACGACCGACATCGACAGCGTCCAGGGGAACAGGATGAATACGCGCAGGACCGTCCCGGTCGACCCGGCATTGTTCAGCACGAGTGCGGCGGCCATACCCAGGATCACCGCGCCCGCAAGCGACCCCGCGACATAGCCCAAGGAGACATAGACCGTGTTCCAGAAGGCCGGGGAGCTGAAGACTTCGACGTAATTTGCCAGACCAACGAAGCCCGTCAGATCGTAATATCTCGTCTTCTGAAAGCTCAACCAGCCGACAAAAACCGTCGGATAGAGCGTCACCAGAAACAGTATCAGGATCGCCGGCGCAAACCAGAAAAACGGCGCCCATGAGATGCGCGCCGGGCTGCGCGTCTCGGGCGTTCCGCCCAGGACGCCGGCTCTGGAGGTGTCGACCACCGACTGTGTGCGGCTTGCTGACATGATGTGTCCCGTAAAATCTTCGCGCGGCAGCCGTTGCGGGCGGCAGGCGGATTGCCCGCCGCTCAGGACAGGCGGTTGCCGTCGCCCTCGTCGAACACATGGACGCGTGTGACGTCCGGCCTGACGCGGATCGTCTCGCCGGGATGCGGAAGTTCGGAATCCCGGAAGATGCACACGATGCTCTGCGAACCGTGGCGAGCGATGACCTGCGTCTCGGCCCCCGTCGGCTCGACGACCGCAACCGTCAAAGCCAGGCCGTCGTCGCTCCTGACGAGATGCTCGGGCCTGACGCCGTAGACTGCGCTGCATGAAAGATGCTGCAGCTCGGCCGGCAGTGGCAGGGCTGAGCCGTCGTCCAGCATGAACCGCCCCTTCTCGCAGCGACCCTTCAGGAAGTTCATCGCCGGCGATCCGATAAAGCCCGCGACGAACATGTTGGCTGGGTGATTGTAGAGCTCAAGCGGAGCGCCGATCTGCTCTACCAAGCCATCATGCATCACCACGATCTTGTCGGCCATCGTCATGGCCTCGACCTGGTCGTGGGTGACATAGACGGTTGTGGTCTTGAGACGCTGATGCAGCTCCTTGATCTCGGTGCGCATCTGAACGCGCAACTTGGCGTCGAGATTGGAGAGCGGCTCGTCGAACAGGAAGACCTGTGGGTTTCTGACGATCGCGCGTCCCATCGCCACGCGCTGACGCTGGCCGCCGGAGAGCTCGCGGGGATAGCGATCGAGCAGCTTGGTGAGGCTGAGGATCTCGGCGGCGCGCTTCACGCCCGCATCGCGCTCGTCCCGGGACGCCTTCTTCAGCTTCAGGGAGAAGCCCATGTTCTCGGCCACGGTCATATGCGGATAGAGCGCGTAGTTCTGGAACACCATCGCGATGTCGCGCTCCTTGGGCGGAATGCCGTTCACCGTCCTGCCGCCGATCCGGATCTGCCCGCCCGAAATGTCTTCGAGACCGGCGATCATGCGCAGCAACGTCGATTTTCCGCATCCGGACGGCCCGACCAGCGTGACGAACTCGCCATCGTCGATGTCGACGGTTACGCCGTGAATCACGGGCGCGGTGCCATACGACTTGCGGACGGCCTGCAGCTCTACATTCGCCACTGCTCTCTCCCCTGGCCCATGACGAGCCGCTTTTCTCATTGGCCGGCAACCGGCTGTTAATGGAACGCTATTCCGTTAACCACTGTTTTGTCAATTCCAATGTCGACGGAAAGTGCTCTCCTTCGGTTTGGTCGAAATTTATTGAGACTTGTCAGGCGCTTGCGGTGGCGGCTACTGGCAGTCTCTGCTGCGGCGCAATGCGGTATGGCCAGAGATCAGAAAGCTCCTGCGCAGTCGCCGTGACCCGCTGCGCGACTTCGGGAACGATCATAGGTGAAAAGCGATGGAGGGGGCCGGCAACACTGACCGTTCCGACGACCTGCCCGCCAACACGGATCGCGGCCGCAACTGCAGCGACGCCCGGCTCGGCTTCCTCGATCGCCGCGCCCCAGCCGCGCTCAACAGTCTCGTCCAGCGCAGCTGAGAACGTCGGCTTGGTCGTAATGACCCGGGGTCCGCCGAGATCGGTTCGTCCGAGCCCACTGGCGATGGCTCGCGCCAAAGCTTCATCGCGATCCAGCGTCGCAAGCCAAGCTTTGCCATTTGCCGTCATGTGAAGCGGAACTTTCGCTGCAATTTCTGGCTGGTAAATCAACCCAAACCTCGCACCTTGTGACTGCGCAATCCAAGTTAGACCATCGGAATCGACGATTGCGATCCGGCCAAGACCTTCAGTTTCATTTGCTAATCGATCGAGAATTGGTTGACATATATCAGGAATACGTGTCGCCACCAGGAGCCGCTGGCCCACGATCGCCAGGCGCAAGGACAGGCGATAGAAGCCGCTATCTGCGTCCTGCTCGGCCCACCCCAGTTCGCATAGGGTCGTCAGAAGGCGGTGCGCCGCACTCTTGGGCACCTCCAGACGGCGGCTGATCTCGCCGAGAGGCATGGCGCCAGCGTGTTCGCTTAGCAGGTTGATGAGGTCGAAGCAGCGCTCGACGAGGGATTTGACAAGCCGCATGGCACCACGTAGCAAGAGGTTGCTGGAACGATATTCCAATAGCATAACTCGCCGGTTCTCGCAAACGCGGCGGCCCGATAACCAGCCGGGCGATACTGGGAGTCAACATGCGGTCAGTTCAGCAGGATCTGTCGGGGAAGATCGCCGTGGTCACCGGGGCGGGACGGGGCCTGGGCAAGGCCATAGTCGATGTGCTCGCGGCCCGAGGCGCCCATGTCGTCGTCAACGACCTGACCCTTGAGCCGGCTGAAGAGGCCGCAGCTGCGGTGCGGGCACGAGGTGATAGCGCCAGCGCCATCGCGTTCGATGTGGCCGTCTCGACCCAGGTCAATAACGCATTCGAGACGATCCGGAGAGAGCGCGGCCGCGTGGACATTCTCGTCAACAACGCCGGGATCGGCGACTTTGTCAGCTTTCCGGAGATCAGCCCCGAGAAATGGGACCGGATGCTCGATATTCACCTGAAGGGCTCGTTCAACTGCTGCCAGGCCGTTCTGGCGGGCATGAAGGATCGGGGCTACGGAAAGATCGTCAACATCAGTTCCGTCGCAGGCAAGCGCGGCGATTTCATCGGCAACGCGCATTATACCGCAGCCAAGGCCGGGATCATCGGCCTGACGAAATCTTTGGCGCTCTACGCCGCCCCGTTCGGCATCAACGTCAATGCCGTCGCGCCTGGACTTTTCGCGACAGAGCTCACCGACGGGATGAGCAGCGAGATGAAGGCGACGACCATCTCGCGAATTCCCGCCGGCCGCCTCGGTCGTCCCGAGGAAATCGGTCGGGCGACGGCTTTCCTCGTCTCCGACGACGCCAGCTACATCTTCGGCGAGACCCTGAGCGTCAACGGCGGCTCCTACATGGATTGAGTGGTTCGACACTCCCGCTGTCACGGAGCTTCCCATGAAGATCGCACTATTCGACGTCAGCCACTGGCATTTTCCGCTCTATATCCCGGCGCTGAGCGATCCAGGGATCGAAATCGTCGGCATTTCCGACAGCGAAGCATTTTCGGGTGCGCGCTTCGCACAGCGGCTGAACTACAAGCTCTTCAACTCGAACGAAGCGCTTTTCGATGAGGATTTCGACTTCGCGCTCGTGTTCAGCCGTCATTCCAGAATGGCCGCCTTGGCTGAGCGATTGATCGATCGCGGCATTCCGTTTCTGATCGAGAAGCCTTGCGGTCTCGATCTGAAGGAGGTCCGCCGCATTCGGCAGCTGGCGGAGCAGCGGCGCGTGCACGTCAGCGTCCCCTTCATCAACCGGGTCAGCGACTGGGCTTCACATCTGTCGCCGGCCAAAGGGTTCGCGCCGGAAGGATTTGAGCATCTGTCCTTCAGATTCATCGTTGGCCTGGCTGATCGCTACGAGCGAAACGGAAACGGCTGGATGCTGGACAAGCGGCAGGCAGGCGGCGGCTCCCTCCTGAATGTCGGCATTCACTTTGTCGATCTGATCGCGTCCTTGACGGGCGCTCCAATCACGCATGTTTCGGCGCAGGCACGGACGTTCCGGCCCGACGTCACCGTCGACGAGCAGGCCATCCTGACCTGCCGGAATGCGGCGGGCCAGATCGGCCTGATCGAAACCGGCTACCTCTATCCCTCGACGGCGGAAGACCAGCGCGATTTCGCGTTCTCGATCTCGCACAGCTCAGCCTATGTGCGAGCCTATGCCGATCAGCTCCATGTGAAAGGGCGCGACCAGCAGCCCGGGCGCTCCACCACTGTCGAGTACAACACCGACGAATATTACCCGGTGTTTCTCCGGCGCAGCTGGGCGGATCTGGCCGAAGGCCGAGCGCCAGTCGCAGGTCTGCGAGAGGCGGAACACGCGATCGCCGTGCTCGAGGCGGCATACCGTTCCGCGGCCGACGGCGGCATACCCCAGACGGTCGAACACGCAGCTTAGGTCTCCAACCGCCCAGCGACCAATCACGATGCGACTCCATCGCGTTCCCTGCCCTCTCGGGTCGGACGAATGCAACGGGACAACCAACAAGCGAGGAGCTTTTCATGGCTTTGTCAGGATCGGGCGTTATCGCCATCTGGAACGACATCACCGATGAGGGTCGTGCCAATTTCTACGAATGGCACGACCGCGAGCATATTCCGGAGCGGGTCGGCATTCCGGGCTTTCTGCGCGGCCGCCGTTACATCGCCCTGTCGGGCACGCCGGAGTATTTCACGCTCTATGAGGTCGAGCACAAATCGGTGCTCACTGGCGCGGACTATCTCGCGCGGCTGAACAGCCCGACCGAATGGACCACGCGCTCGGTCCAGCACTTCCGCAACACCTCTCGGTCGCTGTGCGACGTCGAGGTTTCGCTGGGAGCGGGGTCCGGTGGATTCATCGGGACGGTCCGCTTCGATTGCGAGCCCTCTCGGGATCCCGCCATCCTAGAAACGCTGTCGGGGTCCGTCATACCGGATATCACAAAGGCGCCCGCGATCTCGGCTGCGCATATCTGCCGCGCCGACGAGGGCGCCAGCAACCTCAAGACGGCCGAGCAGAAGGGGCGCGCTGCCAACATGGTTCCGCGCTGGGTGCTGCTGGTGGAAGGCGCCACGCGGGAAGCGGTCGAGCATGTCCTGTCGGCCCATCTCAGCCCCGCCACGCTCGATCGACTCGGGGCTCCCGATGCCTTGCAGGGGATCTACCAGCTCCAGTTCGACCTCGTCGGCAGCTGACGAGAGCAGGCTGTCGCTTCGCATGCGCCCGAACCGGTTCGCGAGCCGGCAACGGCAGACGCACAGTTCGACGAACAGGAAACCGGGACGATGCACCACGTCATCAGCCTTCACCCCTCCGACCATGTCGCCATTGCGCGCGTAGCGTTGCCGACCGACACGCCGGTCGGAAACGGTGTCGTCACCTCCGTCCGCATTCCCGCGGGACACAAGGTCGCGACGCGGCCGATCGCACGTGGCGAACAGGTGCGCCGCTATAATCAGGTGATCGGCGTGGCCACAGTCGATATCCCCGCGGGAGAGCACGTCCATGTCCATAACCTGGGCATGGGCGATTTCGCGAAGGACTATGCTTACGGGCGGGACGTCAAGCCGACCGACTATGTCGCAGTGCCGGCCACATTCGAGGGCATCCGCCGGCCGGATGGCCGCGTCGCGACACGCAACTATATCGGCATCCTCACCTCGGTGAACTGCAGCGCCCACGTGGCCGGCCTCGTCGCCGACGCCTTCAAGCGCCATCCGATGATCGGCATCGAGCGCCTGACCGACTATCCGAACGTTGATGGCGTTGTCGCGCTGACGCACAAGACCGGCTGCGGCATGGCGGAGGGAGAACCGCTGAAGCTCTTGCGGCGCACACTCGCCGGTTACGCCCGGCATCCGAACTTCTCCCATATCGTTGTGCTGGGCCTGGGCTGCGAGGTCAACCAGATCGGCGCGATGCTGAAAGAGCACAATCTGAGCGACCGAATCCGCAACATGGATATCCAGGCCATGGGCGGCACTCGCAAGACGGTCGAAGCCGGGATGGATTTCGTGCGGGACGTGCTGGCCGATTCAAACCAGGTGGGCCGCGAGACGGTCCCAGCCAGCGAGCTCAAGATCGCGCTGCAATGCGGTGGCTCCGATGGCTACTCTGGCGTCTCGGCCAACCCGGCTCTCGGAGTGGCGAGCGATCTCGTCGTGCGCAATGGCGGCACGGTTATCCTATCGGAAACGACGGAGACATACGGCGCCGAGCATCTTTTCACCCGCAGGGCCGTCAGCCAGGCGGTTGGCGAGAAGCTCGTCGATCTGATGATTTGGTGGGAGGACTACACCCGCAGGCACGGGGTCGAGATCAACGCGAATCCCTCTCCCGGCAACAAGGCCGGGGGCCTGACGACAATCCTCGAAAAATCGCTCGGCGCCATGGCGAAGGCCGGCAGCACCAACTTGGTGGACGTGATCGGCTACGCCGATCCGGTGACCGCGAAAGGCTTCGTCTTCATGGATACGCCTGGCTTCGACCCCGTCTCGGCGACCGGCCAGGTCGCCGGCGGCGCCAATGTCGTATGCTTTACGACGGGGCGAGGCAGCGTGTTCGGCTGCAAGCCGGCTCCCTCGATTAAGATCGCGACCAACTCGCCTCTCTACGCACGGATGGAGGAGGACATGGACGTCAACTGCGGCGCGATCCTCGACGGCGAGGAGAGCGTCGCGGGAGCCGGACAGAAAATCTTCGACCTCATTCTCCGGACCGCGTCCGGCGAGCGCACGAAGAGCGAAATGTTCGATTCCGGATCGGCCGAGTTCGCGCCCTGGCCGCTAGGCGTCACGGTCTAGGCGCCGCGACGGCAGACCCATGCGGGCAACATCTTCGAAAACAAGCAGATTCTAAAGGAGGAACGATTGATGAGAGCCTTGGTGACCGGCGGAAGCCGCGGGATCGGAGCGGCGGTTTGCGTGCGTATAGCCGAAGCTGCGCTCGCAAGGGGCGAACGGCCCCGCATCGCCGTGTGCGGCCGCGACGCCTCCGACAAGCAGGAAGAGATCGCCGCCAGGGTACGCGAGCTTGGGGGCGAGGCGATTGCTCTCAGCGGAGACATGGGAGACGTGGATGCGCCCGCGAAGCTGGTCGATGCGGCCATTGCGGAGTTTGGGGGCCTCGACGCTCTGGTCGCGAACGCCGGCGTGGCGAAGCCGGGCAAGATCAGCGACCTCTCGCTCGACGATTGGGACGGAATGTTCGCGATCAACCTGCGCGGGCCCTGGCTCGTGGCCAAACATGCCTATCCCCATCTCAAGGCGAGCCGCGGCGCAGCCTGCTTCACCTCGTCGATGTCGGGCCGGGTGCCCCATGCCGGCTCGGGCGCCTATAGCCCGACCAAGGCTGCGTTGGCGATGCTTGCGCGGACGCTGGCGCTCGAATGGGCGCCGGACGGCATCCGCGTCAACGTCGTCTCGCCCGGCATGACTCACACGCCAATGTCCGAGAAGATGTATGCCGATCCGGCGATCAAGGCCGCGCGAGAGAAGCTCATTCCCCTCGCGCGAATCGGCCAGCCGATCGATATCGCCAACGCTATTGAGTTCCTGGTCAGCCCGCTGGCAGGCTACGTGACCGGACAGGATCTGTGCGTCGACGGCGGCTTCAGCAGTTCGATCCTGAGCCACATCCCCGGGCGACCGAGCTCCACGCCCCAGAACGCGTGACGCCGATCGCGACGTCGACGCGTCGCGCATGGGCGATGCCCAGGGAGACCATCCGATGATCATCAATACATTTTCCTACCTTTGGTCGTCGACCGCGATCGACGCCATCGTCGAGCTCAGCGGCCACGGGTTCAGCGTCTTCGAGGTGCCCGTCAGTTCGCCGCATTGCTGGCCGGACGAGATGAATCCGTCCGCACGTGCGACGGCGAAGCGGCGCCTGGAGGACTGCGGCGCCAGTATCAGGTCGCTCAATGCAGGCGGGTACGACATCAATCTGGCGAGCCCGGCCGCGAATATGAGGCGCAAGAGCACGGACCACATCAAGCACGTGATCGAACTGGCTCATGAGTGGGGTACGGTCGACGTCGTGATTTCGCCGGGCACGCGACGCCCGATGATCTCGCCCTCGCTCGAAAAGACGTTCGGCTGGCTCTACGAAAGCCTGGATGTGCTGCTGCCGCAGGCCGAGCAGGCCGGTGTGAGGCTGCTGCTGGAGAACACGCCTTACTGCTTCAGGCCCACTTTCGATGAAATGGCGGGGCTCGTCAGGGACTACGGCAACGCCAATCTGAAGATCGTCTACGACGTGGCCAATGCCGCCTACATCAACGAGGACCCCGTGGCTTGCCTGCTCTCCGGCCATCAAGAAATTGCTCTGGTGCATATTTCAGACACTGGGCTCGATGTGTGGGGTCACGACCCGATCGGCACCGGCGTTATCGATTTCGAAGGTTTGGCGAAGGCGGTCGACCAGACGTGCGGGATCGAGAACGTGGTCCTCGAAATCATTCGGGATCAGCAACCACTGCTGGAGATCCAGAAAGGCATCGCTGAGCTTAAGAACAGGGGATGGAAGCTGTGATGCCCCTGATCGCGCATCGTGCAACTCGCGGACAACGCCTCAGAAACGGCGCGGCTCGGACCAGTTCTAGCCGGACAGTCGGCTGACGCGACAAGAAGGAACTTCTATCACGTGTATGGCTCTCGGACAAACGAACCCATCCCTGACTTTCCGGCTCGGCGCGCGAGCTGTACCCCGCCGAAGGCGTACCGCGCTCGGCACAGCCCGACCCTGCGACAGATGAACGGGAGAACCATTATGAGCGCAGACGCCCAGCGTTCCGGCGGCTCCGATCAAGTGTTACCCGCCGACGGTTACGCGGGCGCCCTTGCCGGTCGGGTCTAGCGCCCGGGGATCGGCCCGTCCGTGGTCGCCATCCGACCGGAAGGCCTATTTGATATCTCGTCCCGCTTTTCCGGCGATGCGTCACCTAGCGGGAATGCCCAATCCGGCCAATGCCCTCAGGACGGCGACGAGTGACAGGATCGGCGGACTCGGTGCGCTACTGGCCAACACGCCCCCTGACGGCCGCTATCCCTCATTCCCTTGGCTACTGAGCGTGATCGATCTCGAGGTCGTCAAGGCCGCCGGCGTGACCTTTGCGGGACTATTGTTATTGCCTTAATTTTATCCCGCACAATTAGTATCACAAATCCGAAATAGGTCAACATAGGCCCCTAGATAAGTTTTCTACAGAAAAGAACGTAACACTAATACAAATTTAGTATTTCCAATACCAAGAACCGGCACCTGTAGAGGTCCGGCGTAGCGGATCCATAGTCGCGTTACTCCGACAGGCTTGGCTAACTAAGTTGGCCTCTGCCGTATGGTGGCAAGCCGGATGTTGTTCGTCCCGCCACTTGCTCCGAATGGTATCCCAGCGACGATAACCGCAACTCCATTGCTGTCGACGAAGCCTTCGGTGGCGCAGGCTTTAATTGCCTGCTCGAGCATGTCGGTCTCATCGACCAGTTCGTCCACCTTCAGGCTGTGCGTCCCCCAGAGCAGCGTCAATTGCCGCGCCACCAGTTCGCTGGGCGTAAGGGCAAGAACCGGTATAATGGGACGGCCGCGAGCGACACGGGTGGCCGTCGTTCCGGTCGCGGTATACGCCACAACGGCGTCGGCGGACAGCGTCTCGGCCAACTGTGCGGCCGCTGCGGCGACGGCGTGCGGAGGCGTCGTTTCAAGATTGGGCTCCGCCGCATGCACCAGGGAGCGGAAGAAGCGGTGCTTCTCTGATTGCCGGATGATGCGATCCATCATCTGCACCGTCTCGACCGGGTATTGTCCCGTCGCCGACTCTGCCGACAGCATGACCGCATCCGCGCCATCGAAAATCGCCGTCGCAACATCCGATGCTTCGGCGCGCGTGGGCGTCGGCGACGAGACCATCGACTCCAGCATCTGTGTCGCGACGATCACCGGTCGACCAGCCTCCCGACAGGCCCTGATCAGCTCCTTTTGCCGACCAGGCACCTCCTCCTGCGGCAACTCCACACCCATGTCGCCGCGCGCGACCATGATGCCGTCCGAGAGGCGAACGATGTCGTCGATCCGCTCGAGCGCGGACGGCTTCTCGATCTTCGAGATCAACCCGGCACGGTCACCGATCAGCGCTTTGGCCTCGATCACGTCCGACGGCGTCTGCACGAAGGAAAGCGCGACCCAGTCGACGCCAAGGTCGAGGCCGAACGCGAGATCCTCGCGGTCCTTACGGGTCAAGGGCGAGACCTTTAGCAGCGTTCCGGGAAGGTTGACGCCCTTGCGGTCCTTGAGGATTCCCCCGACCAGGACTCTCGCTTCGATGCAGCGAGCTTCCAATCCGGTGACCTCGACGCGAATCCGCCCGTCGTCGATCAACAGATGCTGGTTGGGCAGGACAGCTTCGAAGATTTCAGGGTGCGGCAGCGGGATCGCCGTCTGATCTCCCTCGACGCCATCCACCCGAAACCGAATGATATCGCCTTGAGCGACAGCAACACCGCCATTTCGCACCTGGCCGATCCGGATCTTGGGTCCCTGAAGATCCTGGAGAATGCCGATCGGGCGCGCCACCTCGTGCTCCAGCGAGCGGATCGCCGCGAAGACCGCGGCATGATCGGCGTGGGAGCCGTGGCTGAAGTTGAGCCGAAAGGTGTCGACCCCGGCGGCGAACAGCTCCCTCAGGCGATCGGGCGACGAGCTTGCAGGACCGATCGTCGCGACGATCTTGGCATGGCGTGTGCGTCGCATCCTGTCACTTTCACTGGTCGAAAAGGCCGGAACCGGCCAAGGCCGTCGCGGTGCTCGGGCTGAACGCCGCGGGAAGATCGTAGACGAGTACCAGCCTCAGCAGCGCCTTGACGTCCACGTCGTGCGGCTGCGCGGCGAGCGGATCGGGAAAGAACAGCAGCACGTCTAGTTCGCCCTGCGCGATCATCGCGCCGATCTGCTGGTCGCCACCGAGCGGGCCGCTCTTGACGAGACGGATTGCTGCGTCGGGCATCGCGGCGCGAAGCAGGCTACCGGTCGTGGCGGTCGCAACGATGCGATGTCTACCAATCGACCCGGCGTGACGCTCGGCCCAGGCCACGAGATCCGGCTTCTTGCTGTCATGAGCCACCATGCCGATGGTCAGCGTCATGTCTCAGTTACCGAACACGCGCTGGAGCTCTTCGACTTCGGCATCGCCGAGCAGATCGTGGTTGCGCCCGGAGAGCAGCATCAGGAGCTTCGCTGTCTCCTCCAGTTCCTCCGCCGCGTATACCGTGCTCAAGAGATCCTTTCCTGCGACGACCGGACCGTGGTTGGCGAGCAGAACCGCCGCCTTGCGCCCACCTAGGTCCCGGATCATCTCGCCTATCTTCGGATCGCCGGGACGCACGTAAGGCAACCGCCGGACTGTTCCGACGCGCATCACGACGTAGGGCGTCAACGAGGGAACGGCGTCGTCCTCGTCGATGCCGTTCAGGCAGGAAATGGCAGTCGCATAGGTCGAATGGAGATGAACCACGGCTCCGGTGCCGGGTCGCGTCTCGTAGAAGGCCTTGTGAAGAAAAATCTCCTTCGATGGCTTGTCCCCCGAGACATGGCGCCCGTCACGGTCGATCTTGGCGATGCGATCCGCTTCGAGGAAGCCAAGGCAGGAGTTCGTCGGGGTGATCAGGATGCCATCGTCGACAGCGACGCTGATGTTGCCAGAGGACCCGACCGAGTAGCCGCGCTCGAACAGCGAGCGGGAGAACCTCACGAGTTCGGCACGCGTAGCGGCTTCGCTCATCGCACGGTTCCTTCGAGCTTCGCCAGCGCGCGCGCGAAGAAATCGACCTGCCCGAAGTTCCCGGATTTGAGGGCGAGCGCAAGGCGACCATTCTGTGTCGACACGGCGGGCACTCCGGGAGCGATCTCCGGCCCGATGTTCAAGGATTCGACACCCAGCGCCGAAGCCACCGCGCCGGAGGTCTCGCCGCCGGCAACGACCAGGCGCCGGAGCCCTCCGGAAACGAGGGCCGAGGCGGATTCGGCGAACAGGCGATCGATCGCGTGCGCGACGACTTCGGATCCGAAGCGGGCCTGTAAGGCGCGAACGTCTTCGGGAGGCTGCGATGTGCTGACCAGAGGCGCCCTGCCCTCGTTGCGCTCGACGAAGTCGATCACATCCGCCGCGGTGACGCTGCCCTCGACGATTTCGAACACGGGCAATCGGAGCACCGGATGCGCCTTCTCGTGTTCGGCGATCTGCGCGAGCGTCGCCTGCGAACAGCTTCCCGCCAGTATGGCTTCGCGCCCAGAGACCGGACGGAAGGTCCTCTGCGCCGTCTCGACCAGACCGGCGCGATGGAAATTCCGCGGCAGGCCGATCGCAATTCCCGACCCTCCGGTGATGAAGGCTGCTTCAGCGCATGCCTCACCGATGGCGAGCAGGTCCTCATCGGTGAGAGCATCGACGATAACCAGCGTGTCGCCATCGGCAGCGCATTTCGCCAACGCGGCGCGCAGCTCGGCGCCACCTTTCGACACCGTGGTCCAAGGCACGAAACCTACCGGCTGGCGTGACTGTGAGCGCAGCCAGCGACGAATGTCGCTGTCCGTCATTGGCGTGAGCGGATGATGCCGGAGGCTCGACTCGTTGAGCGGCACGTCACCGACGAAGAGATTTCCCATGTAGACGCTGCGACCGGCACCCGGGAAGGCCGGGCACGCGACCACGCCGCGAACCCCGAGCTCCGCGGCGATCGCCTCACCGACGGGACCGATATTGCCTTCGGCCGTCGAGTCGAAGGTCGAGCAGTATTTGAAGACGATCTGACGACAGCCCTGCTGCCGGAGCCAGGCGAGAGCCGCGAGGGATTGCTCCACGGCCTCCCCGGCAGGGATCGACCTGCTCTTGAGTGCGACCACACCCGCCTGGCATTCGGGATCTGCGGGCCGCGACGGTACGCCGAGAAATTGCGTGGTTGCGAGCCCCGGGGTCCCCCCGCCGCCCTTGGCTAGGGTGTTCGCGATGTCGCTCGCGCCGGTGAAGTCGTCCGCGATGACGCCGATCAGCATGTCGCACTCATCCGTAACGTTGCGAAAGGGGATCGGTCGAGGGGCTCAGGCCGCTCGACCCACTTCCCGGGTAGCGATCGTCAAACCAATGACGCCATGCTTCGCGATCAACTCAGCAACGAGGCCGATATCGACTGCTGCCTCCACGAAGGCGCGGAGATAGTCGATAGCGATGCCGGATACTTTGGGCGTTCCGATCGCCTGCATCACGGACATGAAGCGGCCCGTCAGCAGTTTCGACCCAGGCAACCGGGCCTGCTCCTCGATCAGCTTCTGGCGAAGACAGGCCAAGGCATCGAGCTTGCCGTCGATGAACAACCTGTAGGTCTCGTCGAAGCCATTGCCCCAGACCATCTCGGCCTCGTGGACGTTTCGCTCGAGCCAGAGGCCATAGGCGGTACGCGCCGCGGCCGCGATCCGGTGGCCCTTCCGATCGACGTCCGAGACCTCCCGGAGGGTGGATCCCGGCGGCAGCAGATAGGTCGCCTCGATCTCGGCATAAGCCGAGGTGAAGTCGATCACCGCGGCGCGCTGCGGCTCGGCCGCGACCAGCCCGACATCCCACTCATCGCGCTCGGCCGCATCGGCAAGCTTGCCCGGGTTCTCGTACGAGACGTATTCCAGCGGCAGCTCGAGACAAGCGGCCAGGGCCGCCGCCATATCCGGGGACACTCCGGCCGGACCGCCGTCGGGCGTCTGGCTGGAAACGAGCAGGAAGTTCGAGAGGTTGATCCCAGCCCGGAGCTTGCCGTGCCGCGAGAGGGCGGAACGGACCGCCATCGGAGCGGGTCCGAGCTTGGCCTTCAGGCTCTCCACTGCCGAGGACATCTCAGGCGGCTTTCAGGGTCTCGGCGACGAGCTGGCCGAAGCGCTTCGTGCCGGTCTTGCCGCCGAGGTCCGGGGTGCGGGACGCCGGGTCGGTCAGGACCTCGTCGATCGCCTTGTCGATGGCGTGGAAGGCCTGTTCGAACGCCGGGAGACCGCGCTTCTCACCCACCCACTGCAAGAGCATGCCGCAGGACAGGATCATCGAGACCGGATTCGCCTTGTCCTTGTTCTGGATGTCAGGCGCCGAGCCGTGCTGGGCCTGGGCGCAGCAGTGGGTATCGCTCGCCATCATCGAACCCGCCAGGCCGAGGCTTCCGGAGAGCTCGCTGGCCAGATCGGAGATGATGTCGCCGTAGAAGTTGGTCGCGCAGATGACGTCGAAGCGCTCCGGGTTGCGCACCAGATGCGCGGTCGAGGCATCGATCAGCAGGTCATCGAGCTGAACGTCCGGGAACTCCTGAGCCACCTTGCGGACCTCGCGCAGGAACAGCCCGTCGGTCTGGTGGAAGCTGTTGACCTTATGCACGGCGGTGACCTTCTTGCGGCGCTTGGCGGCAAGTTCGAAGGCGCGGCGCGCGATCCGGTTCGAGCAGTGCGCCGTGATCTTGCGGAGCGAGATCGCCATGTCCGGCGAGGGCATGAGCTCCGCCCAGCCGAGATGCATGTTCCGATCGGGGTAGAAGCCTTCGGTGGCCTCGCGCATAATGACGAGGTCCATCGTCTTGCCGGGCTTCATGTTGGATTCGATGAAGGAGCGTGTGCGCGCAGGCCGGACATTGGCATAAAGGTCGAGCCCGATCCGGAAGCCCGCCGAGACGTTACGACCGCCCTTCTCCGGCGCCGGATAGTCGGCGTGGGACTGGGTGCCCAGGATCACCCCGTCGTAATCGGCGCGGGCCTTGTCCAGCACGCTCTCGCGCAGCGTGGTACCGTGCTTCTCGAGGCTCTTGAAGCCGACTTCGTCGTAATCGAAAGCAAGCTCGAGGCCGAACTTGTCACTGGCGACCTCCAGAACCTCGATCGACGCGGCAACGATTTCCGGCCCGATGCCATCGCATGGCAAGACGAGAATCTTCATGATGTTTCCTCAGTTTCCGGCCCAGGCCCTGGAATTGGCTATTGCATCGTATAAAACCAATCATCGGTCAAGATGGCTTTAGCCGATTTGGATCGGTATTAGACTCACACGTCCAACATCACGGTCACACGCCCCGAGCATGGCAAGCAGCCCACTCGCCCTTCGTATCGCCAACGACATCGTCGCCCAGATCGGCATGGGCGAGCTCGAACCCGGCTCACACCTCGCGACGGAGGCCCTGGCTGCGCGTTTCGAAGTCTCGCGCTCGCCTGTTCGGGAAGCGCTGTCGCTTCTGTCAAGCAAAGGGCTGATCGAAAGCCGCCGGAATCGCGGGTTCTTCGTTCTTCCGACACACTCCGGAAACGGCGGGAACGCGATCGAGCCATTGGTTCCGGCCGTCGACGAGCCGTATTACCTTTTTGCAGAGGATTGGCTGCACGACAGGATCAGCGCCGACCAGACAGAGCAGGCAATCCGGGACCGGTACGGCCTTTCGCGCGCTCAGGCCCAGGAACTTCTGCTGAGAGCCGCCAGGGAAGGATGGGCCGAGCCCAAGCCGGGCTACGGCTGGAAGCTGCGCCAGGTTGCCAAGACAGCGGAGGCGTTTGAAGCGATCTACCGGTTTCGCGCCGTGATTGAGCCAGCAGCTCTGCTGGAGCCGACCTTCTGCTTCGACAAGCGCGCCGCCTCGGCCCTCCGGAAAACCCAGGAGCGACTTGCATCCGGTAAGCTCGAAGGCATGGCCCCAGCAGCGATGACCGCCGCTGGCGCCGAGTTTCACGAGACGATCATCCGGATGTCGAATAATCCGATGTTCTTCCAGGCCCTGGAGCGGGCGAACCAGTTGCGCCGCCTGGCGGAGTATCGCCTGAAAGTCGATCCCCGGCGCATCTCGCTGCAAAGCCTCGAGCACCTTCAGATCCTCGACCTCCTTGCCCGCGGCGACAATCTGGAAGCCGCGCATCTGATGCGGCGACACCTGAGCGGCGCCCTTGCATCAAAATCGCCGGTCATTCACCCGCGGCACGAGCCGATCTAGAGCCTCCCCGGACTCATTCGCGATCCTCGATATGCCCCGCATTCCGGGGTCAGACGAACTACATACCAAGTAAGTTGGTTTTAGATATTGCTAAAACCAATCTTGATGCTAAGTTGCCCGGATAACAACAACCATTCGGGAGGCTTCAGCATGATCAATCGTCGCCACTTCGTTCTCGGCTCCGCGGCTGGTGTGAGCGCACTGAGCTTCGGGTTCCCCGCCGGGGCCCAAACGATCCCCGCCGGCTATCCGGCCGACTACAAGGACATCGTCGAGAAGGCGAAAGCCGAAGGCGCGGTGTCGATCTACACGTCGACGGATGATGTGCAGGGGCGCCCGCTGGTCGAGGCCTTCAAGGCCGCCTTCCCCGGCATCCGCGTCGACTACAACGACATCGGCACCAACGGCGCCTATAACCGCGTCATCTCCGAAGCCGCCGCCAAGCAGGTCGGCTCCGACGTCGTCTGGACGTCCGCGATGGATCTCCAGATGGTTCTCGTGCAGCGTGGTCTGGCCGAGGCCTACAAGTCTCCGGAGACCGGGAAGCTCCCGGACTGGGCGAACTTCAACGACACGCTCTACGGCACGACGGCCGAGCCGGTCGGGATTCTCTACAACAAGGCGCAGACGGCATCGCTGAAATTGCCGAAGACGCGCGTCGAGTTGCTCGCCTTCATGAAGGACAACAAGGACGCGCTGAAGGGCAAGCTCGCGACCTTCGATCCCGAGAAGAGCGGGACCGGGTTCCTGTTCTTCAACAACGACGCGAAGACGCGGTCCGACACGTTTGATCTCGTCCGGGCCTTCGGCGCCGCCGACGGCAAGATTTACGGCAGCTCGGGCGCGATGCGCGAGAAGATCGTCTCCGGCGAGCACGTCTTCGCCTTCAACATCATCGCCTCCTACGCGATCGAATGGGCAGCCAAGAACCCGGCACTCGGCTACATCCTGACCTCGGACTACACGGCAGCCTTCTCGCGCGTGGCGAATATCTCGAAGGGCGCTCCCCATCCCAACGCGGCCCGCGTCTTCCTTGACTTCCTTCTCTCGTCCGCCGGGCAGTCCGCGCTGGCGGCCAACGGGGCTCCGTCGATCCGCACCGACGTCACTAGCGGCCTCAACCTCGCCAAGCTCAACGAGATGGCGAACGGCAATCTGAAGCCGATCCCGATCACGACCACTTTGCTGGAGGCCACGGAGCCGAAGAACCGCGCTGAGTTCTTCCGCCGCTGGAAGGAGGCGCTGCGCGGCTGAGCCGCGCAGTTCCCGGAGCCACCATCATGTCTCTCGCAGTTCAAGCACCTCGCTACAGGGCCACCGTCATCCTGGCCCTGTTCGCGATGGTCGCGGCTCCGGCCGTCCTGATCATCTACCAGAGCTTCCTGAATGCGCCGTTCTTCGACGAAGCCGCCCGGCCGAGTTTCGAAGCCTACGAGTTCATCCTCACCGATCCCGAGTTCTACCGGGCGCTCTGGACGACCACGCTCTACGCCTTCGGCATGGTGCTCGTCGCCGTGCCGCTGGGCGGAATCCTGGCCTTCCTGATCACGCGGACGGATCTGAAGGGGCGCGGCTGGCTCGAGCCTCTCGTGCTCGTGCCGATGTTCCTGTCCTCGATCGTGCTCGCCTTCGGTTACACGGTCGCGATCGGACCGTCCGGCTTCGTCACGATCGCGTTCAAGAGCATCTTCGGATCGGCGCCGTGGAGCATCTACACGCTGCCGGGCATCATCCTGATCGGGGGCTTGAGCCACGTCCCGACTGTCTATCTCTATGTCGCATCGGCAATGCGCCGCTTGCCGAGCGACCTGGAAGAAGCTGCCCGGACCGCGGGCGCAAGCATCTGGCGCGTCTCGCTCGACGTCACCCTGCCGATGGTGCTGCCGGCGCTGGTCTTCAGCGCGGCGCTGAACCTGCTGCTGGGCTTCGAGACCTTCGGTATCCCGCTCGTCCTCGGCGATCCCAACGGCATCCTCGTGCTCACGACCTATATCTACAAGGTCAACACCATCTTCGGTGCGCCGACCTACCAGGTCATGGCTGCGGTCACCGTCTTCCTGATCCTGATCACGCTGCCGCTCGTCTTCATCCAGCGCAGACTGCTGCGCCATGCGCGCCGCTTCGCGGCCGTCGGTGGCAAGGGCGCGCGCACCAACCTGCTCAAGCTCGGTCGAACCGGACAGGTGATCGCGATCTCGATCATCGGCATCTGGCTGATCGTCTCGGTCTTCCTCCCCGTCGGCGGCGTGATCCTGCGTGCCTTCGTCGAGAACTGGGGCGAAGGGATTCGCATCACCGATCAACTCACGCTCGACAACTTCAGGCGCATCTTCGAACTGCCCAGCCTGTCGCGCGGCATCATCAACACGATCCTGCTGGCAGCGGTCGGTGGCGCCGTTGCCGTCGGCTTCTATCTGATGGCGGGCCTTGCAGGTCACCGCAACCACGGCAAGACCGGCACGCTGCTGGATTATTCCGTCCTGATCCCGCGCGCCCTGCCGGGGCTGATCGTCGGCCTCGCTTTCTTCTGGCTGTTCCTGTTCGTGCCGTTCCTCGTGCCGCTGCGCACGACGCTGTTCAGCCTGCTGATCGCTTACATCATCGTCGGCCTGTCCTACGGGCTGCGCATCATCCAGGCGACGCTCTTGCAGGTCGCTCCCGAACTCGAGGAGTCGGCGCGCACCGCCGGCGCCACCACCTTCAGGACCTGGCGCGACGTCGTGATCCCGCTGGTCAGGCCCGGCCTCGCCGGGGCCTGGGCGATGATCATGATCGTCTTCCTTCGGGAGTACGCGACCGGCGTCTACCTGATGAGCTCCGGAACCGAGGTCATCGGCTCGCTGATGGTTTCACTTCTGACCTCCGGCGCGATGGACCAGATCGCCGCGCTCTCCTTCATCTCGATCCTGCTGACCGCGGTCGGGCTCACGCTCGCCCTGCGCCTCGGAGCCAAGATCCATGACTGATCTCGTTGTCGAAAACGTCCAAAAATGGCTGGGTGGCCTTCAAATCCTCTCCGGCGCCAGCTTCACCGCGCAGAAGGGCCGCATCGTCGCGCTGCTGGGCGCCTCGGGCAGCGGCAAGACTACGCTGCTGCGTTGCATCGCAGGCCTCGAACAGCCGGAAATCGGCCGCATCACGATCGGCGGCACGCCGGTTCTGGACGACAAGGCGGGCATCGCCCTGCCTCCCGAACAGCGGAAGATCGGGCTTGTCTTCCAATCCTACGCGCTCTGGCCGCACCGGACCGTCTTCGAGAATGTCGCCTATGGTCTGAAGCTCAGGAAGCTGCCCGAGAGCGAGATCAAGACGAAGGTCGAGGCGATCCTCGACAAGCTCGGGCTTGCCCATCTCGCCGCGCGCTATCCCGACCAGCTCTCGGGCGGCCAGCAGCAGCGCGTCGCGATCTGCCGGGCGCTCGTCTACGAACCCAAGGTCCTGCTGCTCGACGAGCCGCTCTCCAATCTCGATGCCAAACTGCGCGAGGAAGCGCGGTTCTGGATCCGCAAGCTGATCCTCGAGCTCGAGATCTGCGCCATCATGGTGACGCATGATCAGGCCGAGGCGCTCGCCATCGCCGACCAAGTGCTCCTGCTGAAGGGCGGCAGCATCGTGCAGTCCGGTAGCCCGCGCGAGATCTACGGCAAGCCGGAGACGTTCTACGCCGCGGATTTCATGGGCGCGAACAACGTCCTCGCAGGCAAGCTCGTCCGTGACGCCGGCAAGCCCGATGCGATCGACTGCGCCGGGCTGTCCCTCGCCGGCGTCTGGAAGGACAGGGAGCCGCCGGCCGATCCTGCCTCGGTCAAGGCCGTCATCAGGCTGGAGGCCATCTCGGTGACGGCGGATGCGGTTCCCGACAGTGCTCCGTTCGATGTCGAAGGCTGCATCTATCTCGGCGAGAAATGGGAATACCGCCTAAAGCGCGGTGACCTGCGCCTGCGCGCCCAGGGCCATGACGAACTCCCCGGCCCCGTCGCCCACTGCCGGATTCCGGCCTCGGCGACTTGGCTGTTCAACCCGTGACGTTCACTCGATGATAAAGCGCACCCGTATCGCCCTGATCCACGCCACCCCGGTGGCCGTCGATCCGATCGCGCAGTCGTTCCGGGACCTCTGGCCGGAAGCGGAGCCGCTCGGCGTCCTCGACGAAGGGCTGGCCATCGATCGCGCCGCTGCGGGGGCACTGACCGACGAACTCTCGGCTCGCATCGGCGCGCTCGCCACTTACGGAGCCTCGACCGGCGCGAAGGCCATCCTCTTCACCTGCTCCGCCTTCGGTACGGCGATCGAGGCCGCCGCCCGCTCGCTGCGGATCCCGGTGCTGAAGCCGAATGAGGCGATGTTCGAGGAGGCCCTCGGCTTCGGCGACGACATCGGCATGGTCGCGACCTTCGGACCCGCGGTTGCCGGGATGGAGGAGGAGTTCGTTGAGGAAGCGAAGCGGATGAGGCCGACCGCCCGGATCAGAACGCATCTGGCCACTGGGGCGATCGAGGCCCTGCGCGGCGGTGACGCGGAAACGCACAACCGCAGCGTAGCCGAAGGCGCAACCAAACTCGGCGAATGCGACGCCATCCTGCTCGCTCACTTTTCGACATCGAGGGCTTTGGCGGCGTGCAAGGCCACCACCTCCCGTCCCGTCCTCTCATCGCCTGATGCTGCTGTCCGGAAGCTCCGGCGCTTGCTGGAGAACTAAAGAACGAAGCTCGCAAAGCCGAGCCGTAACCAGGGAGGCCTAGATGACGATGAAAACGGCCGGAGCCAAGGCGATCCTCGCGGGTGTCCTGTTGTGCGTAGGAGTGGCGTCTACCAGTGCGCAGACCTTCCCGGAGCGGCCGATCACGATGATCGTCCCGTTCGCGGCCGGCGGCGCCGCCGATGCGACGGGACGTATCCTGGCCGAGGGGATGTCGCGCGCACTCGGCAAGAGCATCGTCGTCGAGAACGTCGGCGGTGCCGGCGGCGCGACGGGGTCGACGCGGGTGAAGAATGCTCAAGCAGACGGCTATACGATCGGGCTTGGCCATACCGGAACGCTTGCTGCCGCCGTCACCGTTACGCCGAAGCTGCCGCACAATCCCAAAACGGATTTCGCCTATCTCGGCGTCGTAGCCTCGACCCCGAACGTCATCTTCGTCCGCAAGGACTTGCCCGTGGCGACGGCGCGGGAGTTCATCGCCCTCGCGCAGCAGAAGAAGTCCGACATCACCTTCGGCCACTCGGGCAACGGCGCGGCCTCGCACATCACCTGCCTGTTCTTCTTCGGATTGATCAAGGTGTCGCCGACCTACGTGCCCTATCGAGGCTTCGGGCAAACGGTCAACGACATCATCAGCAGCAAGATCGATGGTTCCTGCGATCTTGTCGCATCCGTCGCGGGGCAGGCCCAATCGGGGCTCGTCAAGGCACTGGTCGTTGCAACCAAGGAGCGCTCGCCGACCCTGCCCGACGTTCCGACCGCGGTCGAGGCCGGAATTCCGGAGTTCCAGGCGGAGACCTGGACCGGGCTCTTCGTTCCCGCGAACACGCCCGCGCCGATCCGCAGCATCCTGGAAAAGGCCGTGGCCACCGCCCTCAGCGATCCCGAGGTGGGGAAGCGGCTGACCACCATCGGCGCACGCGTGCCGAATGCCGACGAGCGCGGCGGCGCAGCGATGCAGAAACTCGTGAACTCGGAAATCGACCGCTGGGCCGAGATCCTCAACAAGGCGGGTTTCAAGCCCGATTAATCGACGTGGAATACGAAGACGGAACTCAACACTGGGCGCCTTTCGAGGTTGGAGGTCAGAGCATCCTCCACCTCGATTGCGCATCGCTGCTCGGCCCGGACTACCGCAGGCTGCCGCACGTGCTGCGCATCCTGTTCGAGAACGCCATGCGGACGGCACCGGCGGCGGAAACGCGACACCTGCCGGAAGTCTTCCGGGAATGGCTGGCCGACGGCACGAGCCTCGCCGAGATCCCGTTCCTGCCGAACCGCATCATGATGCACGACACGACCTGCGGCCCTGCCCTGGTCGACATCGCCGCCATGCGCGACGTCCTGAGCGAGCACGGCCGTGACCCCGATCTGCTGATGCCCCGGATCCCGGTCGACGTCTCGACCGATCATTCCTCGGGCGTCGATTTCTTCGGCCGCGCCGACGCCTTCCAGCGCAATTTGGAGAAGGAGTTCGGGCGCAACGCAGAGCGCTACCGGCTGATGAAATGGGCATCCGCGGCGATGCCGGGGATCCGGGTCCACCCGCCCGGGTCCGGCATCATGCACACGATCAACCTCGAGCGCCTGTCGCGCGTGGTCGTCCGGGGAACCCGTGACGGCAGGCATTACGCCTTTCCCGACGCGCTGATCGGGACCGACAGCCATACTCCGACCGTCAATGGCCTCGGCGTGCTCGGCTGGGGCGTCGGCGGGCTCGAGGCCGAGGGCGCCCTGTTCGGCGTCCCCGTGGTACTGCGCATCCCCGACGTGATCGGCGTGCGGCTGACCGGACGGCTGCGCAGTGGCGCGATGGCCACCGACCTCGCGCTGGAGGTCACGCGCGCGCTACGCGAGATCGGCGTGACCGGCGATTTCGTCGAGTTCCACGGCCCCGGCGTCGCCACGCTCTCCGTCGGCGAGCGGGCAGCGATCGCCAACATGGCGCCGGAATACGGCGCCTCGACAGGCTATTTTCCGATCGACGCGGCCTCGCTGGCCTACCTCGCCAAGATCGGCCGCTCCGAAGCCGATTGCGCACTGGTCGATGCCTACGCCAAGGCCGCGGGGCTTTGGTTCGATCCCGATGCCGCGATCCGCTTCACCCGGAGCATCACGATCGACCTCGACGTCATCGGGGCGAGCGTCGCCGGGCCTCGTCGTCCCCAGGACCGCCACCCGGCGGGCGACACTCGCGCCTGCTTCACGCCGCCGTTGGTTACGGGCGACGCTTCTGTCCCGGACGGCGCGGTCGTCATCGCCGCCATCACGAGTTGCACCAACACCTCCGATGCCAGCATGCTCGCGGCGGCAGGCGTGCTCGCTCGCAAGGCGCGGGCGCTGGGGCTCCGACCCAAGGCTTACGTCAAAACCTCGCTGGCGCCTGGGTCGCCGACGGCCGAGCGCTTCCTGCGTCGGGCCGGGTTGATGGCGGACCTCGAGGCGCTCGGCTTCGGCATCGTCGGCTACGGCTGCACCACCTGCATCGGCAATTCCGGCGCCCTGCCCGAGATGGTCCGCAACGAACTCGGGCGTCCCGGCTTTCGACCGGTCGCTGTGCTCTCCGGCAACCGGAACTTCCCGGGGCGTGTCCATCCCGACCTCGAATACGGCTTCCTGGCCTCGCCCCCGCTCGTGATCGCCTTCGCCTTGGCCGGGACGGCCGACATCGACATCACCCGCGAACCGATCGGCGTCGCGGCGGATGGACAGCCGGTCATGCTGCGCGACATCTGGCCGACCGGTTTGGAGATCGACGAGGCGGTCGCAGGCGGCTGGGACGTCGGGGATTTCGATGTTGCCTATCGCGAGGCCGCGACACGCCCACTCTGGGTCGACCTCGACGCCCCAAAGGGGCCGCGCTTCCCTTGGGATCAGGCCTCGACCTATCTGCGTCGACCGCCTTTTGTACGGCCGGCCGAATTGCCGCCGTCCCAAGGATCCGCCCGCGCGCTGCTCGTGCTCGGCGACGACGTTACGACCGACCACATCTCGCCGGCCAACCAGATCCGCCCGGACAGCGCTGCCGGTCGCCACATCGTCGAGCGCGGTGGCGATCCCGCCGATCTCAATGTCTATGCCTCGCGGCGCGGCAATTTCGAGGTGATGGTACGCGGTGCCTTCACCAACCGCCTCGCGATCAACCGGCTCGTCCTGGAGGCACCTGCCGGGATGACACGACACGAACCTTCGGGCGACGTGGTAACGCTGACCGAAGCCGCCGAGCGCTATCACCGCGAGGGGACGGCGCTGCTGCTCTTCGCCGGGGAGCGTTACGGCATGGGTTCGTCGCGCGACTGGGCCGCGAAGGCCGTCGCCCTGCTCGGCGTGCGCGCGGTCATCGCCTCGAGTATCGAGCGCATCCACCGCACGAACCTGATCGGTATGGGCGTGCTGCCGCTCCTGCTGCCGGAGGGAACCAGTCCCGGGTCGCTCGATCTGGCGTCAACGGATGCTTTCGAGATCGACCTGTCCCCGGAGGGACTGGCGCCGCGCTGCGACGTGCCGTTCGCCATCGTGAAGGCCGACGGCCGTAGGCAGCATCTGGTCCTGCGGGCGGGGATCGAAACCTCGCTCGAGGTCACCCTACTCAAATCCGGCGGGTTGATCCCGCACGTGCTGTCGGGCCTGTTGGAGGCACCGGAGTTGGCGAAGGGAGCGGCATGATCATGGCGACGGCGCTGCCGGAGGGGGTCTGCGACTGCCACGTCCACGTCTTCGGGCCGCCGGAGCGCTACCCCTTCGCCTCGGATCGGGTCTACACCCCAGGCGAGGCGGACGAGGAGATGCTGCTCGCCCTGCATCGTCGTCTCGGAATCGACCGCGTCGTGCTGATCCAGCCCAGCCCCTACGGTTTCGACAACGCGTGCATGCTGGCCGCCCTCACCCGCCTGGGCGAGCGGGCCCGGGCCGTAGCGGTCGCGTCCGGGGATGCTCCGGAGCCTGAGCTGATCGCGATGAAGGCGGCGGGTGTCTCCGGCCTGCGGCTCAACGTCGATACCGGGGGCGTAATCGAGCCGGAATCAGTATGGGCAGCGCTGGTAGCCGACTCCGAGCGCTGCGCTCGCCTGGGATGGCACACTCAGATCCTGACGCGCCTGTCGGTGATCGAGGCGCTGGAGTCCCGCATCGCCACCCTCCCCGCGCCCCTCGTAATCGACCATTTTGGGCGCCCGGATATCGACGGCCCCATCGATCAATCCGGCTTCCCGGCGCTGCTGCGGCTGCTCGGCACGGGCAACGTGTGGGTCAAGCTCTCGTCGATCGGGCGCCTGTGCGCGTCACGGCCGCAGGACAGAATCGCGCCCTTCGTGCGCGCCTTGGTCGAGACGCGTCCCGATCGCCTCGTCTGGGGATCGGACTGGCCGCATACCGGCGACGGGCGCGACAAGCGCTCGATCGACGAGATCGAGCCGTTCTCCGAGATCGACGACGCGGCCTCGCTGGCGGCCCTGTCGCACGCAATCGGCGATCAGGCTACGCTTCACCGCATCCTCGTTGCCAATCCGGCGCGGCTTTATGGATTCGAGCGATGACCAGGCCATTCGATACCCCGCCCGAGCTGGCGGAATCCAACCTCGACCTCGTCATCTGCGGCTTCCCGGGCAAGTCCGCCTGTCATGGCGGTCTGGGCTGGAGCACGGTGGCCATCCTGCGCTCGGGGGATCGCATCGCCCTGGTCGACGCCGGCAATTTCGGCATGCGCAAGCTCATCATAGAGCAGCTCGGCCAGCGTGGCTTGAAGCCCGCCCAGGTCACCGACCTGCTGCTGACGCACTCGCATTACGACCACTCGGTCAACTGGACGCTGTTCCGGGACGCGCGGATCATGGTCGGCGCCGTCGAGCTTGACTGGGCGCTCGACGAACCCTGGGGCGAGACCCCGGTCCCGGAACTCTACGTGCGCGCGCTCAACGATTGGCCGACCTGCGAGAAGGTCGCCGACGGCGCCGAGGTGTTCCCGGGCATGACCGCGCATCTGGCTCCCGGCCATACGCCGGGTTGCCTGATTTTCCATTGGCGGACACCGAAGCGCGACATCATCTTCACCGGGGATGCCGCCAAGAACCGGGCGGAGCTGGTCTCCGGCGACACCGACATGACCTACGACGCCGCGATCAGTCGCGCTTCGATCGAGATGATCCGGCAGCGCTGGCGAGCCCGTCCCGGCACCGTCGTCGTTCCAGGCCACGATCTGCCGATGGTTCTCGTCGACGGCAAGCCGCAATACCTCGGCAAGCGCAAGGCCTCGATCCGGGCCTGGTTCGGCGACGACATGACGACGCTGACCGAGCTGGATCTGGCGGCCACCGGAACCGGCTGATCCCCACAATCCGACACCTGCCACAGAACGACGGACCGACACGATGACCGCGCGCGCCGACTGGAATGCCGACCTCTATCTCCGGTTCGAGGACGAGCGCACCAGGCCTTCCATCGACCTGATCCACAGGGTGCGGCTCGATGCGCCGTTGCGCTGCATCGATCTCGGTTGCGGCCCTGGCAACAGCACCGAGCTCGTCGCCGCGCGCTTCCCGGGAGCCGTCACGGTTGGTCTGGATTCGTCGCCGGACATGATCGAGAAAGCCCGCAAGCGCCTCCCGAAGCTCGAATTCGAGCTCGCGGATCTCGAGAGCTGGTCGGCCGCCGAGCCCTACGACCTGATCTTCGCCAACGCCGTTCTGCAATGGATCCCGGATCATGCCGTGCTGTTCGCGCGGCTGGCGGGCTGCCTCGCGCCCGGTGGCGTCCTTGCCGTTCAGATGCCGAACAACCTTTCGGAGCCATCGCATGTCTCGATGGCCGAGGTCGCGGCCGACGAACCGTGGGCGGAGCGGCTGGCGGAGGCGGCCAAGGCCAAGGCGCCGATCGGCTCATTCTCCGATTACCGCCGCTGGCTCGCGGAGGCGGACTGCACCACCGATCTCTGGCAGACCACGTACGTTCATGCGTTGGCGAGCCACCAAGCCATCGTCGACTGGTTCATGAGTACAGGGCTTAAGCCCTACATCGATCCGCTGCCCGAGGCGGAGCGTGCCCTCTTTCTTGAACGCTACCGCGCGAGGATCGCGGACGCCTACCCGGCGGAACCCGACGGGCGCGTGTTGCTGCGTTTCCCGCGGCTGTTTATTATTGCGACCCGAGGGCCACATTGAGCTTAGTGGCTCCAATTAATCCGCAGGATTGGACTGCGTTCGCCTCGGTCCGGCCGGGTCGCATCCGCCGTCGTGGGCAGTCGAACTTTGACGACGCATGCGGGATCGAGACAACAATTCTCACGATCTGGCCTGCGGGATCGCAGGTCCGAAGGATGCGACGTCAGGCGCGGATTCTGGTCTCGGCTCCAGACCGGCGGGACGGCGACATCGCGACAATCGGCGCTCGGGCGTGGTCGAAATGCCCACCCACGATCGAACCAATCACAGGAACGGTGACTTTCACGGTCGTCGCGAGCGGATTTGCGGCACTCATTGGCACTCCTCCACGCTACTGCTTGATCCGGTCAGCAAAACCCGATGCGGGCGCTTTTCGACCTTGATAAGCGTCGGCGTCAGCTTGGGCTTCGGCTTCCGCCCGCGTTTTGGCATCGATTCGCTGGCGCTTCGCAGCATCATCGAGCTCTCTCACTAATTTCATGACCGAGCCTATAGTAATGCTGCCTTCCCGAATCCCATCGAACAACGCGATCGCATCCTTGCTCGAGGTCACCGCGTTGATCGCTACCGCATAGATCCCTGCAGCGTCAGGCGTTAGAAACACGCGGCCCTGGTGCGAAAAAATCCGCAGCAGCTCGACTGCAACCTCGGAGTTCCGGCGTCCTATCGCGGCGTCGCTCAGCCTGTACTGATGCGGATCGCCGGTCTCGGGATCCTCGAGTTCCTTGCGCCGGTCACTGTTGGGCTTCGCGAGACCGAGACCCCAGCGATCGGCGTCGTCGCTGGTGGAGGAATGGTCGCTCATGTTACGCGCTCCTATTGTTGGTCCGCAGGCGGCGGGCTCGCTTAGAGGGATGCTTGAAGTGGCACGGGCAGCAGCGAAGCGGCCGCTGGTGGCGACGGCTGACGATTGGTATGTGCTCGCCACGCGGGTGATCGCTGAGATCGACGCCACCCAGCATGGCGATCGCGAGAGCATTTACCGGCGCATCGCCAGCGAGATGGGCGTCAGTATTCATGTTCCGCGCCGGCTGGCTCGCGCCCATCGGTTTCTCACCGAGGCCGAGAACTGGAACCAGGGCGATCTTCCAAACAGGCTGCGCACCCAGCCCCTCACTTGCGTCAGCGTGCTGGCCCGCTGGGCGAACTACGGTCCGGACCGCGCCATGCGCGCCGCAAGGAAGCTGGTCGCTGGAGAGCTGAACCTCGCCAGCCTGACGGCCGCGGAAGAGACGGACCGGCGAACAGGCGAACGGGTCATGGCCGCCACCGACCGGGCCTGGCAGAGCTATGCCTCGACCAAGGCCGCCGAACTCGTCACCTCGCTCTTCCCAGGAGCGCAACTGGCCTGGGCGGGACGCGGCTGGGGACCTCCCGGATCGCGCTTCGACCGGCCGCCGGGCGCTCTCGCCCGCCTCGACCATCTGCCGATCCTGCATCTGGTTTTCTCGCGGCGCGAATGCACCATGCTGCTGGTGTCCATCCTTTCGCACCAGGCCGAGCGGCCCCGGACTGCGACCCTGATCGCACAGACCATCCTGACGCTCGCCGGCTACGCCCGGCTCGGCTTCGACGCACTCCTGCTCTGCGGGCTGTCCGAGGACCTCGAGGTCGCGAACCGCGTGCTCGACCAGATCGGTCCACCGGCGGCCGACGTCAAGGCGCGGCTGATCGAGCTCGGCTGATCCGGCTTCATAGGCGTGCGCGCCTCGACATGGCGACCGGTGTTCAGCTGTCATCGCGTGAACCATCGCCACCGGGCAGGTTCCGCCAGTCCGTGGCTCGCGCATCAGGCTGAGAAGCTCGGCCGTCGCCTTCCTCCTGGTCGTCCTTACGACTGTCGGAATCCTCCTCCGCCATCTCAGCGGTCTCAGGTTCCGGCGACTGGCTCGACTCATCGAGCCCGCCTTCATCATCGTCGTTATCGGTCGGATCAACTTCGGCGTTCGTCCTGAACGCCTGATCCTGAGGCCTATCCCCGGACTCATTCGCAGGAGGAGTTTCCTCTTCGCCGCGCTCCCCCTCAGGGACTGCGTAAGAGCCGAGCCCGTTCTGACCGGTCGCTTCGCCACTCGACGATGCGGCATCCTTAGCGGCTGCCCCCTTCCCGGATGTCTTCCGGCTGAAGCGAAGAATACCCTGCTCTACCCTGCGGCGGATCTCGACGAGCATGGCCTCGAACTCGTTCGCCTGCTCGTCGGCGCCGGGCTCGCCCTTCGCGCGCAGGTTATCCCTCAAATCATTCTTCATCGCCTCGATCGCGCCCGGCCGCAGAACGATATCCCGCAACTCCATACCCGCCTCATCGATCATCGCGCGCAGCCCGATCCTGACCGCTTGACGCTTCCGCGCCTGCTCGAGAACCGACCGAAACGCCGGCCCGTTGACTGACAGCTCCTCAGGCTTGCGCACCTGCTTCCCACTCATCGCAACCTCCTGCTCAACACCACACACGGCGAATCAGACCACCTGCTCGCTCGTCAACTTGGCCGCAATCGAGCTTGCGAGTCAAACACGGCTCCGCTATCAGGTTGAGCAACTATCCAGCTGGGCCACGATACGCTGAGCACCCTTTCGGTGCGGAACAGGGATCAAGCAGCTGAAGCCATTGAGGTTTTCCTGCCTATGACAAAACCCCGCTCAAGATCGTCGCTCAGCACGGACGTTGATCCTTTGCTGCTGGAACGGACGCAGGCTCAGGCGAAGCGCGAAGGCATCGGCCTTCGAATGGTCGTCGAGAAAGCCCTCGCGCTCTACCTCAGCAGCGACGGCCTGCCGCCAGCGATCGGCTCGTCATTCGAACGGATGCAAACTGACGTTGCGATGCTCGCTGCGCAAATCGAACCGATCGCGGCCTTCCTCGCGACCATCCGATACCGCGACGGAGCCGGCCCTCGCCGCCAAACCATGGCGCGGCATGGCGACGATGAGGTGTTCTGAATGGTCCTACACGTCTCGCCGGTGCACGCGATCGAATACTACGACACCCTCGCAGGGGATGTGGGCCGCCTCGTCGACAGGGCGAAGCGCACACTGATCCGCGGGCGGAGAGCTCGCGAGACCCGGCGTGACGGGCTCGGCTACTATGATCATGGCGTTGAAGAGGGGGTTGGGACCTTCCAAAGGCTGTGCCGTGGCGACCGCGATCCGCGCAGCCTCTTCGCCGGACTGGACACGGGAACGGTGGCGGAGACGACCATCATCCGCCGGATCGCTGACCGTCGTCACCCCAGAACCGGCCGAAAGCTGCGGCTACGACATCAGAAGCGATGGCTGAAGGCCGTTCAAAAACATGCCCAACAGGTCGTCGGTCATGACATCCAGATCAACGCACCAAAGTACGTGAGCGTTCTCTGGGCCCTCGCCTCCTCGCCCTTGCGCGCGCTCCTCGCCGCCGCCCATCACCGCGCCGTCGTAAGAGCCCTGGCCTTCATCCGCGAGAATGGGCTGATCGAGTCTCGCTCCGGGCAGGACGGATTGAGGCGCGAACCGGTCGCAGATGCCCTGATCGCCGGCTACTTCCACACCTTGAGCCGCGCGAACGATCCGCATCTGCATACCCATTGCTTGGCGATGAACCTCTGCCGCCGCACTGACGGGTCGATCGGAACGGTCGATACCAGCCGGATCGTCGCCTTTGGCAGCGCCATGACCGAACTCTACCGGGCCGAGCTCGCCGCCATCCTCCACCGCGAACTCGGTCTCGAGGTCAAGAAGGAAGAGCATGGCTTCAGCCTGCCAGCGATTCCGGAAGCTGTCGTGACACTGTTCTCGAAGCGCCGGCGCGCGATCCAGGAAGAGGCAGAAGCGCGCGGCTTCGAGCCGGGTAAGGACCGCAAGGCGGCCCAGAAAGTCAGCTACGACACCCGCCGATCGAAGGCGAAAGGGATCACAGCCGATGGCCTGCGTGCCGGATGGAAGCAGGAAGCTCGCCAGATCGGGCATGATCCTGACAGCTTCATGTCGCCAATCGAGGCGGCCGTCTTGCGCCATACGTCCTCGCCGACCAGACCCGATCCGCTGGCGAGCCACGATCCCGATCGCCTGCTCGAGACGGCTTTCGCCCGCGATGCCAGGCTCAGCTGGCCAAACCTGCTTGCCCATGTCGCACGCCAGGTTCAGATCGCGGCCAATGCCGACGAGGCGATCGCCATGGCCGAGGCGCTTCGCACGCGGCTGATCGCTTTACCTGACCATGACCATGGCGAGCCGGTCTACACCTCTGCCGCCATCGTCAGGGCCGAGCACGACCTGCTGAAGCGAGCCGTCGAGGGTCGCTCACGTTGGACGAAGCTGACAGCTCCACAGGTCGAAGCGGCGCTGAAGGCCTTTCCGACGCTATCGAACGAACAGCATGTTGCGGTCAGGCATGCGCTCAACCGGGATCGAGTCTGCGTCGTCAACGGCTCGGCCGGATCCGGCAAGAGCTTCATGTCCTTCTCGATCGCACGTGTCGCTGAGCATCATGGACTGCGAGTCATCGGCACATCGGCCGCCTGGACCGCTGCTCAGGTCCTGCGGCGAGAGGCCAGCCTCTCCACCGACAATACCTTCTCGCTCGCCAAGCTGATGGCTGAGATAGGCAAGGGCCGTCTCCTCCTGAACGAGCATACCGTCATCATCGTTGACGAAGCCGGCATGGCGCCCCTCGCCGTCATCGCCGATCTCGTCAGGATGGCCAGTGAGGCGAAAGCTAAGATCGTGCTGGTTGGTGACGTCCGGCAGTTGCAGCCGGTCGCATCCGGCGCACCGATGCGGGCACTCGCCTCAGAACTCGGCTTCGCCGAGATGATCTCTATCCGCCGGCAGCGCCACGACTGGATGCGCGAAGCCTCGGTCGAACTTGCGGCGCATCGTCCCGATCAAGCCGTCGATGCCTACGACAAGGCCGGCTGCGTTGCCGTTCATGTCGACCGGGAAGGCACGCTCGATGCCGCTGCGGACGACTATGTGCGACAGGCTGCCGACGACACTGCGGCTGACGCGCTCGGTCTGCATTTACTGATCACGTCTCGCAACCGCGATGTCGCCGCACTCAACGAACGCGTTCGCGAACGGCTCCAGGCCACTGGCCAGCTCGGCCCCGATCTCGTGCACGTGAAGGCATTGCCGCGCGGCAAGCGCGAGGGCAGCGAGCCGGTCACAATCCCACTCGCCGTAGGCGACCGCATCGTCTTCGGCGCCCGCCTCGAGCTGCGCGCGCGCACCATCTTCAACTCCGACGTCGCGCGCATCATGGCGATCGACTCCGACTCCATCGACCCGCGCCTGACATTCGTGCTTGATCGCGGAGACGACGATGGGCAGCCCCTCTCCTTCATGGTGCGGTACAGCGAGCTCGTCTCGCGCTTCAGCAAAGCCGGCGTGCCCGAGTTGCAGCATGCTTATGCGATGACAGTTCACGGATCGCAGGGTGCGACAGTCGAGCGATCCGTGCTCGTCGACGTCGAGGGCTTAAGCGCCGAGGCGTCCTATGTCGGGATGACCCGACATCGTGATCGCCTGTCCATCCACCTCAGCGCGGAGAAGAGCCTGTCGCGCCGCCGCCGCGAGGTCTTACGTGTCTCGAAGCGCAACGAACTTGTCGACGATGGAGCGCCGGATCGGGCGACTGTGATGCTGACCAAGGAGGAGCGCGATGCCGCCATCGCGCTCGCCAAGGCCCGCATGCGCCGCCCTCAGACCGATCCGAACCCGTCGTTCCATATCTTCGACAAAGCGGCCTGGCTCGCCTCGAACGATCCCGTCGAGGAATTCCAGCGGCAAATCACGCGTCGCGGCCGCCGTGGCGGCATCGGTCCCGTGATGCCTAGAGCCCCGGAAATCGTTGCGTCAGGTGATGCGACAGTTCTCTCCAAGGCGGAAATGGCTCGCCTTGATGCGATCCCGCTCACCTCAGAGCCAGTCCTGAAGGCATTCCAGCTGAGCGCCGTTGCGCCTTCCCGCCTGCATCATGATGGCGCCGGCATCACCATCACGCTTACTGGAAACCTCCCCGACTGGTCGGCCGATCAGCGACAGGCGCTCGCCCGATGCCGTGCCATGCAGGATCACCCGATCGTGCAGATGGCGATCCTGCTCCTGCAGAAGCCCCTGCGGTGGGCGCGAGCGTGGGTGCGGCGCAGCTTCGGATTGCGCGGCCTTAATCCCCTCGCCGCTGCGGCTCACGCCAGGGATCGCCGCGTCCGCGAGCATCAGGACACGATCGAGGGCGAAGCACCCAGGCGCTCGCCGCCGTGGGCGACCACGCCCGAGATCGACGACCGGGAGATGCGGCGGCAGCGCCGGCTTCAACGCTGGCGGACGATGGCGGCGGCCGACGCCCAGCAGGCTGCTGAGCACGCGGCCGGAGTCGAAAATCAGGAACGCGCCGCAAGGCGCTTGCGCCGGTTTGAACAATGGGCTGCGAGGGATGCCGAGGCCGCGCGGCACTCCCCCTCGTCACCTGTGCCGGAACAGTCTCCTGAAACTGTTGCGGCTACCGAGCTCGCTCCGCCGCCTCTCGATCGACATCAGGCCGACAGCGTGGTCAAAGTGGAGTCTAGCACCACGCCCAGCCCGTACACCTCTCTCACAACGCCGGCGCAAGATGAGGCCCGCAGCAGCGCTGATGGTCGCCCCTCACGCTCGCCGCAATTGGCGCCTGACGACGCGCACACTCCGACCGCTCCCCGCCAAACCGCCTCAGACGAGACAGCACCAGCGCCCGATGTGACGCCACAGCCGCGGGCCAGGCGACCGCCCCCGCGCGCTAGCACGTTCGCGGAAATGATCGCACGCGTCGAAACCAGCATGATCGCCCACGAAATTCTCCCGACACTTCCGCCTTCGCGGCAGGAGACGGGTTCTCGCCCGCTCGCCGATCGTAAGCAGCCTAGCGCGGCGGCCGGAAACGTCCCCGAAACGCATGCGCGACAGCAGACAGAGCTGACAGAGCCTTGGCAGTCGCCGGATCGCCTCCCCGAGACCATGGCTTCTGCGGACGGGAAACCACCCCAGATGCAACCGCAGTTCCCAACGGCTGTTCCACCGTTATCGCCCGGCCATTCCAAGCCGAAGAGGAAGCGCTTCTGGCCGCGTATCAGGAAGAGGCCGGACCGGGATCGCGAATGAACCGAGATGGCGTACCTCTGGTTGGTGGTTAGCTGACCAGAGCTACCACCTCCTGACATTGGTGATCACCATCGAGGGGGTTCAGCGCACGAAGCGGCTATTCTCGTCCGCTTGCGGCTCGGCACTCCGCCAAAGGCCGCGTGTGGCGAAATCCCCACCTTGACTCCGGGCAGAGAGACTGATGTTCCTATTATGTTCTCTATAGGAGCTCGTGCCGATGCACATGTCGCCCGCCTTCCTCGGCCCACCGATTTTCCTGCCGGTCTATCTGAAGGCGGTGCGGGCGGGCTTCCCGAGCCCGGCAGACGACTACCTGGACCAACCGATCGATCTGTCCCGAACGCTCATCCAGAATGCCCCGGCGACCTTCATCATGACGGTGGCCGGCGATAGCGCGATCGACGTCGGCATCTTCGACGGCAGTCTGATCACGGTCGACCGCAGCCTGGTGCCGAAGGACGGCGACGCTGTCGTGGTCGACGTCAATGGGGAGCGCAGCATCAAGGTCTTCAGGATCGTCGGAGGACGATCGAGCCTGGCGTTCGGCAACCGACGCTACCCCGAGTACGATCCCGGCCCGGATGCCGAGATCGACATCTTTGGCGTCGTGACCAACGCGGTGCGGCGCTTGCGTCGATGACCCGGTCCTTCGCCCTGATCGACGGGAACAGCTTCTACTGCTCCTGTGAGCGGGTCTTCGATCCGAAGCTGCGCCGGCGCCCGGTCATTGTGCTGTCGAACAACGACGGCTGCGCTGTTGCGCGCACGGCCGAGGCGAAGGCGCTCGGGATCAGGATGGGGGCGCCGATGTTTACGATCCGCGATCTCTGCCAGCGCGAGGGCGTAGTGGTATTCTCGTCGAACTACACGCTCTATGGCGACATGAGCCGCCGGATGAACACGGTCTATGAGCGGTTCGCTTCAGACATCGAGGTCTACTCGATCGACGAAAGCTTCCTCGACATGAGCCCGGTGGCACGCGGCCAACGCGAGGAAATGGCACGGGACCTGCGCTCGACCGTCTCGACCTGGACAGGCGTTCCCACCTGCGTCGGCATCGGTCCCACGAAGACCCTGGCCAAGCTGGCCAACAAGATTGCCAAGAGCACGCCACAGCTGCGTGGCGTCTGCGACCTCACCAATGATGAGGCCCGATCGGAATGGATGCCATTGGTCAATCTCGAAGATGTCTGGGGCATCGGCCGCGCGAGCCAGGCCAAGCTTGCCGCCTTCGGGTGTCGAACCGCCGCCGACGTCGCCGCGCTCGATCCCAAGCTCGCCCGGAAAAGCCTGACAGTCGTCGGCAAGCGCATCATCCATGAACTTCGGGGCGCGCCTTGCATCGACCTGGAGAGCGTGGCGCCAACCCGGAAGGGCTGCGCCGTCACGCGAAGCTTTGCGGGCCGCGTCGAGAGCCTGGACATGATGCAGGAAGCCATTGCCGCCCATGCGACGAGGCTCGGCGAGAAGCTGCGTCATCATGGGCTGGCGACCGATCACGTCACGGTCTTCTTCCACACGTCACCGCACGATCGTGGGCCCTCGCGCTCCGTCTCGACCACCGTCGATTTCCCCGAGGCGAGCAACGACACGCTCTCTCTTGTCCGCGCGGCCAAGTGGGGCGCAAGACGGATCTGGAAGTCCGGCTACCGCTACGCCAAGGCCGGGCTGATGACGGTCGACCTCGTGCCGCTGGAGGCCTCGCAGCGGGCATTGATTGGTGCCCTCGATCGGGAGAAGTCCGGCCGGCTGATGGAAGCCTTGGACGCCTGCAACCGGAAGCTGGGACGTGGCGTTGTCTTCCCCGCAGCGGCGGGCATCGCTCGCCAGAAGAAGGCTTGGGTCACGAAATTCGAGATGCGGTCGCCGCGGTACACGACGCGGCTGGAGGAAGTGCCCGTGATCGGAAGAGCGTGATGGGGTTCGATCATCAGATTGAGATGAAGCTTGCGGCCAAGGACGCGACCGGGCGGCTCCGGCGGATCGAAAGCTGGTGCGCAGACTGGGAGATAAGCTTTCGGGTTCTGGACCGCTTCCCGGGTTCGGAGACGATCCGCATCGCGTTCGAAGAGCAGCGTCTGGCGCGGGCCTTCATCGGCCACTTCGGCGGCGTCCTTGTCGATGACCGAGAGCTTGAGCAAGCCATGTCCCGCGACGTCGCGGACGAGGACGCCTATGAGCGGCTGGCGCGCGAGTATCCAGATTGAACGGCCGCTCCTATCCGACCACGCCCGATGGCCGTTACTTCCTGGTCGCAGGGCGGCTGTGGCGGTCCACAAACCCAGCCATTCCTGAGGAGCGTCGTCATCGGCTCGTCGCCGAACTGATGGATGCTCGTAGGTCCGTGAAAGAGGCCAAGCGGGGCAAGGGCGACATTCGCGCCGCGCGACAAGCTGTCGACGCGGCCAAGGTCGCCTTGGGCGAGCGCGGTCCGGTCTGGTGGGACGACGGCGCGCCTGATCTCAACCGACATCTGGCCAAGAACACGTCCTACGCAGAGTGGGCGACCTCACTGAAGTCCTGATCTACCATTCGCTTTCGGGCCGCCCGATCTTGGAATGCCCGGGAACCAAACCGGTTCGGTCGGCGACCTGTCGGGCGACCCGGCTCCATAGCCTCGCGGTGGGAACGTCGCCGCGCTCGCGGGCAAGACGCGCAACTTGACGTGCTGTGTAATAGCCAGTTCCTCCTTCCGCATCGACCAACCGGGTTGCCTCGGCGTCGACGAGAGCCTGATATGCGCGGCGGCGGGCGAGCCAGGACGACAGCATGTGCAATCTTTACGCGATGACCAGGGGCCAGCAAGCGATCCGCGATCTGGCGCGGGCCATGCGGGACACCACGGGCAATCTGCCGCCGCTTCCCGGGATCTTTCCGGATTACCCCGCACCGATCGTCAGAAACGCTCCTGACGGCATGCGCGAGCTCGCCATGGTCCGCTGGGGAATGCCGTCGTCGAAGAAGGCGATCTTCGAGGCTGCGAAGAAGCGGGCCGGGAAGCTGGAGGCCAAGGGAAAGAGCGTCAACTTCGACGAACTCCTACGTATGGAGCCGGACAGCGGGACAACGAATGTCCGCAACACCGCGTCGTCGCACTGGAAGCCATGGCTGGGCGTGGCTAACCGCTGCGTGGTGCCGCTGACATCGTTCAGCGAGTTCGATCACGCAGCGAAGCAGGACATCTGGTTCGCGCTCGGGGAAGACCGCCCGCTCGCCTTCTTTGCCGGCATTTGGACGGCAGGCTGGACAGGCGTCAGGAAGATCAAGACCGGCGTTGAGACGACCGACCTCTACGCCTTCCTCACGACGGATCCCAACGCCGAGGTCGGTGCCATTCACCCCAAGGCCATGCCGGTGATCCTGACGCTGCCGGAGGAGGTCGAGATCTGGATGACGGCGCCATGGGAGCAAGCCAAGGCGCTGCAGCGACCGATGCCGGACGGCTCATTGCATGTGGTTCAGCGCGGAGGAAAGAAGGATGAAGCGCTTTCAGGCTAGCCGCACGGCTTGCCACAAGCGCTGGGCGCTGATCCAGGCAGGATGCGCCACGAGCTGCCATTGGCTCAACGCCCGGGAGCAGACGTTGCATGCTTACCAATGACTGCGCCAGCCCATCCCGGTGAACTGCGGATTCGACGTCAGGTGTTGAGAACGATTTTTGCTGCGCTCACCCGCCCGCCATCGATATCGGCAAAGGCATGGTCGCCCACGCTCAGAGAGCGTTGCTCGATCCAGCCGAGATCGCCGAGACGCCCCATGGCGAGGGCTTCGACGGTCTGGGCGAAGTCGGCGGGGGTATAGCAATAGACACCGGCAAGCGTGATCTCCTGCAGGGTGATCTTGCGAACGTCGAGGCCAGCCTCGCCGGGGAGCAGGCCGACATGGACGATCACGCCGCCGGGCCGCACCAGACGACATGCGGCTGCGCGCGTCGCATCGGCGCCGACGGCGTCGATGACGAGGTCGATGGTGTTGTCGGGCGGCTCGTCGTGCCCGGAATGATAGACGGAAAACCCTTCCGCCATAACCGTTGCACGGCGCAGCGGATTGGTTTCGCCGAGCAGAAGATCGCGCGCGCCGAACAGTCGGGCGACGAGCCCGGCCGCCAGCCCGATCGCGCCTCCCCCGAGTACTACCACGCGGCAGGCCGAAAGAGGCTGGTGCAGCCGCTGCATCCCGCTCCGCACCGCATGCCAGGAGACGGCGACAGGTTCCGCAAGCGCGGCATGGGCGACCGGCATCACATCGGGGATCGGCGTCAGATTGCGCAGCGGAATGCGCACTAGCTCAGCAAACGCGCCCGGTCGCGGCGGCATCGATATGATCTGCCGCGTTGGTGAGAGATGCCAGCGTCCCTCGATCGCATAGGGACAATCGGGGTCCACCACGAGCGGATTGATCGTCACGCGTTGACCGGCACGCGGGCCTGTCGCTATCCGCCCTGCGGCCTCGTGGCCGAGGATCAGCGGCGGTGGGCGGCGCGCGTCGAAGCCGTGATAGGCGTGCATGTCAGAGCCGCAGATGCCGACCGCCTCGACCCGGACCAGGACCTCGTCGGCGTACGGAACGGGATCCGGCTCGTCGCGGAAGACCAGGCTGTTGGGGCCGGTGTAGACCAGCGCTTTCATGCCGCCGATCTCCTCATTTCGCGGTGAAGCCGCCATCGACCGTCAGGGTCTGGCCGGTGACATAGGCCGAGGCGGGAGAGGCCAGGAACACGGTCGCGCCGGCAAGATCGTCGAGTTCGCCATTGCGGCCGATGGCGGTTTGCGCCGCGTTCTTGGCGGCACGCGCGCCGTCGGCGAAGACGGCCGCCGTCAGCGGCGTCGGGAAGAAGCCGGGCGCGATGGCGTTGCAGGTGACGCCGTGGCGCGACCACTCCTCGGCGATGGCCCGCGTCAGCTGCACCACGCCGCCCTTCGCCGCGCCATAGGGCGCGCAATCTGCAAAAGCCCGATAGCTCTGCAGCGAGGCGACGTTGACGATGCGGCCATAGCCGCGCTGCGCCATTCCCGGCGCAAAAGCCTGCGTCAGCAGGAAAGGCGCGCGCAGATGCACGGCCATATGCAGATCGAAGGCCTCGGCCGTGACCTGCATGAAGGGATGACGCAGATTCAGCCCGGCGACATTGACGAGGATGTCGATGGAGAGGCCGAGCCGCTCGCAGGCAGCCGCCAGGTGCGTGCCCGCATCCGGCGACGCGAGGTCGGCGGGGATGATGTCAGTCTCGATCCCCTCTTCCGTCAGCTCTTGGGCCGCCTCGCGAAGAGCCTGCTCGCGCCGCGCGACGATGACGACCCGCGCGCCAGCGAGGCCGAGCGCCCGCGCCATGGCGAGGCCGATGCCGCTGTTGCCGCCGGTGACCAACGCCGTCTTGTCGCTGAGATCGAAGAGCGAGGTCAGTCTGAACATCGTTCAGACCTCGACCGGATCGCCGAGATCGACATTCGAGCCGGGCGCATATTTCGCCATCCGCGCGTCACTGGTGCGGGCATGCGCCTCCATGCCTTCCAGCCGCGAGATGCGGGCCGAGACCGGCGCGACGCGCTGGCAGGCTTCTCGGTCCATGCGCTGCCAGGTCAGGGGTTTCAGGAACTTGTGGACCGAGAGCCCGGCCGAATAGCGGGCGGCGAACTTGGTCGGCAGGATATGGTTTGGGCCCGAAACCTTGTCGCCGAAGGCGACGTTGGTCTCCTCGCCGAGGAAGAGCGAGCCGTAATTGCTCAGATGGGCGTGCCACCAGTCGAGATCGGCACAATGCACCTCGAGATGCTCGCAGGCGTAACGGTCCGAGACCTCGACCATTTCCTGGCGCGTATCGCACAGCACGATCTCACCGTAGTCTCGCCAGGCCGAGCCGGCCGCGTCGCGCGCCGTCGGCGGAAGCGTCGCGATCAAGTCGGGCATCAACCTCGCGACCTCCTCAGCGATGCGACGCGAGGAGGTGATGAGCCAGGCCGGACTTTCATGGCCGTGCTCGGCCTGCCCGACGAGATCGGTCGCGACGATCAGGGGGTCGGCGCTGTCGTCGGCGAGGACGGCGACCTCAGACGGGCCGGCGAAGACGTCGATGCCGACCTTGCCGAACAGCATGCGCTTGGCCTCGGCGACGAACTTGTTGCCCGGCCCGACGATGATGTCGGCGGGCTTGCCGGTGAACAGACCATTGGCCATGGCGGCGATCGCCTGCACGCCGCCCAGGCACATGACGATGTCGGCGCCGGCCACCGTCAGCGCATAGAGCACATGGGGATGGATGCCCTGGCCGCGAAACGGCGCCGAGCAGGCGACGACGGTCTTGACGCCGGCGGCCTTGGCCGTGGCGACGGACATATAGGCCGAGGCGATATGGGCGTAGCGGCCGGTCGGCACATAGCAGCCGGCCGTGTTCACCGGGACGAGCTTCTGGCCGAGATGCAGGCCGGGCGAGATCTCGATCGCGAAATCCCGGCAGGACTCGCGCTGTGCCTCGGCGAAGCGCTTCACCTGCCCCGCCGCGAAGCTGATGTCGTCCTTGACGCTCTGGGGGATGTCGCGGACGCGCGCGGCGATCGCCGCCTTGTCCAGCACGATCTCGCCGTCCCATTTGTCGAGCTTCAGGGCATAGTCGCGCACGGCCTGCTCGCCGCCGGCCTCGATCGCGGCCAGCATGGCGCTGACCACCTCGCGCGCCGCGTCGGTTTCGGTCTCGGGCGTCTTGGTGGCGGTCTTCAGATGCGTGATGGCCATGGCGCTGTCCGCTTGAAATCAGATGGAGGGATGCGGGGGCGGTCCGGAGACCGCCGCCGCTCGTCATGTCGCCGTGTCAGGTCACTTCTTGTCGAATTCGGTCGCGAAGGCCTTAAGCTTAGGATCGGCCGCGACGCGCTTCAGGAAGTCGTCGGTGACGTAGCTCTTGGCGTCCGGGTTCGCCGGGATCGTGCCGACCTCGGTGATGAACTTGCCGATCTCGGAGAACCAGCCATCGACGGTGGAGGCGCCCGACGCCCGCGCCATCAGCTTGAGCTGCTCGTCGAGGCCGAAGGTCGGCCGCAGCGCAAACTCCTGATCCATCGCCTTGGGCGTCACCTCGAGCCCGCCCTGCTTATAGAAGTCGAGCGCCAGCGTGCGCGCCTCGGCCGGGTTGGCCTTGGCCCAGGACCAGCCGCGCAGGAAGACGGCGAGGAACTTCGCCACATCGTCGGGCTTCTCCTTGGCGAAATCGCCGCGCACGATCAGCGCGCCGGGTACGATCGCGTTCGCATCGGCGCCGGAGCAGAGATATTTCGCGTTGGCGCGCTCCTCGAGCGTGTAGGTGTTGGGCGCCCAGACGCCCGCGACGTCGCCATTGTTCGACGTGATCGCGGTGATGATCTGGGCCTGGCCGAGATTGACGAACTGCATGTCGTTGTTCTGCAGTCCGAACTTGTTCAGGCATTTGCGCGCCGCATAATCCACCGTGGAGTTGGTGGTGAGCAGGAGCTTCTGGCCTTTCAGCAGCTTCGGGTCGGCCTTGATCGCGTCGAACCTGTCGCCGCGAACCATCATCGCATTGGTCTTGGATTCGTCGTTGGTGATGCCGATCGTGAGGATGTTGAAGCGCACCGCGCCCAGCACCGCAGGCACCGAGCCCGTGCCGCCGACATCCCAGGACTTGGCCGCCGAAGCGGCGATCTGCGGCGCGCCAGCCGGGAAGGTCGAGAAATTCGGCGTCAGCCCGACGTCCTTCCACCAGCCCTTCACCGTGGCGTAGTGGAAGGGCAGCGCCCAGTAGAGCGAGGGCTGGTAGCTGACCCCGATCGTCGTCTGGGCCTGCGCCGGCGAAACCGCGGCGCAGGTCAGCGCGGCGGCGACACCAAGTGCGGCAATGATGCGTTTCATAGTGGCTTTCTCCCTGTTGTCGTTAGCCCGGTCTCAGCCTGTCGCGGCTCGCCCGGTTTCCCCTGTCCCCGCACGCGCGGCGACGACGGTCTCGATGGCCTCGCGCAGGATCTCGGCGGCGAGGTCGCAATCCTCATCGGTCAGCGACAGCGGCGTGCGGATGTCGCAGAGCCCGGCCAGGATGGCGTGGGTCTGCTGCATCGGCCCCTGCTCGCCCGCATAGCGCCAATGGCGCGGCGCGCTAGTGAAGCCGCGCTGCCGCCCGGCGCCGAACCATTTGATCGGCAGGCCGCGGGCGGCGCAGCGATCGAGCACCGTGGCGACCTCGCCATTTGCGAAGCCCGGCAGCGAGAACTGGACCGATGTCGCCGAATAGAGCTCCTTCGGAGAGCGCTGCGGCAGGCGGACATGCTGCGAGCGGGCGATGCCGGCGGCAATCCGGTCATGGATCGCGTTCCAGCGTGCGGCCCGACGCGGCAGGTCCTGCAGCTGCGGGCGCAGCAGCGCGGCGGCCAGCGCGGTCATGCGCATGCTGAAATTGGGCGTTTCCTCTTCCCAGCATCCGATGATGCCGGGAGCCGGGGCGCTGAGATGCTGGCCGTGCAGCATGTAGCTGCCGGAATGGAGGATGGCGCGGGCGGCGCGATCGGCATCGTCCAGCACGAGAAATCCGCCCTCGCCGGCGTTCAAATGCTTGTAGGTCTGGGCGCTGAAGGCCGCCGCTGCGCCGAAGCTGCCGATGGCCCGGCCGTCCCACGCGGCGCAGAGCGCGTGGGCGCAGTCCTCGACCAGCAGCAGCCCAAGTTCGTCGCAGGCCGCCATGACCGCATCCATGTCGGCGATATGGCCGCGCATATGCGAGAGCAGCAGTATGCGCGCACCCGAACCGCGGGCTTTCCGGCGCAGATCGTCGCAATCGATCACGTAATCCGCGCCGATCTCGATCAGAACCGGCCGCGCTCCGGCATGCAGGATGGCGCCGGGCACGGGCGCGAGCGTAAAGCCGTTGACCAGCACCGGATCGCCGGGCTGCACGTCCAGCACCTTGAGCGCCAGGCACAGGGCCGCGCCACCGGAATTGACCGCCACGCAATAGCGTCGCCCGACGAAGGCGGCGAACTCCTGCTCCAGCAGCGCGACGTCGTTCTGATCCGCCCCCATCTCGCCATAACGGAAGAGCCGGCCCGAACGCATGAGCTCGACGGCACGCGCAATACCCGCATCCGGAATCGGCTCCGGCTCCGTGAGGTCGCGCTGCAGGTGCGGCTGCGGGGTGCGCTCAGACGCCATGGGCGCCCTTCTCCTCGCGCAGCGATTTCCAGATCTGGGTGCGCAGATGGACGAAGGATTCGAGGTCCATCACGTCCTCGATGCGCTCGTGACGGTCCCAGTTCTCCGCCTGCCTGACGGAACGGATGTCGAGCACTTCCTTGATGCGGCCCGGCCGGCGCGTCATGATTGCGACGCGATCGGCGAGATAGACCGCCTCCTCGACCGCATGAGTGATGAACAGCACGGTGCGCGGATTGACCCGCGCCAGCCGCACAAGCTCCTCCTGCATCACGACGCGGGTCTGCGCGTCGAGCGCCCCGAACGGCTCGTCCATCAGCAGTACTTCCGGATCGAGCACATAGGCGCGGGCGATCGCGACGCGCTGTTGCATGCCGCCCGAGAGCTGATGCGGGAAGGCGTCGGCATGGCTTTCCAGGTTCATCAGCCCGAGCGCGCCGGCGACCAACCCGTCGCGCTCGCCCTTGGGCAGGTTCTCGTTGCGCAGGCCCAGTTCGATGTTCTCGCGCACGGTCTTCCACGGAAACAGCGCGAACTGCTGGAAGACCACTGCGCGGTCCGGCCCCGGCTGCGTCACCGCCTTGCCGTTGACGCTGACGATGCCGGCGCTGGGTGGCTCGAAGCCTGCGACCATGCGCAGGCAGGTGGTCTTGCCGCAGCCGGACGGGCCGACGATCGCGACGAACTCCTTGTCTGCGATCTCCAGATTGATGTCGTCGAGCGCCTTCACGCCTCCCGAGGCGGGGCCGAAGATCTTGTCGACCTTGTCGAAGCGGATCGATCCCATCGTGCTCGTCCCTTACGCCTGAAGGCCGCGACGGCGGCGAAGCCAGGCCTCGCCCTGCCGCAGCATCACGTCGATCGCCATGCCGACGAGGCCGATCGCGACCATGCCGGCCATCACGGTCGGCGTCGCGACATTGGCCTGGGCCTGCACCATCATGAATCCGACGCCCGCCGCCGCCACGATCAGCTCCGCTCCGACCAGCGACTGCCAGCCCAGCCCCGCCGAGATGCGCAGGCCGGAGACGATCGAGGGCGTCGCGGCCGGCAGCAGGATTTCCAGGATCATGCGGGTATTGCCCGTGCCGAGCATGCGCGCCGCCTCGATCAGGCGCGGCTCGACGAAGCGCGCGCCGCGATAGGCGTTGATCAGGCAGGGCGGAAACGCGCCCGCAAAAATGATCAGGATCGGCCCGCCGATGCCGACGCCGAACCACAGCGCCGCGAACGGCACCCAGGCGATCGGAGCGATGAAACGCAGGCCGTCGAAGAGCGGCGTCACGACGTCGTCGAGCCAGCGGAACCAGCCCATCAGCAGGCCCAGCGGCACGCCGATGAAGGCGGCGAGCAGGACGCCATAGGCGTAGCGCTGGAAACTCGAGGCCAGATGCTGCGGCAGCGTCGCACCGGCGAAGGGGTTGGTCAGCAGATGGACGAAGCGCGCCAGCACGTCGAGCGGCGAGGGCAGGAACTGGCGCGGCACGATGCCGAAGGCCGACAGCGCCGCCCAGAGTCCGATGAAGCCGAAAAGCCCCAGCGCGCCCCAGGCCCATTTCTCGCTCATGCGGAGGGGCAGCGGCTGCATCGGCTCAATCCCTCCCCGCCACGTTCCAGGCGAGCGCGCGGCGCTCCGCCAGGCCCAGCGCATGGGTCGTCGCCCAACCGAGCACGCCGACGGTCACCATCCCGACCAGGATCATGCCGGGATAAATGTCCTGCTGGGCCATGTTGAGGACGAAGCCGATGCCAGCCAGCGCACCCACCAGCTCGGCCGCGACCAGCGTGGTCCAGGAGGCCTGGAGCGACAGGCGCAAGCCGGTGAAGATCATCGGCGCGGCGGCCGGCGCTATGATTTCCGTGACCATCCGCCAGCGCGGCGTGCCCAGCATCTGCGCGGCCTCGATGATCGGACGTTCGATGTTGCGCACGCCAGCGAAGGAATTGATCACCGAGGGCACGAAGGCGGCAAACCAGATCACCATGATCTTGGCGCCGTCGCCGAGGCCCAGCCACAGGATGGCGAGCGGGATCCAGGCCAATGGCGGGATCGGGCGGATGATCAGGAAAATCGGGTTGATCGCGGCCTCGGCCCGCCGGTCCCAGCCCATCCAGAGACCGAGCGGCACGCCGGTCGCGATCGCCACGAGAAAGCCCATCACCACAAGCTTCACGCTCTGGAACGCATGGGCGGCGAGCCCGCCGCCGGCATAGCCGCGCGATGCGATCTGGTTCAGCGAGAGCCAGAAATCCGCGGGCGACGGAAAACGGCCGGGCGAGACGAGGCCCGTCGCCGTAGTCAGGCCGAACCAGAGCAGCAGCACCGCCGCCACCGAGCCCAAGCCGACCCATGCCCCTCTTCCGATCATGGCGTTTCCCAATGCACTCTTCTGATGAAAGCGCTTTCAGCAAACGTCCCAGATCGTCGCAAAGATGTCAATCGTTCCCGAAAACTCTCCTCGCTTCTCTCGATCTGCTTGTTGATCCGGGATTTCGCGGCTAGACCGTGTGAAAGAAATTTCATGGAGAGCGATCTTGAGCGGAGGCCGCGTCAAGCTGAGCGATGTCGCCAGGGACGCCGGCGTGTCGCCTGCGACGGTGTCACGCGCCATCGCCCAGCCCGACCTGCTTTCGCCGGATACTCTGGCCCGCGTCAGGGCGAGCGCCCTGCGCCTGGGCTACCTGCCCGACGGCGCGGCGCGCGCGCTTGCGTCTGGCCGTTCGATGACGATCGGCGCGATCGTCCCCACGCTGGACAGCGCCATCTTCGCGCGAGCACTGCAGGCGATGCAGGCCACATTGGCGCAGTCTGGCTATCTGCTGCTGGTCGCCTCGCACGAGGCCAGCCCCGCGGCCGAAACACAGGCTGTTCGGGCCCTGCTCGGGCGCGGTGTCGATGGGCTGATGCTGGTGGGTGCGGAGCGGGCCCCGGAAACCACCGCTTTGCTGAAGGCGTCCGGCCTGCCCGTCGTGCTGACATGGTGCGGGGACGGACACTTCACGGCCGTCACCATCGACAACGCCTTGGCCGGACGCCTGGCGGCTGAGCACCTGATCGGGCTCGGCCATCGCCGCATCGGCATGATCGTCGGACATCTTCAGTTCAATGATCGCCAGAGGGCACGGCTCGACGGCGCACGATCGCCGCTGGTTGAGGCCGGGCTATCGCTGCCCGATTCCATGGTCGTCGAACAGGCGCTGACCCTCGCCGGCGGACGAGCCGGTTGCGCGATGCTGCTGGAGCTGGATGACCCGCCAACTGCGCTGATCGGAGGCATCGACCTGTTCGCGATCGGGTGCCTCGAAGAGGCGCATGCACGCGGCATGGCGGTGCCCGAAGACCTCAGTGTGGTAGGGATCGACGGATTGGACATGTCGGCGCATGTGTCGCCGGGACTAACGACCGTACACGTCCCGACGGGCCGGATCGGCAATCTCGCAGCACAGACCCTGATGGCCATGATCGCGCGTCAGGCGGTCGACAGGGAGCGGCTCCTGCCCGTCGAACTGGTGGTCCGCCGGTCTTCTCAGCGACTGGCCGGATCATAGGCTCGGATGCCGCAGGCAATCGAATTGCGCCGCGAGGGGACGTGGATGCCGCACCGTGAAACGGACGTTCCGCATTTCTCATCTGGCAGTTTGGAACCGTCATTGACGCAAGTGACGGCGCGACGGTCACCGCCGCGCCGTTTGGCTATCAGAGATCGGTCTGCTCAGAGAGGATCAAGGCGTCATCGACCTCGACGCCAAGGTATCGCACTGTGCTTTCTAGCTTCGAATGGCCCAAGAGGAGCTGGCAGGCTCGAAGGTTACCGGTGCGCTTGTAGATCAGCGTCACTTTTGTCCGCCGCAGGCTATGAGTCCCGTAGAGCGCGGGATCCAAGCCGATGAGTGCGACCCACTCGTCGAGCAATCGCCCATATTGCCTGGTCGTAACGTGATCGCCAGTGCGGCTGCGACTTGGAAACAGCCAGTCGTTGGCAGCGCAGGGGCGTCGTCGAAGCCATGCAGTCAGAGCTTCACGCGTGGTATCGGTCAGCTCGAATGGCACCGGCCGGCCTGTCTTCTGCTGGACGATCGAGGTTCGCAACCTCACCGTCCCGCCCAGCGCGACGTCGCTTACGCGAAGCCGGACGAGATCGCAGCCTCGCAACTTGCTGTCGATCGCGAGATTGAACATCGCAAGGTCGCGCACACGATGATCATGCTGCAATCGTGTCCGGATAGCCCAGATATGACGTGGCTTCAGTGGCGGTTTTGGGCCGATCAACCGCCCCGTATTCCAGGCTGGACGCTGTTGGCTCTGTTGGAAGTCAGGCGACATAGCGCATCCTCCTTCAGGATGCCGTCCCCAGCTTACTACGTAGCACGATGCCGCTGATCTGCAGCGCGCCACTTCCTGACATTCGTGCTCTGCCGAGAAGCCGACGTTCAGCTGGATTTTTGGTCCGCTACGGCGCGGCGGAGGCCGCCGCGCCGTCTCGATCAGATATCGGTCTGTTCAGACAAAATTAGAGCGTCATCAACCTCGATGGAATGGCCGAGCAGAAGCTGGCAGGCTCGCAGATTTCCGGTGCGCTTGTAGATCAGTGCGACTTTGGTGCGCCTGAGACTATGCGTACCGTATAAAGCGGGATCGAGGCCAATCAGCGAAACCCAGTCATCGAGCAGGTGTCCATATTGCCTGGTGGTGACGTGGTCGCCTTGGTGGCTACGGCTGGGAAACAGCCAGTCGGCTTCGACGGATGGTCGACGCCGAAGCCAAGCGGTCAGCGCTTCGCGCGTTGGATCGGTCAGTTCGAAGGGCACTGGTCCGGCCGGTCTTCTGCTGAATAATCGAAGTCCGAAGTCTCACCGTGCCGCCCAGCACGACATCGCTGATCCGAAGGCGAACGAGATCGCAGCCGCGAAGTTTGCTGTCGATCGCCAGGTTGAACATCGCGAGGTCACGTACGCTACGATCGTGCTGAAGCCGCGTTCGGATCGCCCAGATATGACGCGGCTGACGCAGAGTGACGTTGTGGTGCTCAATCGGCATCGTGCATCCCCCTGAGGAGGCCGCATCCACCCGCATCATACCATCGCTTGTTGCTCCTGCAGCGCCTCATGGTCGGCGGGTCGTTCACTCGACGTGCCATGCACCTCTGCGGGCAACGGTCCGAAGCCCGGCTGCGCCTCATGGCTCCGGTTGGCCGGGGTCGGAGAGATCCTGAACCAGGCGGCGTAGAGCGCCGGCAGGAACAGCAGAATCAGTACCGTGCCGACGGCGGTCCCGCCGATCAGCGTGTAGGCCATCGAGCCCCAAAACACCGAGTGGGTCAGCGGAATGAAGGCGAGCACCGCTGCAAGCGCCGTGAGGATGACCGGCCGGGTCCGCTGCACCGTCGCCTCGATGACCGCATGGTAGTCGTCCAGCCCGGCGAGCTTGTTCTCCTGGATCTGGTCGGTGAGGATCAGCGTGTTACGCATGAGGATGCCGGCCAGGCCGATCAGGCCCAGGATCGCGTTGAATCCGAAGGGCTGGTTGAAGGCGAGAAGCGTCGGAACGACGCCGATCAGGCCGAGGGGCGCGGTGAACAGCACCATCGTCATCATCGAGAACGACCGCACCTGCAGCATGACCACGATCAGGGTGATGGCGATCATCAGCGGGAAGATTTTCGCCAGCGCGTCGTTGGCCTTGGCCGCTTCTTCGATCGACCCACCCATGTCGATGCGGTAGCCCGCTGGAAGCGACGCGATCAGCGGCTGGAGTGCGGTCAGGACCTGCTTGGAGACTTCCGGAGGCTGGGTCGCCTCATCGATCTCCGAGCGCACCGTGATCGTGGGCACGCGATCGCGGCGCTTCAGCATCGGCTCCTCGAAGCGGATTTCCGAATGCCCGACCTGATCGAGCGGAATCTGGCGACCATCACGGCTGATCAACGAGAAATCCGCGAGCCGGGTCGGATCGAGGCGCTCTGGGCCGGCGCTGCGCGCCACGACGGACACATTGCGGATGCCCTCCCGAACTTGCGTGACGGCGACGCCGCTGAGCAGGAACTGAAGCTGCTGGCTGACCTGCGCCGGCGAAAGTCCGATGAGATTGAGCCTGTCCTGGTCCGGCACGAAGCGCAGCACGGGCGTGCGGTTGCCCCAGTCGCGATTGGCCTCCCTGACGTCGGGTACGCCGCGCATGATCTCCAGAGCCCGCTCCGAGATCTCATAGAGCTGTGCCGGATCGGGTCCGGTCACGCGAAACTCGACCGGGAACACCGACGGAGGACCGAAGACGAACTGCGTCGCGCGGACATAGGCCTCGGGCGCAAGTCCCTGCGCGATGGCTTGCCGAAGGCGTTGCTTCAGCGTCTCGCGGGTGCCTGCATCCGGCGTCAGCACGACGATCTTGGCGAAGGCCGGGTCGGGGAGTTCGGGCGACAGAGCCAGGAAGAACCGCGGCGCGCCCTGGCCGATATAGCTCGTCACGATCTTGGCTTCAGGCTGCGCGTCCAGCCAGCGCTCGATCTTCGCGACCGCAGCCGTCGTCGTCTCGATGCTGGTGCCTTCGGGCAGACGCACCTCGACGAGCACCTCCGGTCGGTCCGATGTCGGAAAGAACTGCTGCTTCAGCCCGCCCATCCCGACGCCGGACACCGCGAAGGCGACGGCGACGACCGCGCAGGTCAGAAATTTGTGGTCGACTGCGAAGGTGATGAGCTTGCGCAGGCGGCGGTAGTTTGGCGTGTCGTAGATCGCCGCGTGGCCGCCGGGAACCGGCTTGATCTCCGGCAGCATCTTGACGCCGAGATAGGGCGTGAACACCACCGCGACGATCCATGACACGATCAGGGCGAAGCCGACGACCCAAAAGATGTTGCCGGCATACTCGCCGGCCGTCGAAGGGGCGAAGCCCACCGGCAGGAAGCCGGCGATCGTGACCAGCGTGCCCGAGAGCATCGGCGCCGCGGTGTGGCTCCAGGCATAGGCGGCCGCCTTGATGCGATCCATGCCCTCTTCCATCTTCACCACCATCACCTCGATGGCGATGATGGCGTCGTCGACGAGAAGCCCGAGCGCGAGGATGAGCGCACCCAGCGTGATACGGTCGAAGAAGCGACCTGTCTCCAGCATGATGAAGAACACGACGGCCAGCGTCAGCGGGATCGCCGCCGCCACGACGATACCGACCCGCCAGCCGAGGCTGAGCAGGCTGACGAGAAGCACGACGCCGAGCGCCATCGCGAATTTCATCATGAACTCGTCCACGGCCGAGGCGATATTGACGGCCTGGTCGGTCACCTTCTCCAGTGAGATGCCGAGCGGCAGCGTCCGGCCTATGGCGCCGGTCTTGGCTTCGAGCGCCTTGCCGAGCGCCAGCCCATTCCAGCCGTCCTGCATGACGGCGGCTAGCATCAGGCTGGGCTCGCCATGGTGCCGGATGATGAAACCGGGCGGATCTTCATAGCCGCGCCGGACATCGGCGATGTCGGACAGCTTGAGCGTGCGGCCGCCGGCGACGATGGGCGTGTCGGCGATGGCGCGAATGCCGTCATAGGCGCCATCGACGCGGATAAAGACGCGCGGTCCTTTTGTCTCGACGGTGCCCGCCGGCGTCACGGTGTTCTGGCGCTGCAGAGCCGAGACGACGTCCTGGGCCGAGATGCCGAGCGTCGCCAGCCGCTCATGGGAGAATTCGACGAAGATCTGCTCGGGACGCTCGCCCAGGATGTTGACCTTCTTGACGCCGGGAACGTGGAGGAGATCCTGCCGGATGACCTCCGCCTGCCGGGCCAGCTCCCGCATCGGCAGGCCTTTCGCCTTGAGTGCGTAGAGGGCGAAGCTGACATCGGCGTATTCGTCGTTGACGAAGGGGCCGAGCACGCCTTGCGGCAGGTTCCTGGCCTCGTCGGAGAGCTTCTTGCGGGCCTGATAGAACTCTTCCTGCACGCGCCCGGGCGGGGTGGAATCCTTCAGGTTGACGGTGAGGTACGCGAAGCCCGGTCGCGTCGTCGTCTCGACACGGTCGTACCAGGCGAGTTCCTGGAGCCGTTTTTCGAGGGGCTCGGCGACCAGATCCTGCATCTCGCGGGCCGTCGCGCCCGGCCAGACGGAGGTGACCGTCAGGGTCTTGATCGTGAAGCTCGGGTCCTCCGCGCGCCCGAGCTTGACGAACGCATACGCGCCGGCGGCCATGAGCAGCATGATCGCGAACAGGGTCACCGCCCGCTCGCGGACGGCGATGGCTGAGAGATTGAGGTTCATCGCGAGGCCGCCTCGATGTTGGAGGACGGCCTGACCAGCTGGCCTTCGCGCAGGAGATGCGCTCCCAGCGAGACGATCCGACGGCCGGCCTCGAGCCCGGAGACGATGGCGGTCTCGCCGGTCACGCGGACCACACGCACCGGCTGGAAGGTGACGAGCGACCCCGTATGTTCCAGCCGCCAGACGCCGGTCCTGTGTCCATCGTCGAGGACCGCCCCGAGAGGCACCTCCATGTCGGCTGCCGGCCCGCTTGCGGCGATGCCGATCGTGATGGTCGCGCCGAGCGGCGCTGCGGCGGCATCGCCGTCGAGGATGTAGCGGGCTTCGTAGGTCCGGGTTTGCGGATCGGCGGAATCCGACAATTGCCGCAGCCGGGCAGTCATGCTCCGACCGGAGGATCCATAGAGCGCTGCCTGCGCGACTGACCCGATCGTTGGCCGCATCGTTTCGGGCAACGCCACCACCGCCTCCCGTGGCCCGGCCTGAGCGAGCCGGATCACGATCTGCCCCGCCGTGACGACCTGGCCAGGCTCGCCCGCCGTGTCGACGACGACGCCGTCCGCATCGGCGACGAGCACGGCATAGCTGAGTTCGTTCTCCGCGACCCTCGCCTCCGCATCGGTCGCGGCAGCCTGCGCGGTCGCGGTGTCCAATGCCGCCTTGGCCTGTTCGTAACGCTGGGGGCTGGCGGCGAAGCCGTTCTTGACCAGGACCGCGTATCGCGCTTCGTCCGCCTTGGCCTGGGTGAGCACGGCGCGGGCGGCCATGGCGGCATTGCGCTTTGCAGTTACGGCCCATCGCAGATCGGTCTCGTCGATCCGCAGGAGGGGCTGCCCGGCTTTCACCGCCTGTCCGACATTGACCAGCCGCTCGACGATCTTCCCGGGAACACGGAACCCGAGATTGCTCTGAACCCGAGCCGCGATGACGCCGGTGAAGCGCCGCTCCGCGCGAACGACAGGGCTGGCGATCGAGACAAGCACGGTCGGTGCATCCTGGCGCGGATCGACCTTCACGGAGGCTGCGGATCTCGGCCCCACCAGCATGATGGCGCCGGCGATGCCCGCGGCTGCGAGGGTCACGGCGCCCGCCGCCAAAGCGAGCTTGGATTTTCGAGACATGAACCTCACCGAAATAGATTGCGTTTGGCATCTATGCCGAATATAGAGTTTGAACGCAATCTAATTTTGAGGTTCAGCATGCGAGTGTCACGGCAACAGGCGGCGGAGAACAGGAAGCGGGTGATCGAGACGGCCAGCAGGCTGTTTCGCGAGAACGGCTTCGACGGCATCGGCCTGAAGGACCTGATGGCGGGAGCAGGCCTGACACAGGGCGGCTTCTACAAGCAGTTTGCGTCGAAGGACGAGTTGGTGGCGCTGGCGACGCGTCGCGCGCTGGAGAGCGTTTCCGAGCGCTGGTCGAAGGCGGCGGCGGCGCGGCCGGACGATAGCTTGCGGGCGGTGAGCGAGTTCTATCTGAGCCAGGGCCATTCCGCCGAACGCGCCGATGGCTGCCCGATCGTTGCACTGGGGTCCGACGCGGCGCGGCAGGGTCCCGACGTCAAAGCCGTCTTCGAGGCTGGAATGCTCGGCTATCTCGACATGGTCACGGGATGGCTCGGCGAGGGACGCGAAGACGAGGCGATGGTCGTGCTTTCGACGATGGTCGGCGCGCTGCTCCTGTCGAGGGCCGTGAATGACGAAACTCTGGCACGGCGCTTTCTGGAGACGGCTGCTGTCAGCGTGACCAGCAAGGATGTCGGGCGCCAGGGCGACGCGGCCATTGTCCAGCCGGAGCGGATGCAATGAAGGCTGCCCCTGCGGATTTGAGTCATCCGCGCCCTTTTCCAGGCGTGGGCGACGGCCCCGCTGCCAGCGCAGCTCGTGAGGTCACCGGCGATATCGTCATTCTCCTCGCCGGTCTGGCTGCGATCGGGACGCTTGCCACGAATATCATCCTGCCGGCCTTCCCGCGGATGGGGACCGAACTCGGGCTGACCGGCGCTCAGCTCGGTCTGCTCCTGAGCAGCTTTTTCCTGACCTTCGCCCTGGGCCAACTGGTTGTCGGGCCGCTCTCGGATCGGTTCGGGAGACGCAGCCTGGTCCTCGGGGGGCTGGTCATATTCGTCGCGGGCAGTCTGGTGGCGGCCCTGGCGGGCAGCTTTTGGCTGCTGGTGCTGGGCCGCGTCATCCAGGCCATGGGCGCCTGCGCCGCCTCGGTGCTCGCCCGCGCCATCGCCCGCGACCTCTTTCAGGGCGAGGCGCTGGGCAGGGTGCTGTCGCTCACCATGATCGCCGGCGCCGTCGCGCCCGGTTTTTCGCCGCTGCTCGGGAGCGTTCTCGTCGAACTATCCGGCTGGCGCATGAGTTTCCTGTTCGTCGCCTTCTGCGCCGCGGCGCTCGCGATTCTCTACATGAAGCGGGTCGGCGAAACCCATCCCGTCGGCGCGCGTAGCGAACTCGCCTTGCGCAGCGTCGCCGCGACCTATCGCTCCCTCGCCATCGATCGCCGCTTCATCCGACCGGCACTGGCCGTCAGCATGGTTCTCGGTGGCCTCTTCAGTTTCTTCGCGGCGGCGCCTGGGGTGCTGATGGGCCAGCTCGGATTGACCCCGTTGCAACTGGGTCTGTCCTTCGCGGCGACCGTTCTGATCGTCTTCGCGGCAGGCCTGCTGGCGCCTCGGCTGGCGCGCCGGCATGGCAGCCATGAAGTCGGACTCCTCGGGCTGATCGTTTTTGCCGCCGGCTCGCTCGCCATGATCGCCGTCGCCTGGCAGCCGAGCTACCTCACGTTCACGTCGGCCATCTCGATCGTGCTGCTCGGAATGGGGCTGATCAATCCGCTCGGCACCGCAATCGCCCTGCAACCCTTCGGGCATCAGGCCGGGTCGGCTTCGGCACTTCTCGGCTTCCTGCAGATGGGCAGCGCCGCGCTCGGCTCGACCGTGGCGAGCGTTCTGCCGTTCCCGGCTGCGACATCGCTCGCCATCGTGATGATGGTAGCCGCCGTGCTGGCGCTTCTGGCCTTCGCGCCGGCTTTCCGTGATCGGCCCGAGCGCGTCCGCCCGTCATCGGATGTCACTGATGTGAAGGTCGTAACCGATGCGTAGGATCGTCATCACCGGCATGGGGGCCGTCACCCCGCTCGGCTCCGGCGTGGGCCGGTCCTGGGAACGCCTGCTCGCCGGCCAATCCGGTTTGCGCCGTCTCCCCGATGCCATCGTCGGCGACCTGCCGGCGAAAGTCGGCGGCGTCGTGCCGTCCCTGGATGACGACCCGGTCGGCGGGTTCGACCCCAACCGGGTCCTCCCCGCCAAGGACCAGCGCAAGATCGACCGGTTCATCCTCTTCGCCCTGGCAGCCGCCGACGAGGCCATCGCCATGGCGGGCTGGACTCCGCAGGATGAGGCGCGGAAGGCTAGGACAGCGACCGTCATCGCCTCCGGCATCGGCGGCTTTCCTGCCATCACCGAGGCAGTGCGCACGGTCGACACGCGTGGCGTGCGCCGGCTGTCTCCATTCACGGTGCCCTCGTTTCTCGTCAACCTCGCCGCTGGTCAGATTTCGATCCGCCACGGTTTCAAAGGCCCCATCGGCGCACCCGTCACGGCCTGTGCCGCCGGCATTCAGGCGATAGGTGACGCGGCCCGCCTGATCCGTGGAGGCGAAGCGGATATCGCCCTCTGCGGCGGCACGGAGGCCTGCATCAACGAAGTCGGGCTCGGCGGCTTTGCCGCCGCCCGCTCGCTCTCCACCGGCTTCAACGATAGGCCGGCCGAGGCGTCGCGTCCCTTCGACGCCGGGCGCGACGGCTTCGTCATGGGAGAGGGCGCGGGGCTGCTCGTCCTGGAGGCGCTCGACCATGCGCTCGATCGGGGCGCGAAGCCGATCGCGGAGCTGGTCGGTTACGGCACGACTGCCGACGCCCATCACATCACCTCCGGCCCGGAGGACGGCAGCGGCGCCCGGCGAGCCATGGAGATCGCCATCGCCCAGGCCGGGATTTCACCGGCGGAGGTCGACCATCTCAACGCCCACGCGACCTCGACGCCGGTCGGAGATCTCGGCGAGATCGCCACGATCCGGATGCTGTTCGGCGCGAACCCCCGCCTCTGCGTCAGCGCGACTAAATCCGCCACCGGTCACCTGCTGGGCGCCGCCGGAGGGCTGGGCGCGATCTTCGCCATCCTGGCCCTGAGGGACCAGATCGCACCGCCGACCCTGAACCAGACGACCCCTGATCCGGCTGCCGCCGGCATCGACATCGTTTCCGGCCAGGCGCGCGCGGCGGCGATGGAGTTCGCCATGGCGAACGGCTTCGGCTTCGGCGGCGTCAACGCGAGCTTGCTGTTTCGCCGCTGGTGCGACGCGTCGGCATGAAGGTCCGAATTTCCAACTCTGTCTCCTTGGAGGTCATTCCCGCATGAACAACGCCCAGAAGGTTGCCCTCGTCACCGGCGCATCCTCAGGTATCGGTCGCGCCGCGGCCGAGGCGCTGTGCCGTGCCGGCTATCGCGTCTACGGCACAACGCGCAGCGCCGCGCCTGCCGATACTGGAGCCTTCAGGATGCTGACCTGCGACGTGACCGATCCGGTGTCCGTCGAGGCTTGCGTCGCTCAGGTCCTGAAGGATGCCGGGAGGATCGACCTCCTCGTCAACAATGCCGGCGTCGGGTTGTTCGGCGCGGCGGAGGAGGCGTCGATGGCGCAGGCGCAGCAGCTGTTCGAGGCGAATTTCTTCGGTCTGCTTCGCGTCACGAACGCGGTCCTGCCCGCGATGCGCCGGCAGCGCTCGGGCCGGATCGTCAATGTCAGCTCATTGCTCGGACTGATCCCGGCGCCCTTTGCCGCGCTCTACGCCGCTTCGAAACATGCGGTCGAAGGCTATTCGGAATCTCTCGACCATGAGGTGCGGTCACTCGGCATCCGTGTCGTCCTCCTCGAGCCCGCCTATACGCGCACATCGTTCGAGGCCAACACCGCGCCGGCGTCCGGGACGATCGCAGCCTATGACGACATGCGCGCCCGGGTCGTCGCCGCGATGCGAATGGCGAACGAGGCGGGAGACGACGTATCGATCGTGGCCGATCGCATTGTCGAGGCCGCCGGAGCGGAACGGCCGCGCCGCCGTTACACCGCGGGGCGCCTGGCGGGACGCGTCGCCATGCTGCGCCGGTTCGTTCCGGCGGAGGCTTTCGACAAGAGCCTGCGCAAGCAGAGCGGGCTGTGAGGCGTGATAGGCCCATTCGCCGGAAGCAGCCGATGACGAGCACGATCTGGTCGGGCTTAGCCGCGGAACTAAGGGCCTACGGCGAGGCGCTGGCCGCGCTGGATAAAGGCCGCGTTGCAATCGACGAGGCCAGACTGCGCCGCGTCGAAGATGAATTGGCCGCTTTGAAGGCACGGGTCGCTGCGATGCACTCCGAACCGATCCCACCGAGTGCCGAGCATGCCTGACGCGCCACAGCATTGTTCGAATGCGGCACGCACGCCTCGTTCGGCCGTCTTGTCGGCAGCTGTAGATCGATTCATGGACGCGAGGCCACGAAAGTTGCCGTGCAACCGCCCGATCCGCCGTCCGCGCTGCATATTTTCCAATGGGCCGATCGGGCTGTAACTTTCGGTTTGCTCGACCAAGGGCGGCAGGCAACGCCTTCGCGTCTCCCCGGCGCCATTTCCTGCCATTGCTTCTCTGCCATTAAGCAGACATTGCAGCGCAGCGCGAAGCCAACAGGCTCAAGCATAAGGCGCCAAGAGTTTTTTGGGCGACCGATAGCGGCGCTTTGATTTAGACCGCGATGAGTTCCAGCAGTCGCTTGCGATCCGGCTGATGCTCGGCGTCGCCGCTGAAGACGATCTGGCCGCGTTCGACGACATGGAAACGATCGGCGACCGACAGCGCCTCATGCACGTTCTGCTCGACCAGCAGGACGATAGCGCCCTGGTCGCGCAATTCGCGGACGATCGCGAAGATTTCGGCGACGATCATCGGGGCCAGTCCTTCGCTCGGCTCGTCGATCAGGACGAGGCGCGGCCGGCCGACCATGACGCGCGCCATCGCCAGCATCTGCTGCTCGCCGCCCGACAGGGTCGTGCCGAGCTGGTGGCGCCGCTCGCCGAGGCGGTGGAAGCGGTCGTAGATTCCCTCGATCACGCGCCTTTCGTCCCTTGAGGATCGGCCCTTCACCTGGAGCAGCCCCAGCGACAGGTTCTCCTCGACGGTCAGGCCCGGAAAGATGCGCCGATCCTCCGGCACGAAGCCGACGCCGGCATGGCAGATGCTGTCGGGCGTCAAGCCTGTCAGCGTCCGGCCATCGAGCGTGATCGCGCCTTCGCTGGGCCGGACCCAGCCTGCGATGGTCTTGAGCAGAGTCGTCTTGCCGACGCCATTGCGCCCGAAAATGCCGATCACCTCTCCCGGCGCGGCAGCGATGTCGATGCCCTGGATGACGTGGCTGAGGCCGTAATGGCTGTGAAGTCCGCTGATCTGGAGCATTTCAGTGATGTCCGAAATAGGCGGCTTGGACAGGCGGGTTCGCGCGCACCGCGTCGGGCGCTCCCTCGGCGAGCTTGCGGCCCTGATGCATGACGACGACATGGTCCGACAGGCTCATGACGAGGCCGATATCGTGCTCGATCAGCAGCACCGTCACATCCTCGGTCAGGCTGCGGACGAGCTTTGCGGTGTCGGCCGTGTCGCCATGGCTCATCCCCTGCGTCGGCTCGTCGAGCAGCAGGATCTTGGGCTCCGAGGCGAGGCAGACCGCGATCTCGAGCCGGCGCTGGTCGCCATGGGACAGATTGCCGGCGAGTTCGTCGCGCTTTCGGGCGAGCTGGAAGCGCTCCAGCATCTGGCCGGTCTTGGCGAGTGCCCGCGTCGAGCGGCCGACCGGAAGAAAGGCACGCCCGGCCGGCTCGAGCACCTGCGCCGCCAGCCTGAGGTTCTCCGCGACGGTGAGCTCCGGAAACAGGCTGGTGATCTGAAAGGAGCGCGAAAGCCCCGCCGCCTTGGCGCGCTCGGGAGCAGCCCCGGTCATGTCGACGCCGTCGATCACGACCTGGCCGCGATGGGGCTTCAGCGCGCCGCTGATCAGGTTGAACAGCGTCGATTTGCCGGCGCCATTGGGCCCGATCACGGTCGTGATCTTGTGGCGCTGCGCCTGGAAGCTAACCTGGTCGACGGCCTTGAGGCCGCCGAAGGCGATGCCGAGGTCGCGAATGTCGAGGACGGGCGTCATCGGGCGGGCCTCTCGATTTCGGCGGCGATCGCAGGCAGCGCCGCGGGACCTGCCGCGTCATCGGGGTCGAGGCGGCGGCGCGAGAGCGAGGCTTCGATGCGGGGACGCACGACTCCGACCAGTCCCTTGGGCAGGAACATCACGCACAGCATGAAGAGCAGGCCGATGACGATGAGATGGTGCTCGGTCCAGCTGCCGATGATCGATTTCAGGATGATCAGCAGGACCGAGCCGTAGATCGCCCCGATCAGCGTGCCGACACCGCCGAGCACCACCGAGATCACCGCATTGCCCGACGTGGCGAAGAACATCAGCTCCGGCGAGACGAAACCGCGAAGCATCGGATAGAGCGCGCCCGACAGGCCCGCGATCGCGCCGGCCAGGACATAGGCCGCCATGCGCGCGCGCCAGACCGAATAGCCGAGGAACGGCACCCGCCGCTCGTTCGCCTTCAGCGCGGTCAGCACGCGGCCGAAGGGGGTGTCGAGCAGGTAGGCCGTCAGCACATAGAGGCTCATGATGATGGCGAGCACGATCAGGAAGAAGCCGACGGGACTGCCTGCCGAGACCGAGATCGGTCCCAGTCCGACCTCGATCACGGGGATGCCGATCATGCCGTCGGAGGCGCCCAGTTCGCGCGTGTTGTAGACGACCTTGGCCATGACCTGCGCCAAGCCGAAGGTGATGAGCGCGAAATAGACGCCGCGCACCCGGTTGGCGATCAGCCCGCCGATGACGGCGGCCATCAGCGACGCCACAAGGGCCGCGCCCATGGCGAGCCAGAAGGACGGTACTTTCATCAAGGTCAGCGCCGAGACATAGGCGCCGATGCCGAAATAAAGCGCCTGGCCCAGCGAAAGCGCGCCGGAATATCCCAGCAGCAGATCGACCGAGAGGGCGAGGCCGGCGAAGATCAGCGCCTCCGTGCCGAGCCGCAGATAGAAGGTGTCGCCGGTCGTGGCGCCGATGGCTGCAAGCCCCAGCGCGGCGAGGACGAGGAGCACCGCGAGCCAATGGCTCGCGCGCATGGATTGCGTCAGCCGGTCATGCATGGCCGAGCCTCCCGAACAGGCCCTGCGGGCGGAAAACGAGAAAGGCGACCATGGTTCCGAAGACGATCGGGTCGGTCCAGACCGGCGAGATCACGAGGCTCGCCAGCGCCTGCACCTGCGTCAGCAGGAGGCCGGCGACGACCGCGCCCCAGATCGAGCCCATCCCTCCGACGATCACGACCGTGAAGGCGAGCAGGATGAAGTCGCGCCCCATGGTCGGAAACACCGAATAGATCGGCGCCAGCAGCACGCCGGCGAGCCCCGCGAGGCTGACGCCGAAGGCGAAGGTGCCGGCATAGACCAGCGACACCGGCACGCCGAGCGAGGCGGCCATGTTGCGGTCGAAGGCCGCCGCGCGGACCATCGCGCCAAGCCGCGTCCGGTAGACCACATAGGCCACGCCGAGCACGATCGCCGCGCCGACCAGGATGAGGAAGATCCGGTAGTTCGGCAGGATGATGCCGAAGATCTCGGTCGCGCCGGGGATCGGGGTCGGCGGGCGCTGGGTGTTGGCGCCGAAGACGATCTTCAGCACGTCCTCGACGATGAGGCCCAGCCCGAAGGTCACGAGCAGCGTGGTGACGTGCCTGTCCTTCGTGTCGAAGACCGGCCGAATCAGCAGCCGCTCGGCCGCCATGCCCAGCGGCACCATCAGCACCGGCACCAGGACGAGCAGGAACCAGAAGCCGATGCCGGCCGCACCGAGCGCCAGCGCCGCATAGGCGCCGATTGCGTAGAACTCGCCATGGCTCATGTTGATGACGTCGAGCATGCCGAAGATGATGGTCAGCCCCAGCGCCACCAGCACGACCGCGACCCCGAGCGCGAGCCCGTTCACGACCTGCGGGGCGAGGACGAATTGGAGGTAGTCGATCGGGGACATGGCGGAGCCTCTCTGCGGGACGCGACACGAAGCCTCCTCCCGGTGGGGAGGAGGCCTGTTGGCGGCGCTCAGAAGCGCGTGCAGGCGTCGGGTCCGATCGCGTTCTCGGCGGAGACCTTGTCGACAATGTCGAACTTGCCCTTGGTGACGCGCACCACATACATCGGCTGCATGGCCTGATGGTCGCCGGCGCGGATGGTCTTGGCGCCTTGCGGCGTCTGCCAGGTCAGGCCGCGCAAGGCCTCGCGGACCTTGCCGGTCTCGGTCGAGCCCGCCTTCTCGACGGCGGCCTTGTAGGCGAAGAGCAGGCCGTAGCTGTCGGCGCCGTAGAGGTCGGGATCGGTCTTGTTGGCCGCGCGGAACGCCGCCACGAACGTCTTGTTCTCGGGTGAATCTATCTGCGGCGAGTAACCGACGCCGGTGGCGAAGCCTTCCGCGGCCGCGCCGATCGCCGTGATGTTCTGCGAGGTCACGGTGCCCGACGCGCCGACGACGGTCAGCCCCGTCAGCAGGCCGAAATCCTGGAGCTGCGTCAGCAGGCGCACCGTGTCGTTGCCGGCGACGGAGGTGTAGAGCACCTGTGGCCGGGTTGCGCGGATCTGGCCGAAATATTGGGTATAGTCCTTGGAATCGAGCGGTGCGAACACCTCGCCGCCGGTCGCCGAGCCGGTCTTTTCGGCGCTGCTCTTGAAGGCGGCGACGGTCGAGCGGCCCATCTCGTAGTCGGGACCGAGATAATAGACCTTGGCCTTGGGCTTCTCCTTGGCGAGCCAGGCGGCGAGCGCCACCGACTGCTGCTCGGCGCGCGCGTTCACCCGGAACATGTTGGGCGAGCATTTGTCGGTGGTGATCGAGTCGGCGAAGGACACCGTCGTCGCCGCCAGCTTGGCGTTGCGCTCGGCGAGCTGGGCGACGGCCAGCGTCGAGCCGGAATTCACCGTGCCGGTCAGGAAATCGACCTTCTCGACCTGGAACAGCTTCTCGGCCTTCTGAACGGCGACGGAGGGGTTGGCCTCCTCGTCCTCGAACAGCAGATTGACCGGCCGCCCGGCGATGCCGCCGGCCGCGTTGATTTCCTTAGCCGCGAGTTCGAGTCCCCAGCGGACCTGCTGGCCGATCGGCGTATAGGTGCCCGAGAGCGGGGTGACGACGCCGACCTTGATCGGTCCCGACTGGGCGAATGCGCCGCTGGCGAGGGTAGTGGCGGCGAGCAGGCCGGCTGTGAATGTCATGATGGTCGCGGTCTTCATGGTCGTTTCCCTTCTGGCTTCTTGTTGTCGGACGGCGTCGGCGATCCCGCGGCGTGTCCTTCGCCGCGGGCGTGTCTCAGCTCCCCAGGAATTTCGGGGCCCGCTTGGCGTGGAAGGCCTCGACGCCCTCGCGAAAATCGTCGGACTGGCGCAGGCGGCTGTAGCAGTGACCCTCCAGCTCGATCGCGATGGCGAGCGTCGAGTCCTCGGTGTCGTTGAGGAGTTTTTTGGCGGTGCGCTGGGCGATCGGCGAGAAGCCGCGCAGTTCGTCGACGAGCCGGTCGGTCGCTGCTTCGAGCTCGGCATCGGGCACGCATTCGGTGGCGACGCCCCAGTCCAGCGCCTGCTTCCCGGAGATGCGCTTGGACCGCATCACGATGTCCTTGGTGCGGGTGATGCCGACCATCTTCTGCAGACGGGCCGAGCCGCCGGAGCCGGGAATCTGGCCGAGCTTCTGCTCGGGCAGCGCGTATCGGCAGGTCTCCGAGACGATGCGGAAATCGCAGGCGAGCGAGATCTCGAAGCCGACCCCGAAGGCGTAGCCGCGATTGGCGACGATCACCGGCTTGGTGCAGCGCGCGGGTGCGGCGATGTTCCAGGCGAGCTTGGAGACATGCTCGGGCGAGGCCTCGAGGAAGCCCTTGATGTAGCCGCCCGAGGAGAAGTTCTCGCCGATGGCGCGCAGCACGATGACGCGGACGCGGTCGTCCTCGTCCAGCGTCTCGAACACCTTCCGCAGCTGGTCGCGCTGCGGCATCGAGATCACGTTCATCGGCGGCCGGTTGAGGACGATGTCGGCACGCTCGCGGGCCGGGTCGATCTCGACGGTGAAGCCGTCGAGATCGGTCAATGCGGGATGGATCGAAGCGCTGGCGTTCATCGGGCGGGCCTTTCGGGCGGAGCGGGTGTGAGGGGGTTCATTCGGCGGCGAGGCCGGGTTGCTCGGGCTCGTATTCGCCGGCCACGAGCTGGCGGCGCAGCAGCTTGCCGACCGGCGATTTCGGGATCGCCGCGACGAATTCGAAGCGCCGCGGCCGCTTGAAGTTGGCCAGTCCCGCCGACTTGCAATGCTGGTCGAGTTCGTCGGCGGTGACCGGGCCGGCGCGCTGGACGAAGGCGACGACGATCTTGCCCCAGCGCTCGTCGGGCAGGCCGACGACGGCGACCTCGGAGACGCCGGGGTGCAGCGAGAGGCAGCTTTCGATCTCGACCGGCGAGACGTTCTCGCCACCGGTGATGATCATGTCGTCGACGCGGCCGGAGACGTAGAGGTCGCCCTCGACGTCGAAATAGCCGGTGTCGCCGGTGAAGTACCAGCCGTCGCGCAGGGACTTCGCGTCGGCTTCCGGGCGCTTCCAGTAGCCCTCGAAAGCCTCGTCGCTGGAAGCCAGGGCGACGATCTCGCCCTCTTCGCCGGGACGAGCGAGATCATGGGCCGAGGCGGCGCCAAGCTTCACCACGCGGATGAGCTGGTTCAACCCGGCCTTTCCGGCTGAGCCGGGTTTGTCTGCGGCCTTCTGGTTGATCGTGAAGGTGTAGATTTCGGACGAGCCGTAGTGATTGACGAAGAGCTCGGGCGAAAAGGCGTCGGTGAGCTTTCGCAGCAATCCGTCGGTCATCGGCGCGCCGGCGAAACCGAGCTTGCGGACGCTGGAGACGTCCGTCTGCGCGAAGCGCAGGTGGTTGACGACGTCGTGATAGAGCGTTGGTACGAGATAGAGATTGGTAATCGCCTCCGCCTCGATCAGGGCCAGCGCGTGGCCGACATCGAAGCGCGGCAGGCAGACGAAGACGCCGCCGATCAGCGACATGGCGATCAGGGAGCGCACGCCCATGGTGTGATAGAGCGGCATGACGCCGAGCGTGCGCTCGCCGTTCGCGTAGAGGTTTTGGGCGACATGGGCGAGGCCCGCCACGCGCTCGGCCCGGTGCCGGCGCGGCACGCCTTTGGGCCTGGCCGTGGTGCCCGAGGTGTAGAGCATCAGCGACCAGGCATCGGCGGCGGCGCGCGGCATGGCGGACGGAACCGGCAGCGCCACCATCTCGGCAAAGGTCACCTCAGCCGTCCCCGCGTCAGGACCGACGGCGATGCGCGGGACAGACCGGCCCAGCCGGCTTTCCGTCAGCGCTTGTTCTGCCACCGCCTCGAACGCGATCGCCCTCGCGCCGCAGTTCTCGATGACGAAATCGATCTCCTCGGCCTTGGCGCGCCAATTGATCGGCACGATCGTCAGGCCCGCGAACTGGCAGGCCCAGTGCAGGGTCGCAGCCTCCCAGCGGTTCTGCAGAACGGTGACGAGGTGATCGCCCGCCCTCAGCCCCATGCCGTCGAAGGCCGCGACGAGCGACGAGATGCGCTCGAGCCATTGCCCATAGCTCAGCCGGACATCGCCATCGACGATGGCGAGCGCGCCTGGATCGCGCGCGACGCTGGCCATGAAGCTGGTGCCGAGGTCAAACATGGGCGGATTCCGGACAAGACGCGGCGCGTAGCTGCGCGGCGGCGTCGAGCGCCGCCCGGACGATCGGCGTGTAGCCGGTGCAGCGGCAGAGATGCCCGCCGAGGACCTCGCGCAGCTCCTGCTCGCTCGGATCGGGCCGCTCGCGCAGGAATGCGTCGAGCGAGATCAGGATGCCGGCGGTGCAGAAGCCGCATTGCAGCGCGTGGTGACGGCGGAAGGCGGCCTGCATCACCGACAGCCTGTCGGCGGCGGGGCTCAGGCCTTCCACCGTCGTGACATCGCGGCCTTCGAGCTGGACCGCGAACGTCAGGCAGGCACGCGCCGGCTCTCCGTCGATCTGGATGGTGCAGGCACCGCAGACGCCGTGCTCGCAGCCGACATGGGTGCCGGTCGCGCCGAGACCGTGCCGCAGCGCATCGGTCGCGAGCAGGCGCGGCTCGGCCTCCAGCGAAACCGGCCTGCCGTTCAGCGTGAAGGCGACGCGGTGGCGCGCGCTGGCGTTCAGGCGCGACATGACAGGGCCTCCGCGATCGTGTCGCGGCCGAGCGACCGCACGAGGTCGCGCCGCAGCCGCGCGGTCGCGTGGACGTCGTCGCGGGCATCGAGATCCCAGGCGAAGGCGTTGAGCGCGTCCGACAGGGCAGCCCCGTCGAGCAGCGGGAAGCTTCGGCGCTGCGGCGTGTCGGCGACGCCTGCGATGGCGACATGGATCGCATCGGCCGTCGCGATAGCGGCACAGCCGACGATGGCGAAATCGCCGTGGCGGCGCGCGACCTCACGGAAGGCATGGCCGGTGCCGCGCCTGGCGACGGGGAAAGCGACGGCCTCGATCAGCTCGTCGTCGCCCTTGTCGGTCACCATCATGCCGGCGAAGAATTCGCTCGCCTTCACGCTGCGGCTCTTCCTGCGCGAGCGCAGCCTGATCTCGCCGTCGAGCGCCACGAGGCACAGCGGGATCTCGGCACTCGGATCGGCATGGGCGGCGGAGCCGCAGACGGTGCCGCGCGCCCGCGTCTGGTAATGGCCGAGCCAGGGCAGCGCGACCGCCAGCAGCGGCTGCTCGGCAGCGAGGTTCGGCCGCCGCATCAGCGCGGCCTGCCGCACGCCGGCGGGCACGACGAGCGCATCGCCCTCGCGCCGGACCACGTCGAGACCGTGGATGCCCATCACGTCGATCAGGACGGCAGGCTTCGCCAGCCGCATGTTCAGCATCGGCAGCAGCGACTGGCCGCCGGCGATGATGCGGGCGTCCGATCCATGCTGCCCGAGCGCATCGAGCGCCTCGGAGAGATCGACGGCCCGGATATAGTCGAAGGCGGCGGGCTTCATGCGCGCCTCCGCAACAGGCGGGCGAAGAAGCCGGTCTTGGCGCTGGCGGGGGTGGCCTTACGCGCGAGCGCCGCGAAGAACTGCCCGATGATCGCCTTGGCCGCGCCGTCCAGCAGACGACCGCCGATGGCCGCGACCTTGCCGCCGACGGCCGCCTCGTAGGTATAGGAGATCATCGTGAGCCCGCCCTCGCCGGACGACAGGGTCACGCGGCCGGAGCCACCGCCGGTACCGAGCGCGCCGGAGACATAGCCCGTCAGTGTCGCGGCCTTGGGCGCATCGAGATCCGACAGCCGGATCTCGGCCTTGTAGCGGCCCTTCACCGGGCCGACACCCAGCGTCACATCGGCCTTGAAATGCGTCTCCGAGAGTTTCTTGACGCCGTGGCAGCCGGGGATGATCGACGCCAGCTGGTCCGCGTCGAGCAGCATCGCCCAGATCGCTTCCGGCGTGGCCGCGACCATGGCCTGTCCTTCGCCGCGAAGCGTGCGGTCGCCCGGCCTGGCCGTGCCCGGCGCCGCCGCCCGGCCGTCCTGGCCTTTGGGCCGTGCAGGCTCTGCAGTAGCGACGAGCGCGGCGACGCGCGCCGGCGTCAGCGGCAGGTCCAAATCCGCGACGCCGAGTGCGTCGGCGACCGCATTGGCGAGGCAGACGGGCGTCGACATGCAGTTGCCTTCGCCGACGCCCTTGGCGCCTAGCGGCGTGAAGGGCGACGGCGTCTCGATGTGCAGGATCTCGATATCTGGCGTTTCGGTCGCGGTCGGCAGCAGATAGTCGGCGAAGGTCCCGGTCAGGAAGGCGCCGTCGTCGGCATAGGCGAGTTCCTCGTAGAAGGTCGCGCCGAGCGCCTGTGCGAAGCCGCCCCTGATCTGCCCGTCGACCATGCCGGGATGCAGGACGCGGCCGCAATCATGCATGGTGACGTAGCGGTCGATGCGGACTTTGCCGGTGTCGACATCGACCTCGACGCCGGCCATGTCGAAGATGAAGCCGTGGCAGAGCGAGGAGTTGACCGCGTCATCCTCCGTCGGCGCCGACAGCTCGGGCGGCGTCCAGAACGCGGTCTCGCGGATCGCCTGGTCGATGCCGGCGGGAAGCAGGGCGGGCGACCAGTGCGACAGCGCGGCGACCCGGGCGAAGGGCAATGTCCTGGCTGCATCGCCCCTGGCGAACACGGCACCGCCCGCAAAGCCGATCTGTTGGGGCGCGACATCGAGCTGGCTGGCTGCGATCGCAGCCAGCTTGTCGCGCAGGCGGGTTGCCGCCAGATGCGCCGTGCCGGCGACCGCAGCGGCGAAGCGGCTCGAATAATTGCCCGACGCGATCGACCAGGCGTCCTTGCCGGTGTCGAGATCGGCGACCACGCTGATGGCCTCGCGCGGCAGGCCGAAGACATCGGCGACGACCTGCGCCAGCACCGTGCGATGGCCCTGTCCCTGCGGCACGGACGCGACATGCACGCTGACCGAGCCGACAGGGTCGAGCGACACGGTCGCCGTCGCCTGCGCGCCGTTCTTGGGGCCGGCCTTGCGGCGCTCCGCCGCGGTCAGCACGGTGGTGATGTAGCCCATGTTGGAGACGCTGGGCTCGACGGCGGCCGCAAAGCCGATGCCGTAGCGCCTGCCGGCAGCGCGGGCTTCGTCGCGGCGCCTTTCCAGCGCGGCGAGCCTGCCCTCGGCCGCGGCGAGGTCGACGGCCCTCAGATAGTCGCCGGAATCGTAGAGCGCGCCGGATGCGGTGCGGTAGGGAAACGCCCCGCTTCGAATGAGGTTGGTGCGGATCACGGCCAGCGGATCAAGCCCGAGCTCCACGGCGATGCGCTGCATCAGCCGCTCCAGCGCATAATAGACCTGCGGTCCGCCGAAGCCGCGCACCAGGCCGGTGGGGGCCTTGTTGGTCAGGACGACGCGGTTGCGGATCGCGAGGTTTCGAATGTTGTAGGCACCGGTCATGTTGCCGTGCATGCGGTAGAGCGTGGCGGGCTCGGGCGCGCGCGGGTAGGCGCCGCAATCCTCGACCTGGTCCCAGTCGAGCGCGGTGATGCGCCCCTCCCTCGTGACGGCGGCCTTCAGCGTGGTGACGCGGTTGGTCGCGGCCACAGCGGCGCTCAAATGCTCGAGCCGATCCTCGATCCATTTGACCGGCGCACCGGCCATTCTCGCGGCGACGCCAATCAGCACGGCATAGGGCGCGACGCCCTGCTTGACGCCGAAGCTGCCGCCCGAATCCGGCGGCATCCGCAGGCGCAGCCGGTTGCCGGGCACCTTCAGGCAGCGCGCCATCACCGCGTGGATGCTGAACGGCCCCTGGAAATTGGCGAGGATCTCGTAGGCATCCTCATGGGGATCGAAATCGGCGACGACGCCGAAGGTCTCCATCGGCGAGCCGGTGTTGCGCGGATAGGCGATGGAGGCGCTGATGACATGCGCCGCGTCCGCGAAAGCGGCCTCGGGCTCGCCATAGCGAAAGCGGCGGTCGCTGACGAGATTGGCACCGGCCTTGTCGTGGAGCATGGGCGCGTTGGCTGCAAGGCTCGCCAGCGGATCGACGACGCAGGCGCGGGCTGCGTATTCGACGTCGATGAGGTCCAGCGCGTCTTCGGCGAGATAGCGATCTCGCGCGACGACGATCGCGACGGGCTCGCCGACATAGCGTACGCGCTCGACGGCCATCGCCCAGTTCTCGACCGCGACCTTCAGCCCGGCGACCATCGGCGTCGTCAGCCTGGCGAGGTCACGGCCTGTGACGATCGCGGCGACGCCCGGCATTGCGGCTGCCGCCGCTGTGTCGATGGCAAGGATATCGGCATGGGCATGGGGCGAACGCAGGATGGCGGCATGAAGCGTGCCGGGCCTGACGCCGAGATCGTCGATGAAACGGCCGCGGCCGGTCAGCAGGGCCGCGTCCTCGACGCGCTCTACCGATTGTCCCGTCCATGACATGGTCTCTGGCCGCACCGACGCTCGCTCCCGATGACGCGCTCTCGAGGGGCGTCTGGGAGGAAGGCTCGGCGATCGGCACGCGGCACGCGATCCCGCAGGGTCTCGCGACTTACCGAAAAGTCTCGAAAAGACGCGTCGGCAGGCGCGGTCTACCGGCCCAGCCGGGCCACCTGCCGGAAGGCGCTGGGCGCGACGCTGCAATGATCGCGGAAGAAGCGGGTGAAGTGGGCGGGTACGCTGAAGCCGAGCCGGTCGGATATCGCCGAGAAGGTCTCGTCGCCCTCGACGATCGCGCCGACCGCCATCTCGACCTTGACGACGTTCAGGAAGACATGCGGCGTCACCCCGGTCGAACTCTCGAAGACCCGGAAGAAGTGCGCCCGCGACAGACCCGCCTCCTTCGCCAGCCTGTCGACGTTCAGCGGCGCCGCGAGATCGGCGCGCATCAGCGAAATCGCCTTGCCGACACGCCAGTCGACCGCATTGGCACGCGCGATCTCGCGCAGCGAAGCACCGATCGTGCGCCAGGGCGTGAAGCGCTCGATCACCGCGATCATCAGTTCCGACAGCAGGGCCTCCTGCCGGCGCGAAGCGCCAGGCTCGTGAACCATCTCGGCTGCGAGATCGAGCGCGGTCTGGCGGATATGGGCGGTGACCTGGCCGGCCGAGTGTTCGAAGAAGCCCGGAGCGCCGCTAGCGGCCCAGTTTGGCCTGAAGCTGCGCAGCCAGTCGGGTTCGATATAGAGCGCCAGAATTAGCGCGTTCTTTCGCCGCGGGTCGTGGATATAGGCGTGGCTCTCCCAGGCGTTGACCAGCACGGCGAGGTCATCTGTCAGGGGCGCGACATGGTCGCCGACCAGGAACTGCGTGTCGTCGCCATCGACCTTGAGCAGCACGTGGCAATGCGGATGCGCGTGCCGGACCAGGCTCCGGTCCATGTCCAGCAGCGCCACCCGTCCAAAGGCTCCATGCGCGATGCGCAAGGCATCCGACATGCCGTTTCCTCGGTAAGGCTGATTTCTAGCTCTGGTTCCCCAACTGCATAGTAGGAGGCGGACCGCCACCGCCGCAAGCGTCGTTCCAGAAGCGCTCTGTGTGACCGGCCCGTTAGCACGGCCGTAAATTGGGCAGGAAAGGTCGACTGAATCCGGCTCGCGCCATTTGCCGCCGTTCGGCGCTCGCCCGGAAGCGGACATTGCAAGGCAAGGTTGGCTGAAGATCGCTTACGGCCCGTAGCGGAGGCGCGGCAGGACGATCTTGCAGCAGGCATATGGACGGGTAACCCTAAGGCAACGCGGCGGAGTTAATTGCCCCATAGAATTCCACTATCCGCTACCGACACTCATTCGGAACGCCTTTCGGCTTGCCGTTCAATCGGCAGCCAGTCGCGGGTGTCTATAGTGAGCACGCCCACAATGCCGCGTTCGAGGTAGTGAGCGGGTAACATTTCGGCGGGCATGATTTCATCAGAGATACCTTCTCCACTCGCTACAGTTTTGCCCTCGTTGAGCTCGGCGAGTGTCGGAAACTCGTCGCTGCCGTCGATAAATTCGGACGCGCCAATGTGCTGAGGAGCGGCCAGTTCCGTGGCGAGAAAGCTAAGGTTCGAACCAGTTTGATCGGTAAACACCGTATCCTGAAAGCGCCTTTGATAGAACGACTGGCGCTCGGCGAGAAAGTGCCATGGGACGCAGTGGTCCTCAACATCTTCCAATCCGGTCGGACTCTTCGCCAGGACTGAATGAGCGCTGGCCAGAAGGCACCCGTGCTCGAACCGTTCAAAGCCAGACCACGGACTGGGCGCTTTCCACCGAGTTTGTCGGCTCGCCGGGGCATAGAGACAATAGACTGGCCTCAGTCCGCGCAGATGGGCGTCGGCGATCAGAAGGTCGATCTGCTGGCGGCCGGACGATTGGACACGATGGGGGATTTTTAGGACACCGTCCCTTTGGAGGCGCTTTGCTTGCACTCGCATTGAGAACCGGCGTCTCCGACCAAGGATATGCCATTCCCAGTCTGCGCCATTCAGCGCTTCATGCTTCTTTCCAAATGTCCGAAGCTGGACTCGGTCCGGATGTCTCCGCCGGAGTTCCAGCAGATTCGTCTCGGTGATCGTTTCCTCGCCATAGCTGACGTGGACGTCTTCCCGATGCGCGAATTCGAGGTTCTGCGACGTAGCATGGCCGAGTTCGAGGAGGCTGTGGACCAAAGAGCCGATCATGCCAGTTCGTCACCGGCAAGGTCGGCCTCGACGGTGCCGCCATCGGCGATGAACTGGAGATAAGATGCGATCTTGGACGCGTCCCGTTCGAGGATGCGCCTGCCGCAGTCTAGGCAATAGTTGTCCCAGCCGCGCTGCTTGCGCACCGCCATGCGGCGATCTCCCTTCGAAAGCCGATGGGCTGAATTGCCCTGGCAGTTGTGGGCGCGCTGAACCACGTCGATCTGGATGGTTGTGACGAGCGATCGTATCCTAGGCATCGAACACCTCCGCGATGGCGCGGGACACGATGTCGCTGAATTGCCCTTCGATATCGTCGAGCTGCTGCTGCGATAGCTCGCTACGCTCTCCGGAGCCGACCCCCAACAGAGCTTGGATCTGCCGGTCGATCGCAGATTTCATGATGACGAAGTTCGGCCGACCGAGCCGCCGGCGATCGAGGTCACGGCCTTGATGTTTGATGCCGCGGTCGGCGAAGATGCGGCCCACCTCCATCTGGACGCGCGATTCGAGAGCGCTTCGCGAGGCCTGCCTCTGACGGACGCGGCTCACGTGCACCGGTTCCAGCCGGCGCATGGCGCCCGCAACGGCTTCAGAGTCATATCCCCGGTCGCGAAGCTGTCTGATCAAGGCGAGCGCTTCCTCGTCCTCCTCGATCAGCGGGATCTCCTGAACGTGGACCTCGGACTGAGACCTTACCTCCAGATCCTCGCCCGCATCCCGGAAGCCAGGCTGGACCTCGATCTCGCCGCGGCTGGAGAAGTCCAGCCCCTCCATGGGGAGCAATTCATCGAAGAACTGCTTGTCGGCGTCAGTGTAGCTCTGGAAGTCCGCCCAACGCTGGGCGCAGTTGGCGCCAGCGTGGAACACCACTACCCCTCGGTTGATGGGATCGTTCGGAGCGTTCTGCCGCACGACCCTCATGATCCGGCCGACGAACTGAACGAAGGGGGAGAGATTGCCAAAGAGGCTGAAGACAGCGGCGACGGCCAGCTTCGGGTGATCGAAGCCCTCGCCTAGCTTACGGACTTGGACGATGACGTCGAGGTCGTCGTTCGAGAGCTTGCGCAGGACCTTTGCGTTCGCGACGCCTTCCTCGCGGGAATGGACGAAATCCGCTTTCCGGTTCCGAGCGCGATAGGCGGCTACGATCTGGTGGCAGTGTTCGAAGTTTAGAGCGGAGGCGATGATCTTGAGGCCATCGTCGTTCGCCTCGCGCCGCAATCTTTCAAGCTCGCGGATGGACGCATCGGCGATGGTAGCCAGCGTTTCTTCCGAGGTTACGATGCTGCGTCGGAAATCGGCGTCTTCCTCGCCCAGGCGCCGAACTTCGTCCAAATCTACCTCGACCTCCTGTCCATCCTCTCGCCGCACATAGCGAAGGGTGCGGGGGTTCAGCACGACCGCCTTAAGCCGTTTCACGAAGCCTTCCCGAATGGCTCGGGCTACCGGGTAGGAATAGATGATCCTCCCTGCCATGATCTGCCCGTCCGCCCGCATCGGCGTGGCGCTGAAGTTCAGCACGCGCGCGTTTGGGAAAGCGGCCTTCAAGGCTTCCCAGGACTGCGCGACGTTGTGGTGGCCTTCGTCGAACAGGATGAGGTCGAAGAAGTCGCTGGGCAGCGAGGCCAGCCAGCGATTTTCTGTGCCCTGAAGCTGCTGGATGTTGGTCACAACAACGTCGGCGGCCTCCAGATCTGACCGGTTTACCGATGTGCCCCTTATCTCGGCGAGCTCCGGCCAGGGCGGGCCAGTCAGGACGGCCCGCGCCCTGTAGAACATCCCTGCATGGGCAGGGTCGAAGGTGTCGTGAAGCTGTTGCGCGATATGAAGGTTGGGTGCCACGACCAAGGTGCGGCGGGATTGGAACGCAAAGGGCGCCAGGGCGATCGTCCCGGACTTGCCGCAGCCGACGGGTAGGACGATGCCAGCCTCCCGATCGTCGCCAACGGCAAACTCGGCGATGTGCGCATAGGCCTCTTGCTGAGGTGACCGAACCTGCGGATTGCCTTCGATAGTCGGCGTGCGCGTCTCGAATGGTGCTGCCATGTGAGCCTCGATCTATCGGAGGCTAAGGCTTCCCTATCGACGCTATGGTACACAAGGGTTTAGCCGAACGTGTCCACAACCAGTTGGTGTGCGATGGCTCGTCATCACGCGAATTGCGACAGTCCCCTGCCAATTTGATTAGCCAATCGTGCCAGGCCCAAATCCAAAAGGCCGCAGGCCTTCGCGGCACTGGAGTGGACAGCGTCCCGACGAACGCAGCTGCAGCATGACTTTCCAAAAGGGCAACCTAAGATGCCTCGGGGGGGCGCTGATGGTTCAGTCGATCAATCTGCTGCGCAATATAGGGCGTTTCGAAAATGTCAGTGAGGGCGCGCAGCTGGGCTTTACAAGGCTGACAGTGCTCTATGCCGAAAATGCGCGGGGAAAATCCACGCTCGCGGCGATCATGCGCTCCCTCGCCACCGGCGCCTCCGACCTGGTCACCGAGCGCACCAGACTGGGCGCCGCCCGAATTCCCCACATCGTCATCGATGTCGGCGTCGCACCGCCTGCCGTTTTCCAGAACGGGGCGTGGAGTCGGACCGTCCCCGAACTCGTGGTCTTCGATGATGCCTTCGTCGCGGCGAATGTGTGCTCTGGTATCGAGGTTGGGGCAACGCATCGGCAAAACCTGCACGAGCTGATCGTCGGCGCCCAAGGGATCGCGCTGGCACGTAGCTTTCAGGATGAAGTCGATAGGGTGGAGCGTCATAACCGCGATCTGCGTGAGCGGGAGCAGGCCATACCGGCCGATCGGCGGGGGCGGCTGACGGTCGATCAATTCGTGGCGTTAGTCCCGATCGAAAATCTGCCGAAACTGATTGACGAGGCTGAGAAGCGATTAGCCGCGGGTCAGGACGCAGGCCGCGTGACGCGCAGAGGTGTGTTTCAGCCGCTGAGCCTCCCCCGCATTGAAATCGAGCCTTTGCGGCAGCTGCTGGGAAAGGGACTGGCGGAGCTCGATGCAAACGCGCTGCAACGCGTTCAGACACATATCGAGCGTCTTGGTCGAGGCGGCGAGGGCTGGGTGGATCAGGGTCTTCGTTATGCCGATCGCCTTGCGGATCATCACAGTCACGACTGCCCGTTCTGTGCCCAGGACCTGAGTGGCTCGCCGCTGCTCGCGCATTATCGCGGCTACTTTAGCAAGGCCTACAATGCCCTGCGCGAGGAGATCGTCTCCATGGGCGACGCTTTCCAAAGTGCGCAAGCCGGTGATGTCCCGGCCTCATTTGAACGCAATATCCGCGAGGCTGTCGAACTCCAGGCCTTCTGGGACCCGTTCGCCGAAGTGCCGGCGTTGGTCATAGACACGGCGATGATCGCGCGGGCTTGGAAAACCGCGCGTGAACTGGTCGACGGCTTGCTCGAGCGCAAAGCGAGCAACCCGCTAGATAGCATCGTGCTGCCGCCAGACGTGGAGACGGCGATCCACGAATATCACGTGCTATGCACGCAGATCGACGAAACCTCGGCGCAGTTTCTCGCCGTTAATCCGCAGCTGGAATTGGTCAAGGAACAGGCGCGCGACGCCAATCTCGCGGCGCTTGCATCAGATCTAGAGAATCTGAAGGCCGTCGAAGCGCGCATCGACCCGGCACTAGCACCGTTGTGCGAGGCATACACGGCCGAAAGAACGGCAAAGGCAGCCACCGAGCGACGTCGCAATGCCGCCCGGCAGGCGCTTGACCAACATCGTCAAGCAGCATTTCCGGCCTATGGCATCGCCATCAATAGCTTCCTGCAGCGATTCAACGCGAGTTTCCGGGTAGGGCCGATCGATGCGGTCAACAACCGCGCAGGTTCATCAGCCAACTACACACTCCTGATCGATGGCCATCCGGTACCATTGGCCGCCGCTGCTGGCGGAGCGAGCTTCCGCAACACGCTGAGTGCCGGTGACCGCAGCACGCTCGCGCTCGCCTTCTTTTTCGCGAGCCTACAGGACGATCCGCAGCGAGCCAGTCGGATCGTGGTCATCGACGACCCAATGACGAGTCTGGATGAACATCGCACGCTCCATACACTGCAGGAAATGGATCGGCTCGCTCAGGACGTCGCGAGCATGATCGTGCTGTCGCATTCGAAGCCATTTCTCCTCGGCCTGTGGGATAGATGTCAGCAGATCCAGAAGACGGCCGTCGAAGTACGCCGCTCGGGTCAGGGCTCCACTCTTGCCGCCTGGGATGTGACCGCTGCGATGGTGACGGAACATGATCGCCGTCATGCCCGGGCGCTCGCCTATCTCGACAATGGCGATCCAGCGGTCGAACGGCAGGTGGCCGAGAGCTTGCGGCCCATGATGGAGAGCTTCTGCCGCGTCGCCTATCCGGCTGACTTTCCGCCCGGACGTATGCTCGGTCAGTTTCACGGCCAGTGCATGCGGGAGGCCGCTGCCGGCAACCCAATTATGGACGCCGCCGGCGTCCGGGAGCTTCGCGCGCTACTGGACTACGCCAATCGCTATCACCATGACTCGAACCGTGCTTACGCGACCGAACTCATCAATGATGCAGAGTTGAGCGACTTCACGCGGCGGACCCTCAGGTTCATCAAGCGGCCCTAGACCGCCTCAGGCTTGTCTCCTGAGGCTAGGATGAGACCCTCGGCAGCTCGTCCTAGGGCCATGCTCGGTCCGATCGATCGCCACGCCAGCTGGACCGCCGGAAAACGGACGCTCCAGATGGCAGCTTTGGGCCAACCTTTCGCATTGGCCGCCGGCACCACTAGAGGACAGATAGCAAGAGACACGAGCACCGGAACCCAATCCAGGGAACCCCCGGGAACCTGAGCCGACGCGCCGTTTCCGGGTCACGGACTGGACCGGACGAGTGGAATGACGACGAAGAATGGGAAGGCTTTAGCGGGCGGCAACGAGGCGCTGCCGGGGGCCGAGGATCTATCGCGATATGCGCGCACCTATGCGCAGCTGGGCGATCATGCCGAACGGCATTTCCTGCTGTGGCAGCTTTCGAGCGCGCATGCGATGCTACTGGAGCAGGATGGCGACCGGATTCATTCCGAGTTCGGCGGACTGAACGGACGTCAGCTGGCCGAGGGCGCCAGGGCGCAGGCGCGGATCTTCGCGTTCATGCTGGCGGAAGCGCCGGCGCAGCGTGACGAGCACCTAGAGCGCAAAATCACCGTCTATGAGGCGATGATCTTCCAGGATGACGAGATGGAGCGCTCGCATACAGCGGTGATGGTCGAGGCGGCGATGCATGCCGATGCCCGCACGCTTGGCATCAACCTGACCAAGGTCGCGATCGAGCCCGGCTCGACGAGCCGGCATTGACGGGCGCCGCCATGAGCTTCCTCTTCTACGACCTCGAGACCTCGGGGCTCGCACCCGCCTGGAATGTGCCGCTTCAGGCGGCCTTTGTGACGACCGACGGCGATCTTCGGCCCGAGCGCCAGACCGTGCTTCGGGCGCGGTTGCCAGCCCATGTGATGCCTGCTCCTGACGCCCTGCTTGTCACCGGCCTCGACCCCGACAGGATCGAGGCCGCCCCGCTCTCGCAGCTTGAGATGATGCGGGCCATCGCCGGCATCCTCGACGCCGCTTCGCCCGCCACCATCCTGGGCTTTAACCAGATGGCATACGACGAGGAGGTGGTCCGTCACGCCTCCCTGCAGACGCTGCACCCGCCCTATGCGACCTCGATGCCGGGATTGGCCCGCGCCGACGTGCTGATCATGCTGAGGGCGGTGGCGATGCTGGCGCTCGACGCCATCACCATCCCGGTGACGCCGCAGGGCAAGCTGACGATGCGGCTGGGGCCGGTCTGCCGCGCGAACGGTATCGCCTTCCACGAGGCCGACGCTCACGACGCGTTGAACGACGTTCATGCCACGATCGCGCTGTTCAGGCTCCTGCGCGAGCGCGCACCCACCATCATCGCGGTGATGATGGCCAATGCCCATAAAAGCGGGCCGGTCGGACTGCTCGCTCGCCCCGAACCGCTTGGGCTCGGCCTGTTCAACCGCATGATCCCGGTCGGCGGCATCATGCCTACGCCAGGGAACGCCTCGTCCTGGGCCGTCGCCGATCTCACGGTCGATCCAGCTTATCTCGACGCTACACCCGAGCAGCTCGGCGAATTGCTCTTCGCGAAGGGCGAGCGCCCGATCCGGCTGGTCAAAACCAATGCCCAGCCGATTTTGTTGCCCTGGGGGATGGCGGCTCCCGCTGCACAGGGTGAGGTCCCGCCGGATGGAGAGTTGCAGGCCCGTCTGGCCCGGATCCGCGGCCATGCGTGCTTCCACGACAACCTCGCGATTGCGCTGGCCGGGCGCTTCTCCGGCAAGGAGCCGAGCCCCTGGCCGGACGATAGCCTCTACAGCGGCGGCTTCATCAGCCGCGAGGACGCGATCACCTCGCGGCGCTGGCATGAGGTCGAATGGGACCAACGGGTGCGGCTCGGCCGCGAGCTTCTCGGCGACGTCAGGCTGAAAGCTTTCGCCAACCGCTGGGCTTGGTTGGAAGCGCCGGAGGAGCTTTCCGCCGCAGAGCGCGAGAAGGGCGCGGCGTGGTTCGCGCATCGCCTCGATACGCAGGATAACGTGCCTTGGCTCACGCGCCCCATCGCCTTGCAGCGCATCGCAGAGCTGAAGGCCGGGACCATTCCGGGCGATGCTGCCCGGGTCCGCCAGCTCGACGCGATCGAGCGGTGGCTGGCCGGGCGCGGCACGCCATTGCCGCGCGCCGCCTGAACCACAGCACCATGGCCGACATCAAGATGGCGCCCCCGCGTGGGGCGCCTTTCTCGTTTTCAGCGAACGGAGGTGAAGCGCAGCCGATGGGGCTGTGACCCACGAGAACAAGACCATGACCGACAACGACAAGGACCGGAGCCTCGCTCCGATGGAAGCCGCCCCCGACACCGGCAGCCAGAACCCGCAAGGTTCGATCAGCGATCCGCTCGCCGCCGTCACGGGGGCCATTGGTGATGACCCCACCCTCGCCGAGCTCATCGCTTTCAGGAACAGCGCGCCTGATCTCAAACGGTTCGCCATCGAAGCGAAGCGCTGCGAGGACGAAGCCGAGCGGCTCTGGTTCCGGCTCAGCGAAGGCAATCACGTCAAGATGGCCCGGATCAGCCTGAAGATCGTGGCCTTGAGCTGCACCGCGATGGTCGCGATCTGGCCGGTCGATACCGTCCAGGACGCTGACGCCAAGAAGGCGGCGGCGAAAGCGACCGCTTTCCATGGCGACGACACCGACTATGGCCAGGCGCCCTCCCTCGACGCCGAGACGGCCGAGCGGATCAGGCTGCACCGCGCCGCCTTCGCGGTCGGTGATCTCATCGTCCCTCCCGGCCCGGCGGCTCCCGCCGAGGCCGACCGCGGGCTCGCCACCTGGCCGCTCTCGCGCTTCGATCTGGTCGACACGGTGCCGCTCGAAGGCGGCGACGCCTCGATCGCTGGCCAGCAGCTCATGCGCTGGTCGGCCTTCGTCGATGACTATCCGACGCTGTCCAATCTCGTCGATCGCTTTGCGCGGATGATGGCGACGTCCGACAGGCTCATAGTCCTGGCAGGTACCACCTCCGAGGATCCTCGCCCGCTGCGCCGTGCGGCCGAGGGTGCGCGCCTGCTCGCCTATCTCGCGGCGGCGCGGGCTGCGATCTGGCCGGCGATGCTGCACTCCGCCGATGCGCAGGCGAAGCACCGGCTGGTCGCGCTCGTCAACGAACGGGCTTGTCGAGGCGACGCCCTGCATCAACAGGCGGCCATCCGCCACTTGATCAGCGAGGCGAACTGGATCGCAAAGCAGTTCAGGCTTGGCGCCACGCTGGAACTCGCACCGATGTGGCTGCCCGTGGTCTGACCAAACGAGCACCGCAAGGGCTGATGGAGGCGTCCCCGGCGGGGACGCCTCTGTCCATGGCGGAGGGAGGGATGACGCGGCCAGATGGTCGTAACCCCATAGGAAAGTTCCCTCAAATGACCAGAAATACCGAGGATGGCGGGCGCTCGCTCGCCAAGCGCGGCGAAGGCCCTGTGGAAGAGCCCGGGAACCGGGCGCTGCGCGATCCGATCGCGATGGCGGTCGAGATCATCAGCAGCGATGACCCGAGCGTCGCGGAGTTGGTGGCGTTCCGCCGCCAGCCGATCGACCTGAAGGCGGCGGCGCGCAACGCAAAAAGCCTCTCGAACGAGGAGTTCCGGCTGAATCTCGCCAAAGACCTCGGCGAGCGCGAGTACGACCTCGCCTGTGCCGGGCTTCAGATCATGAGCCTGAGCCTGGTCGCGCTGACGGCAATCTGGCCCGCGGACAATCTGGACAGCGCCGAGGCCAAGCTCGCCCTCGGCGAGGCGACCGGCGCCCTGCACCATCGCCGCGACAAGAGCTTCGTCTCGACGATGGACGCGACGCTGGCGTGCCGCCTGCGCTGGAAGCGCACCGCCTTCAGCGTGCCGGCGCTCATGTTGCCGCCCGCACCGGCGGCGCCAGCGAGCGACAGTCGCGGACTGGCGACCTGGCCGCTCGAGCGCTGGGAGCTCTCCACCGGCCTCGAGCTCCGGGGCGGCCCGCCAGCCTACGCCCATAACCAAATCGCGGAATGGGTCGGTTACGCCAGCGCCTTGCCCGATCTCGATCGCCTGCTGCAGCGGGCCCGGAGCCTGTTCGAGACTTGCGACCGCCTGATCGCGCTGGCCCAGCGCGGTCCGGAGAACGCGAGCGAGCTGATGGTCGCGGCCGACGGCGCGCGCATCGCAGGCTACCTCGCCGCGGCACAGGTCATGATCTGGCCGGTGCACAACCGCGCCGCGCTGGTGATCAAGAAGGAGATCGTCGCGCTGATCAACCTGCGCGGCGAGATGGGCGATCCTGCTCACATGCAGGCGGCGATCCGGCACGTCACGGCCGATGCCGCCTGGGTCAAATCGCTGCCGCCGGACAGCCGCGACCGGCTTGTCTTCGAGTGGAGTGCCCTGGTGTAGCTAGCGCGCAGCACAGGCCATCTGAAGGCATAACAAGGGAGGCGTCCGCGTGCGGGCGCCTCTTCGATTCCGGGACCGGACGGAAATGCGCAGCCACGTGGCTGTGACCCCCAAGGAACCTGGGACGACAACATGACCACCATCAAAGCGCTGTCGCTCGCCGACATCGAGCTCGACCTGCCGGGTCGGGCAATCACCGACGAGCTTGCCAGCTTCAGCAACCAGCTGTCGCTCAAAGCCGGGCTGGAGCAGGGCTATGCCGCTTTCGCGGCGAAGAGCTTCTCGCTCGGCGAGATCAGCTCCCATGCCATCGGCTACGCCGACGAGGTGACGCGCTTCGTCGCGCTGGCCGGCACCTCCGACCGCCAACAGATCACCTACCTCTTCGACGTGCTGATCGGGCTCTCGCTGCTCGACGCCGCCGCGACCGTCACGGTTGCGCTCGCGCCGCCCCGCTCGCAGCGCGACTTCGAGGCCCGCCGACGCGTTCTAGACGACGTCGTCGCCGCTGTCGGCGGCGACCAGGCGTTCGCAGCGCTCGCCCGCAAGGCGTTTGCCTATCCGGGCATGGCTGACACCGGCCATGCGGACCTCACCTTCGACGCTGCGACGGTGCCCGGCCTCGACGAGGTCTGGGACGCTCAGCCGGCGATGATCGGGCTCGAACAGGGGCTGAGTCTCATGACCTTCCTGCGCAACCTCGCGCCGGCGGGCACGCTGATCGAGCGCGCCAGCCTGCAGCTCGACGATGCCGATCGCTTCGCGGTTGCCAGCGAGGCCGATGAGCTCGATCGCGAGCGCCTCGACCGGCTCCAGGGCGCCTGCCACGGCGCCAGGCTGCTGGCTGCTGCTGATCTGGCGCGGGCATGCCTGATCGCCTCCGTCGCCACCAAGGACGACGGGACGTCTGGAGGCCGCATCAACGCGATCGTCGATCGACTTCAAGATGAGCGACTGCGCGACGTCGTCCTGTTCGCGCAGGCCGCCGCCGAGCGGCTGAAGGAGCTTCGGCTCATGCAGCGGCGGGTCGAGGACAGCGAGCGACAGCGCTGACCGGCGCACCCTGCGCAAACACCGCCGATCGCGAAGGGGGCGCCGCCGTTTGCGGCGTCCTCGTTCGCTGCCGGAGGTGACGGAGAGGTGCGTAGCCGACCGGCTAGGACCCCGATGAGAAGCAACCATGAATATCGAGATTCCCGAACCGTTCCTGCCGCCTAGCGACGGTCTGGACCAAGATCAGCGCGAGCAGGATGCTGCGGGGACGACCCGCGGACGGTTTCCGCTCGTTCACCTGACCGACGAACTCGAGGCGCTGGAGCGTCTCATCGACGATGACGCGCGGCCACTGCGGCGCTTCGCTGCGATCTGGCAGGACCGGCCTTCACTGGTCGCCATCCGCGCCCGCGCCCGCTTCCATACCGATGAGCTTGGCCGCCTGCTCGATCAGGTGCGCGAGGGGCAGATCACCGCCACTGCCGAGGTCCTCAGCTGCGCCAGAGCGCTCGCGCTGCTGATCGACTGCACCAATGTCGCCACGATTCTGATCGCGCCGCGCGATGCGGAGGATCATCGGGCGCTCGCCAGTGTCCGTCGAGCGCTCCGCGCGCAGGCGAGACGTTCACGCGACGCGGCGCTCCGCCACCAGACGGACATGATCTGCGGCGGTGCGCTTGTCGCGATGAGCGAGCAGCACCTTCGCCAGCCCCGGCTGCCGCAGGCGTCGCCAGATGCGCTCTCCGCACAGCCAGGCGAGGCAGCGGCCTATCCGCTCGCGCTGGCGCCGTCGATGGCGCTCTGGCTGGAGACGGGGATCGATCCTGGCGACTTGCTCGCCGGTGCGTGCGCCGTGCTGGCGCAGGTTGACCTCTGGCGGCGGGTACAGCGACGCGTGAGCGAGCCAGCGCTATTGGATGCAGCCATCCGGGGCGCGATGTTGCTGGCCTATGCAAGGCTGGCACGGCTGGTCCTGTGGCCGGCTAGCGACGCTGACGAGGTCGCGATCCAGCGAAAGGCGCTCGACTTGATCGGACCGCGCCATCGCGATCCCGAGCACCTGCGTGCCGCCATCGAATGGGCAGCCGCCCGCAGCGGCTACGGCATGGGGCGGTGAGCGAGTAACGCTCCGGGGCAGTCCGGACAAGGCTTCCAAAGGCGCGACGGACTTCGTCGCGCCTTTCGTCGTGATGGCAGCAGCTTGTGTGCAGCTCAACCGAGCCGACCCACGGGACCAGGACCATGACCGACATCACCACCGCAACGCTTCGTGACCTCAACCTCTCGACGGAGACAGCCACCGTCATCGATGCGCTTGCCGCGATCGAGACGCGGCTGCCCGAGATGGCCGACGACCTCGAGCGCTACGCGACTTTGTTCGACCGCCTGCCGCCGCTCCTCGACCTGCGCGATCAGGCTCTCGTTCATGCTCGTCAATATGCGCGCTTCCTTGCGCTCGCTGAGGCTGACCCTCCCGCACTCAAGGAACGCGTCGACACCGGCAATGCGCTCGCCATTCTCGCTCACGCCAGCGAGATCGCCATGCTGCTCGTGCCGGCGATCTCCCCTGAGGATCGCGTCGCGCGGGCCGTGTTGTCACGCGAGCGCGATGAGCAGTATCGAAGCGGCAGAGGCGTCCACGCCACCGAGCTGATGATGCGCGCGCTGCAGCGCCACCGCTCTTCCGAAATCATGGGCCTGACCCGCGACGGGCGCGTCCCGCCGGAGCATCAAGAGACCCCGACCCGGTTCCGTGGCGAGGTCTACGGCCACACTTTGGACGCCGCCAGCACCGCGCCTGGGGGCTACAGGCTGGAGGACGCTCTCGCGCTCGAAGCTTGGTTCAAGCGGCCTCCAAAGCTCTCCGCCTTGCTGAACGAAGCCCGAGTCCACCTGGGATTTATCGATGCCTGGTCGGAGCCCGAGGAGGTCGGTCCATACTGGTATGGAGCGACGCGTGGCGCCCTCGTCCTCGCCTATGCAAAGCTCTGTCGGGTTGGCCTTTGGCCCGCGCGAACCACGGATGATCTGGTCGTCAAGCTCGACGCCGAGCGCCTGATCTCCGAGCGCAGCTTCGACCCCGATCACATGCGAGCCCTGGTCGAGATCGCCCTTGGCGTCGGACGCCGCATCGCGCGGCAAGGTCCGCCCTTCATCACCGCGCTCAGCGGCGTTGAGCTGTGAGGGGCGTGATGAACATGATCAAGGCTCATTCGGACGACGACATCGACCTTGTAGCGGCGTGGCGTGGCCACGGCCGCGGCGCTCTGATGGACCGGCTGCGCGACCAACGCCCCGACGGCGGACCTATGCACCGCGAAACCGAGCCGGATAGGGAGCCGTCCCAGCCCACCGCACCGGCGGTCGAGATCTTCGACGCCGACCGGCTCGCGCGGCGGCTCGGGCGTTGCGATGGCTTCATCGGCGACCTCGCTGAAGCCAACAACGATGAGGACACCGCGCAGGCGCGCCAGATCAGGCTCTGGAGCCGCATGCTCCACGACAGCCGCGGCCCATGGCGCAAGCTCGTTATTGCGGATGAGGCCATGCTCGTGCGCCTGAAAGCCCTTGATCTCATCTGCCCGCAGTTCGCTGCGGTCACGGCCTGGGCGGTCAGGGCGGCGATGCTGAGTTATGTGACCAACACGCCCCTGCGGCTCGATCCAGCCGTTGTGGTCGGGGCGCCGGGCGTCGGCAAAACCTTCTACGCCCGCAAGCTCGCCGAAGCGCTCGCCGTTCAAAGCGAGGTCATCGCGATGAACATGATGACGGACCGCGGATCGACGTTCAGCGGGCTCTCACCCGTCTGGAAAGCATCAGGGCCTGGCAAGGTGGCGAAGATGCTCATCGAGGCCAGCCACGCTTCTCCGCTCATCATCATCGACGAGATCGAGAAGGCCTCGCCGATCAACCCGAATGAAACCCCGATACAGGTCCTGCACTCGCTCCTCGAGAGCGAGAACGCCGCCTGCTTCCTCGACGAGTTCGTCGATCTGCCGATCCGGGCCGACCACATCTTCTGGTTCGCCACCGCCAACAGCCTCGATCCCCTGCCGCCGAGCATCATCGACCGGTTGATCGTGTTCGAGGTCGAGACAAAGGAGGCCGAGATGCTCGCCATCCAGCAGAGCATCTTCCATGAGGCAAACCTCCGGGCTGGCCGAGCCTTCGCGGAGCCGGCGCCCGCACTGTTCGCGGCGACTGCCGGGCATAACCCTCGGACCCTGTCGCGCCTCTGGACCATCGCCATGGGTTTCGCCTGCGAAGCCGGTCGCAGCGACCTCATAGACGCGGACATTCAGGGCGCCGAGCGGGTCCTGCTGGCCGGGAAAGAGGCCGCGAAACGGCCGATCGGGTTCATCCGATCAGCATCGAAGGGAGAGAAGGCACGCGAGTGAGGGACGGTCGGACCCCTCAGGAACCTCCAGCCGACGATCAAACACAGAAAGACGAATGAAGACCATGACCACGACCGTTCCAGGCGCACCCCAATCTTCTCTGCGCCGGCTCCAGCCCATTGGCAGCGCCGCCGCCGTTTCCTGCTATCTCAAGACGCAGTGGCCGAGGGTCGGCGGCCCAGGCATCCGGCCCCTCCCCGATACGGCATTCACAGATCCTGCCTTCATCGGCCGCTACCAGCCGGGCGTCTGGACCTATCCCTACGTTGCCTGCTGCGGCGTCGACTTTGATACGCCTGATCGAGCAAGCGGTCTCAAGAGCGTCGCCGACCGTCTCCACATGCCGCTGTACAAGCTTTCGGCGACCGAGCTCGCTGATCCGCGCGGCCGGCTCGAGGCCCTGAACCGGATGCGTTACGCCTCGCATGTCCTGACACCTGATGGGCATCGGCCGGAAACCGGCTTCCAGGACTGGGAGTTCCAGCAGTTCGCTCCTCGGAGACAGCCCCTGCCCGGCTCGCCCGTCAGCCTGGACGGCCATCTTTTCGCGCTGCGTCGCCCCCACGATATGAGCAAGCGCGTCTTCGAAAAGCTGCTCCATCAGCGGATCCGGAATGCCAGCTTCAACGCTTTCCTGCAGACGCCCGCCGGACGTCAGCATTGCGCCACGTTAGGCCTCGCCCCCGAGGAGCAGATCCGGTGGACCCGCTATAAGTTCGGTGAGGCCCTTCGCATCGACAAGGCGGAGGAGATCTACATCTTCCGCCCGACGGGTGAGGATTCCGACAGGCTCCTCATCATCCTGGAACGCATCGTCTATGACTGGGTGATGGGGAAGATCGCGCGCCGGCCCAACCACTGGCGCTCCGCCAGTCAGCGATCGCGCTCGGCCTGAGCGGGTTAGCGGGCGGCCCCTGCCTTCACCTGGGCGAGCCAATCGAGCATCATGTCGAAGGTGTCGGCGGCGACCTCGACTCCAGCTGGGTCGGCGTCGGCCGAGGCCTGTAGAGCTGCGTCACGACGCTTCAGTTCGTCCTCGTAGGCTGCGCGTTCGCGGTCCTCATCAAGAGGAGCGTTGTGATGGTTATGATCGTTGTGATCGATCTGATTGCCGTTTGAAGCCAAAAGATGAGCTGTTTGGCGGGCGGCATATCGCCCCCGGATACCCAGGCGATCTCACCATCTGTGACCATGGACCGGAGCAGCTGTCGCACAGCGTCGTCTGTCTGCCCGGTTGCCCGTGCGATTTCGCTCGCGGACAGCACCGTCGAATGCTGCGCAAGCAGTGCCTTGATCCGGTCGCGCTCGGGGTAATGACGGCCAGCGGCTCTTGAATGAGACAACCGCCATCGCATCGCCGTCTTATCGAAATCAAGTTCCTGTTCGGTTTCTTCGATGTCCCGCCCTCGGGCGAGGAGGCGCGTTGTGCCTCGGCCCTTGTCGAGAACGATCAGCGTGTCGGCGGCACCTTGAAGTCCCGTTGAGCCCGTCATTCTCTCGAAGGGCTCTCCACCAGATTTGCGCAGATGATGGATCAAGAGGATGCCAATGTCTCTGTCACGGGCGAGCTTCTGGAGCGCGGTGAGGTCGGCATAATCCCGCTCATAACTTGCCTGCGCCCCGGTCGCTGCGCGAACCTTGTGAAAGACGTCAATGATGATCAACCGAGCGGCATCGGTCGTGGCCGCCCAGTGGTCGAGCCGTTCCAGACCGTCTGCGTCCATGCGCGGCCAGGTCGTCTCAAAAAACAGGTTGTCCGGCCAGGCTGGACCTGTGCCCAACAACTGCTCTAGGCGGCCTCGCAGGCGACGCTCGCTATCTTCGAGCGCCAGATAGAGAACGGCACCCTCCCCGCATCGATGCACTCTCTCATCGAGAACAGCAGTCCCCCTGGCCACCGACAGCGCGATATCGAGACTGAGCCAGCTCTTGCCAACCTTCGGCGCACCGGCCAGCACGGTCAGGCCGTTTGGGATCAGGCCATCGACGATGAACTGCAGCGGCGCAAAGGTCCGGGCCTTGAGCTCGTGAGCGCTGAACGGACCCTCGGTCGGTCCCTCGAACATATCCGTCATCTGCTGCAGCCCTGCCCTTGCTCGACGGAGAGCATCGGAGGCAGGCCTGAAAACCCCTTCCGCGAATTCGGTAGAATTGTCAGGTTTTCGGTCGAATTCACCGCGTTGCCGCGACATCTACGGCTGAACGTCACGCTCGCGTAGAATCGAGCAACTGATTCGGGTGTGGAGTTGCGTCATGAGCATCCTGGAAATCTGGGGAACGGTCCCGCGACTGGTGCCGGAATTTATGCGCTCTCTAAGCGCCGCCCAACACTTCATTCCGATTCGCTTCCGCCCGACATTGCCGCCAGCGCCGGACCCTTATGCGGGCATCCGCAAAGGGATGAAGCCTCGGACGGAACTCGAGACGGAGCTTGATCACGTTCAGAGCTGCCTTGTCGCCGACCTCGAATGCATCGTGGAAGCGTTCGCAGCGGTCGAAACCCGCAAGAACGCGACGCGAAATCGCAAGACGGTCCCGACATCGATTTATGACGTCTTGAAGCCGATCGTCCTGGGACCTTCATCCGTCGAGACGCTGTTGACCAAGGGCAGGTGTCACATCCGGGAGCGCGAGGCCCAGTGGGAAACCGCTTACCGAGGCTATCTCACCCCAGCGAAAGCCACGCGCCTGGCTGCGGCGGATGATGCCGAAACCCTGCAAGGACTGCGGGATGGCCACGTCAAGGCGATCGAGTTGGTAGGTCGGGCACGAAACGCAGCCCAGGTGACAGCGAAGGGGTTTCGCGCGACGCTGATCGAGATCGCCAAAGGCAAGCGTCGCAGCGACATGACCATCTCCCGCGACATGCTGGATAGTCTGCCCGATCTCTCGATCATGGAGCTGATCCTTGTCTCTTTCGTCAGCGGCGTGAACGCGTCCCGCATATGGCAGTGCTATCATGGCGCTCCCGAGACGATCGACTACCATAGGGTGTTCGACTTGGCGGTGTTCGCCGGTCGGCTGAACCGTGGGGAGCCGGCCCCCATCACCTGGGATCTCGTGCGCTATCTCCGGATTCACAAAGAGGCCCCAAACATCAACCAGTGGTGGCGGGTACGGCTGTTTCCGAACACTGTCCCGGTACATTTCGGGCTCGAATGGATCTGCGCCCGGATCGAGTGCGTCTGTGGCTTCGACACGTTGAAGCAAGTCCTCGGTCGATGCGATCAGCCAGGGCAGAGCGGAACTCTTCGCCTGCCTCCTCTCATGCCCTAAATCTGAAAACGGACGTCGGTCCCAATTAGATTCATGTCGGCCCCGGCACCGCCCTGCCAGCCTCTCGCTCCTCGACAGGAGCGACGGCAGTGGGCAAGAATAGCGGCAAGCCAGACTTGAACAACCTTGCGGCCAAGCGCAGCGAACGCTCTGAGCGGCGGGCCCGCGGGACCCGAGGACCTCTAGTCTCGCATCAGATTGTAGGTGCGGTTTGAAGCCCGTCGCGCCACAGCCCTCGCGTCTGCGGTTTTCGGTCGATCCACGTGATGTTCCGTCGGCCAAGGCCGCGCGTCGTCTGCATCTCTCGGAAGCGGAGTTTCAGGCTCTGCTACCGCGCCTTTTTGCCCGGGGCTTCCCGTCGCCCGATGCCGATACCGGCCACTATGACCTGAAGAAAATCGACGAATGGATGGACAATAGGTTCATCCTACCCCTGAGAAATCGCGCGCTCGACGCTCGGGAGGTGGTCGATGACCGCATCGAGCGGATGTGAGATGGGACAAGACAAGATCCGCCACCTAATCTTCATGAAGAAGAGGTGGCGATACAAACCTTCTGCCGCGATGAAGCCTCACGGCTTCAGATTCACGACCCTGAGCAAAGGCGTGATCATCGGAGGGCAGAACCACCCCAGCGCCCAGGACAAAGCACGCGCTATCGGGCTCAACGACGAGTGGGATCGAATTCGCCGTGGCGAAACAGTCACCAAGCCGCGCTGGCCGACAGGTAGCGTTGGTGAAGCCTATGAACGCGCGCTGAAACTTCGTGACGCAGGTCGCGTCATGAAGGGCCAGAAGCGCAACAAGGATCAGGAAAGCCGGGACGACTGGCTGCGCGCATGGAAGTGGCTCGGTCCCGCGTTCGGCGACGTCGACCCAACAACAATCCAGACTGAGCACTTCCTGTGTCTCGATCCGGCTACCAACAAAGCCAAGGGGTTAATCCCCAAGATCGAGCAGAAGGTCTCGGTGACAGAACGTCATCGCGTCATCAAGGTCTGGCGCGCTCTGTGGGTCAGAATGGCTGCCATGGGCTATACGCGCGGCAAGACCGACCCGTCGCTGGCCGTCGCAAACACGGCAGCTGCGCCTCGTCAGACGATCTGGCTTGAGGGCGAAGTCGTTCGTCTCGTCAAGCGCGCATGGAGGATGGGGTACAAGGGTCTTGCCGCCCTCATGGCCGCCGCGTGGGACAGTCAGCTTTCTCCCATTGACCTGCGATCTCTGACCACGGGGCAGCGTGCGGATGACCTCTACGGCGCGATATTTGCTCTCGCGAGAGCCAAGACCAACAGGCCTGCGGCTGGTTCGCTCGGCAAACGGGCGACTCGGCTTCTGGATGCTTACATCCTGTCGCTGGGCTTCGAACTTTTATCCAACGCACCGATCTTCCGCACGCGAGGAAGTGGCACGACATCCAAGGGCGGCAAGCCCCACCAACCCGCGCCATACTCCAAGAACAAGCTCGGGTTCGACTTTCGCGTCGTCCGGGCCGCTGAGTTCGGTCCGAGCGAAACTAGGCAACTCGCCGATATGCGCAGGTCCGGTACTGTCGAGGCGACCGCCGGTGGCGCGAGTGCCCAAGCCATCTCAACCAAGATGGCAAACACCCTCGCGGCATCGACGCGGCTTCAACAGACCTATAACCCGGTCAATATCGCAACCGTTCGCGACGTTGATTCCGACCGCAAAGAGGGGCGGGCGAAGCTCAGAAAGAACAAACCGGGTCGAAAAGTGTAACCAAGGGGCCCAAAAAAGTGTAACCGAAGACACCTAGATAGAGGTAAGTCTTTGATTTTAATGGCGCGGGCGACGGGGCTCGAACCCGCGACCTCCGGCGTGACAGGCCGGCACTCTAACCAACTGAGCTACGCCCGCGCAGGGCATCGGAGGCCTCGGCCTCCAGCGGGTTGGGATTATGGCGCGGGGCCGGACGTGTCAAGCACGGAGCGCCGGCAAATCGACGCGGCGGTGGATTTTGGAGCGACAGGCGGAGAGCCCGGCGCGACCGCGCATCGCCGGTTCGCCTCCGTCGCTGCGCAACTTCGGCGCGGCGGCCTTCGTCCTCCGGTCCCGTTCCGGACAAGCATCCGGCCGGGCCTGAGCCGCAGCCCCGGGGCGAAGGCTGGTGGGCGGTGACGGGCTCGAACCGCCGACCCTCTCCGTGTAAAGGAGACGCTCTACCGACTGAGCTAACCGCCCTCCGCGGCGCTGCCTACCAAATATGGACTAGCGGCGAAAGTCCGCGTCGCCGTGAGCCAACGAAAAAGGCCGGCGGGATCGCTCCCGACGGCCTGGTTCTCGGTCGGCTCCGCTCGTCTCAGTGCGCGACGACGCCGGCCCCGTCCTCTTCGACGCCCTTGGGCGGAAGCGCCTTCAGATCCTCTTCCCAGACGATCGGCACGGGCTGGCGCGTCAGCGCGTGCTGCAGCACCTGCTCCATCCGCGAGACCGGCACGATCTCCATGCCTTCCCTCACCGATTTCGGCAGGTCGACCAGATCCTTGGCGTTGTCCTCGGGGATCAGCACCTTCTTGATGCCGCCGCGCAGCGCCGCGAGCAGCTTCTCCTTCAGACCGCCGATCGGCAGCACCCTGCCCCGCAGCGTCACCTCGCCGGTCATTGCGAGGTCGCGGCGCGTCGGGATGCCGGTCAGCACCGAGACGATCGAGGTCGCCATGGCGATGCCGGCGGAGGGGCCGTCCTTCGGCGTCGCGCCTTCCGGCACGTGGACGTGGATGTCGCGCCGGTCGAACAGGGGCGGCTCGATGCCGAAATCGATGGCGCGCGAACGGACATAGGACGCCGCCGCCGAGATCGATTCCTTCATCACGTCCTTGAGATTGCCGGTGACGGTCATCTTGCCCTTGCCGGGCATCATCACGCCTTCGATCGTCAGCAGTTCGCCGCCGACCTCGGTCCAGGCCAGCCCGGTGACGACGCCGACGCCGTCCTCGGTCTCGGCCATCCCGTAGCGATACTTCGGCGGACCGAGATAGTCCTCCAGCACGGCCGGCGTGACGGCGACGCTCTTCGACTTCCCGAGCACGATGTCCTTCACCGCCTTGCGCACGGTGTTGGAGAGCTCGCGCTCGAGATTGCGGACGCCGGCCTCCCGGGTGTAGCGGCGCACCAGCATCATCAGCGCCTCGTCGTCGATCGACCATTCCTTCGATTCGAGGCCATGCTTCTTGATCGCGCCCGGGATCAGGTGGCGACGCGCGATCTCGACCTTCTCGTCCTCGGTGTAGCCGGCGATGCGGATCACCTCCATCCGGTCCAGCAGCGCCGGCGGGATGTTCAGCGTGTTGGCCGTGGTCACGAACATCACGTTCGACAGGTCGTAGTCGACCTCGAGGTAATGGTCGTTGAAGGTGGCGTTCTGCTCGGGATCGAGCACCTCCAGCAGGGCCGCCGACGGGTCGCCGCGGAAGTCCTGGCCCATCTTGTCGATCTCGTCGAGCAGGATCAGCGGGTTGGCGGTCTTCGCCTTCTTCATCGACTGGATGATCTTGCCGGGCATCGAGCCGATATAGGTCCGGCGGTGGCCGCGGATCTCGGCCTCGTCGCGCACGCCGCCAAGCGACATGCGCACGAACTCGCGCCCCGTCGCCTTGGCGATCGACTTGCCGAGCGAGGTCTTGCCGACGCCGGGAGGGCCGACGAGGCACAGGATCGGGCCGGCGAGCCGGTTGGCGCGCTGCTGCACGGCGAGATATTCGACGATCCGGTCCTTGACCTTGTCGAGGCCGAAATGATCGTCGTCGAGCACGCCCTGCGCGATGGTCAGATCCTTCTTGATCTTCGACTTCTTGCCCCAAGGGATGCCCAGCATCCAGTCGAGATAGTTGCGCACCACCGTCGCCTCCGCCGACATCGGCGACATCTGGCGCAGCTTCTTCATCTCGGCGACCGCCTTGTCGCGGGCCTCCTTGGAGAGCTTGGTCCGGGCGATGCGCTCCTCGAGTTCGGCCAGTTCGTCGCGGCCCTCCTCGCCGTCGCCGAGTTCCTTCTGGATCGCCTTCATCTGCTCGTTGAGATAATATTCGCGCTGGGTCTTCTCCATCTGGCGCTTGACGCGCGAGCGGATGCGCTTCTCGACCTGCAGCACCGACATCTCGCTTTCCATCAGCGAGAGAACCTTCTCCAGCCGGTGCGCGACATGGGTGATCTCCAGCACCGCCTGCCGGTCGGCGATCTTGACGGCGAGATGCGAGGCGACCGTGTCTGCGAGCTTCGACGGCTCGTCGATCTGCGAGACGGCGGCGACGATCTCGGGCGAGATCTTCTTGTTGAGCTTCACATAGCTCTCGAACTCGCTGATCACCGAGCGGCCGAGCGCCTCGACCTCGACCTTCTTGCCGTCCTCCTCGGCCAGACCCTTGGCCTCGGCCTGGTAGAACGCGTCGTCGGCGACATAGGAGGTCGCCCTGGCGCGGCCGACGCCCTCGACCAGCACCTTCACGGTCGAATCGGGCAGCTTCAGCAGCTGCAGCACGCGCGCCAGCGTGCCGATCTCGTAGATGTCGGCGGTGTCGGGATCGTCGTCGCCGGCGTTCTTCTGCGTGGCGAGCAGGATCAGCCCGTCGGTCTTGACGACCTCCTCGAGCGCTCGGATGGACTTCTCGCGGCCGACGAAGAGCGGCACGATCATATGGGGGAAAACGACGATGTCGCGCAGCGGCAGAACCGGGTAGAGGCCGGTCTCGCCGGAGACGAAGGGAGCGCGGGGCGCCGAGCCAGTCATGATGCGTCCTCTGTGGTTGCGCCGAAAGCGTCCCCCGCGATGGGCGGAGCAGTCCGGCGTAGCGTTCCGGGGCGACCATCGTCCCGTCCGCCCCCGCGCACCGCACCCTCGACAGGCATGCGATTCTCGCAGGTGCGGCTAAAGTGGAGACTTCCACGCCGGCTTTCAAGCGAGCCCGCGCGGCGCGTCCCCAAGCCGATCGTCGCAAGCCCGCCAGGCCGGCCGCCGCCCGGGCGGCGAACGCAAGACGCGCGCCAGAGGCGCGCGTCCGGCAATGCGACGGTCGGCGATCGCGTCTCAGGCCGAGGCGGATTTCACCTCGTCGTCGCGCTCGGAATAGATGAAGAGCGGGCGCGACTTCGATTCGACGGCCTCGGGACCGATTACGACCTGCTCGACGCCTTCCAGCCCCGGCAGCTCGTACATCGTCTCGAGCAGGATGCCTTCCATGATCGAGCGCAGGCCGCGCGCGCCGGTCTTGCGGTCGATCGCCTTGCGGGCGATCAGGCTCACCGCCTCGTCGGTGAAGGTGAGTTCGGTGTCCTCCATCTCGAACAGGCGCTGATACTGCTTCACCAGCGCGTTCTTCGGCTCGGTCAGGATGGTCTTGAGCGCCGCCTCGTCGAGGTCCTCGAGCGTCGCCAGCACCGGCAGGCGGCCGACGAATTCCGGGATCAGGCCGAACTTCAGCAGATCCTCGGGCTCGACCTCGCGGAAGATCGCGCCGCTGCGGCGCTCGTCGGGCGCCTTCACGGTCGCGCCGAAGCCGATCGAGGTGCCCTTGCCGCGGCCCGAGATGATCTTGTCGAGGCCGGCGAAGGCGCCCCCGCAGATGAACAGGATGTTGGTGGTGTCGACCTGCAGGAACTCCTGCTGCGGATGCTTGCGCCCGCCCTGCGGCGGCACGGAGGCGACGGTGCCTTCCATGATCTTGAGCAGCGCCTGCTGCACGCCCTCGCCCGAGACGTCCCGCGTGATCGAGGGGTTGTCGGACTTGCGCGAGATCTTGTCGATCTCGTCGATGTAGACGATGCCGCGCTGCGCCCGCTCGACATTGTAGTCCGACGCCTGGAGCAGCTTCAGGATGATGTTCTCGACATCCTCGCCGACATAGCCGGCCTCGGTCAGCGTCGTCGCGTCGGCCATGGTGAAGGGCACGTCGAGGATGCGCGCCAGCGTCTGCGCGAGCAGCGTCTTGCCCGAGCCGGTCGGCCCGATCAGCAGGATGTTCGACTTCGCCAGCTCGACGTCGTTGTGCTTCGTCGCGTGGGAGAGCCGCTTGTAGTGGTTGTGGACCGCGACCGAGAGCACCTTCTTGGCGTGGTCCTGACCGATGACGTAGTCGTCGAGCACCTTGCGGATCTCGCGCGGCGTCGGCACGCCGTCCTTCGACTTCACCAGCGCGGATTTCGACTCCTCGCGGATGATGTCCATGCAGAGCTCGACGCATTCGTCGCAGATGAACACGGTCGGGCCCGCGATCAGCTTGCGCACCTCGTGCTGGCTCTTGCCGCAGAAGGAGCAGTAGAGCGTGCTCTTCGAATCGCCGCTGCTGACCTTACTCATCATCCATCTCCATTCCGGGAGCCGGCATCCACATCAGCCGGGGCGGATGCAACCGTCGTCTCTCCGTCATAATAGCCGCCGAGATCACGATCATTCGGTTAACGCTCGATCCGGCGCGTCCGAACCCAGCCTGACCCAAAACCGGACTTTTTGGCGGCGTCGCTGCGCTCGCTCGATTCCCCATGCAAACATGGGGCCGGATGTCATGCAATATGGCCCTTCCCGGAGCCCGCGCCAACCCACAGGCAACGGGTTCTCGCGCCGCGGGCCGGCATCCCGCCTCAGGCCGCCGCGGGAGCCGCGTCTTCGGGCCGCTTGTCGATGACCTTGTCGATCAGCCCGAAGTCGCGCGCGGCCTCGGCGGTCATGAAGTTGTCGCGCTCCAGCGCCGCCTCGATGTCCTCGTAGCTGCGGCCGGTATGTCTGACATAGATCTCGTTCAGGCGGCGCTTCAGGCTCTCGACCTCGCGGGCATGGATCAGGATGTCGGTGACCTGGCCCTGGAAGCCGCCGGAGGGCTGGTGGACCATGATGCGGGCGTTGGGCAGCGCGAAGCGCATGTCCTTGGCGCCGGCGGTCAGCAGCAGCGAGCCCATCGAGGCGGCCTGGCCGACGCAGAGCGTCGTCACCGGGCAGCGGATGAACTGCATCGTGTCGTAGATCGACATGCCGGACGTCACCACGCCGCCGGGCGAGTTGATGTAGAAGGAGATTTCCTTCTTCGGGTTCTCGGCCTCGAGGAACAGCAGCTGCGCCACGATCAGCGAGGCGGAATGGTCCTCGACCGGCCCGGTCAGGAAGATGATGCGCTCGCGCAGCAGGCGCGAATAGATGTCGAAGGCGCGCTCGCCCCGGCTCGATTGCTCGACCACCATCGGGACGAGATTGTTGTAGGTCTCGATCGGATCGCGAAGCATGGAGGATGTCCCTGGGTGGCGGCGCCGGAATCGGGCGCGAGATAGACGATAAGAAGAATCAGGCGGGCTTGCGGAGACCACCCACATAAGCACGGCGAAGCCGGCTGAAAAGGGAAACGCCGCCGGGCGGGAAGCCCGGCGGCGCGAATATCGCGGTTAAGGTTTCCGGGGCGCTCAGGCGGACGCGTCGTCGGCCTTCTTGGTCTTCCTGGCGGCCTTTTTCGGCTTCGCCCCGGCCTCCGCCTCGTCGCTGTCCTCGTCGGCGTAGAGCGCCTCGCGGGTGACGCTCTCGTCGGCAACCTTCACCTGCTCCAGCAGGTGGTCGACGACCTTCTCCTCGAAGATCGGCGCGCGGATCTCGGCCAGCGCCTGCGGGTTCTTGCGGTAGAACTCCCAGACCTGCTTCTCCTGACCGGGGAACTGGCGGGCGCGCTCGACCAGCGCCTGCGTCACCTCGTCGTCGGAGATCTGGACCTTGGCCTGCTCGCCGATCTCGGCCAGCACGAGGCCGAGCCGCACGCGGCGCTCGGCGATCCTGCGGTATTCGGCCTTGGCCGCCTCCTCGGTCGTGTTCTCGTCCTCGAAGCTCTTCTTGGCTTCCTTCATGTCGACCTCGACCTGGCTCCAGACCGAGCCGAACTCCTGTTCGACCAGCGTCGGCGGCAGCTCGAAGGTGTATTTGGCGTCGAGCGCGTCGAGCAGGCTCTTCTTGAGCTTGCGGCGCGACTGCGCCCCGAAATCGCGGCCGATCTGCTCGCGGATCGCGCCCTTCAGCGAATCGAGCGATTCCATCCCGAAGGCCTTGGCGAGCTCCTCGTCGATCGTGACGGGCTCGGGCGCCTGCACCTCGGTCACGGTGACCTCGAACTCGGCCGGCTTCCCGGCGAGATGGGTCGCGGTGTAGTTCTCCGGAAAGGTGACCTTGACCGTGCGCGTGTCGCCGGCCTTTGCGCCTTCGAGCTGCTCCTCGAAGCCGGGGATGAACTGGCCGGCGCCGAGATCGAGCGGGATGCCCTCGCCCGTGCCGCCGTCGAAGGGCTTGCCTTCCAGCGTACCGACGAAGGAGATGATCAGCCGGTCGCCCTTGGCGGCCTTGGCCTTCTCGCCCTTGCTGGAGAAGCTGCGGTTCTGGCCGGCCATGCGCTCCAGCGCGGCGTCGACATCGGCGTCGGGCACCTGCGCGACCGGCTTGGTCAGGGACACGTCCGACAGGTCGGCGAGCTCGATCTTGGGCAGCACCTCGAGCGCGACGGTGAAGGCGAGATCGCCCTTGGCCTCCATCGCGGCCTCGATCTCGTCCTTGTTCTCGGGGAACTTGATCTGAGGCTCGAAGGCGAGCTTCAGGCCGTTGTCGCTGACGATCTTCTGGTTGGCCTCGTTGACCGCGTTCTGCAGCACGTCGGCCATGACCGAGCGGCCATAGAGCCGGCGCAGATGCGCCACCGGCACCTTGCCGGGACGGAAGCCGTTGATCCTGGCCTTCCCCTGCAGGCCCTGGAGGCCGTCATCGAGACGGGTCTTCAGGTCGGCGGCGTTCAGCACCACCTGGAATTCGCGCTTGAGGCCCTGCGAGAGGGTTTCGGTCACGTTCATCGTTTCGATCCGTCAAAAGGTCTCGTCTTCAAATGTCCAAAGCGCGACGCCGGGTGACGGCCGCCGCGCTCGCGAAATCCGGATATGGTGCGGGCGGAGGGACTCGAACCCCCACGACTCTCGCCGCTGGTACCTAAAACCAGTGCGTCTACCAGTTCCGCCACGCCCGCCGACCCGCCGCGCCACGCCCGCGAAACGCAGGCCCCGGCATCATAGGGCGCCGGTGCTATACGCATTTCGGCCGGGGCATGCAGCAAAAAAATGCGACGGATTTGCGAAACGGGCCGCCTCGGAGACGCGGCGGCGGGTGTCGGGCGACCCGCGACGCAGGCCCTCGCCAGATCGCGACGCAGACCTTATGCCTGCGCTCATGACCGATCACCGCCTCGACGCGCCTGTCCGCCCGACCCGCCGCGCCATCCTCGCCGGGCTCGGCTCCACCGTGCTGACGCTGTCGGACGAGGCCGCCGGCCAGCCGGCGCCGTCGGTTCGCTCGACCGTTCCAGCCGATGAGGCGCCCGTGCGCCCGCTCGTCGCCGCTCCCGGCAAGGCCAGACTGCGGCCGGCGCCCGCCGGCGAGACCGAGATCCTGATGCTGAACGGCGCGACGCCCGCTCCGGTCCCGCGGATCAGGCAGGGCGAGACGCTGCGCGTGAGGCTGGAAAACCGCACGGCGCTGCCGCTCGCCTTGCACTGGCACGGTCTGCGCGGCGGCGAGGCCGCGATGGACGGCGTCGGCGGCTTCAGTCAGCCGCCGGTCGCGCCCGGCGCGAGCTTCGACTACCGCCTGACCCCGCCCGATTCCGGCACGCTGCTCTACCGCGCCATGGTGCTGGGCGGCTCGTCCGAGCCCTCCGGACGCGGCCTTGCCGGGATGCTGGTGGTCGAGGAGGCGACGCCGCTGCCGGTCGATCTCGATCTGCCGGTGCTGGTCGGCGACTGGCTGCTCGGCGACGACCATGCGATCCGGTCCTTCGCGGTCCAGAGCGAGGCCAATGCGGCGGCGGGCCGCCTCGGAAGCTGGCTCACCGTCAATGGCTTAGCCCCGCCGCAGCGCGTCGCGGTCAGGCCGGGCAGCCGCGTGCGGCTGCGCCTCGCCAACGCCTGCAACGCCCGGATCATGCGGCTGCGCTTCGACGGGGTGAAGGCCCATGTGATCGCCGTCGACGGCCAGCCGACCGACGCCTTCGAGCCAGTCCGCGCCCAGCTCCCCTTCGCGCCGGGCTCGCGCTACGACCTCGTCGTCGACCTGCCGGAGGAAGCCGGCCAGGTCGCGAGCGTCACCGCGCTGATCGGCGCGGGCGTGCCGCTGGTCCGGCTGGTCGCCGAGGGCGAGAAGAAAGCCGCCGCGTCCGAGCCGGCCGCGCTCAGGCCCAACCAGGCCTTGCCCGCCGCCGTCCGCCTCCAGGACGCCAGCCGCCCCGAGATCGTGATCGAGGGCGGCGCGAAGCTGGCGGCCGGGCAGAGGCCCGACTTCGCCGGGCTCGACCTCGCAAAACCCTGGCGGCTCAACGGCGGCACGGGCGACCTCGCCAGGCCGTTGTTCAGCGTCAAACGCGGCACGCCGATCGTGCTCGCGATCGACAACCGCACGGCCTTCCTCCAGCCGATCCACGTCCATGGCCATTCGTTCCGGCTGCTGCACCCGCTCGACGACGGCTGGGAGCCCTATTTCCTCGACACGGTGCAGATTCCCGAAGGCAAGCGGCTGCACATCGCCTTCATCGCCGAGAACCCCGGCAAATGGCTGATTTCGTCCTCGGTGCTGGAGCGCTTCGACCTCGGCCTGTGGACCTGGTTCGAGGTGACATGAGCGGCCGGAGCATCATGCGCTGGCTGATGGCGGCGTTCTACCTCGCCGCCGGCATCGCGCATCTGCGTTCGCCAGACGCCTTCCTGCCGATCATGCCCGGATGGGTGCCGGCCCCGCGCGAGGTGATCCTCGCCACCGGCGTCGCCGAACTGGCGGGCGCGCTCGGGCTGCTCGTGCCGCGGCTGCGCAAGGCGGCCGGCATCGGCCTGGCGCTCTACGCGCTCTGCGTCTGGCCGGCCAACATCAAGCATGCGCTCGAAGGCATTGTCATTCCGTCGCTTCCGACGAGCTGGTGGTATCACGGCCCACGGATCGCCTTCCAGCCCGTGCTGATCTGGTGGGCGCTCTATGTGGGCGGCGTCATCGACTGGCCGTGGCGGCGTGGTCCGCTTCGATCGCCCGCCCAAGGACGAACAATGTCGGCTCGGCGAACGGACGGGCCATGAGGTCGAGGCCGACAGGCAAGGCCAGCTCCTGATCCAGCACCCACCCGGCCGGCACGTTCAAGGCCGGCCAGCCCAGCACGGAGGCGAGAACGCCGTTCCTTTCGGGCCGCGAAGGCTCGTCTATCCGCAGCGCCGGCCGCTGCTGGGCCGGATAGGCGAAGGCGTCGATGCGATGCCTGGCGGCCAGATCGGTCATGAAGTCGGCCATCGCGGCGACGGCCGCCCATTTCGCCTGATAGCTGCGGCTCGCGGCCGGATCGGGCGTCGCCATGGCCGTGTCGATCAACCCTGCCATGGTCGCGGCAGGCCAGCGCCCGTCCGCGACATAGGCCGCCATGTCGGGTATCGGGACCAGGCCGGCGCGGGCCGACAGCCAGTCGTTGAAGGCGCTCTGGAATTCACAGGCGTGCAAGGCGAGATCCGCATAAAGGCGGACCGAATCAAAGATCGGGTCGGCGATCTCCACGAGCGTGACGCCAGCCAAGCGAAGCCGCTGCAAGACCGTCTCGAGAACCTCGTTGATCGCGCGATGCTCGGCGGCGGCCCCGAACAGCGGCCTCAGGACGCCCACTCTCAACCCCGCGACCTGCGGCCACGCACCGGGCTCCAGCCGGTCCGCATCGTAACTGGCGAAGCCAGCCGCCGGCTGAGCTCCGCCGTTGGCTTCGAGCATGGCTCGGAACACGATCGCCACGTCATCGACGCCGGCGGCAAGCGGCCCGACGACATCCATCGTCGGCGACACCGGGATGACGCCAGATCGGCAGATCAGGCCGCGCGTCGGCCGTAGTCCTGCGACGCCGCAGACATGGGCGGGGTTCCGGATCGAATTGACGGTTTCCGTTCCCAGCGCGAAAGCGCATGCGCCGATGGCGACCGCGACCGCCGAGCCACCGGAAGAGCCTGCGGGTGTTCGTCCGGGATCGAACGGGTTGAGGGTCCGGCCGCCGAGCGAACTCAATGTGCTGCCGGCGCCGGCCAGTTCGTCGAGATTGGTCTTGCCGATGACCAGCGCCCCGGCCGCCTTCAACCCGGCGACGACGGCCGCGTCGGCTTGCGGAACATATCCTGCGAGCGCCACGGCCCCGCCCGTCGTTTCGATCCCCGCCGTCTCGATATTGTCCTTGATCGCGACCGGAATGCCGTGAAGCGGGAGATATTCGCCGGCGCGGAGCCGGGCATCGAGCGCTCTGGCGTCCTCGCGGATGCTCGGATTCAGTCGAATGAAGGCATTCAGCGAGCGGTGCTTCTCTTCCTGCGCCAGGCAGTGCTTCGCGAGCGCCTCGCAGGAGATCGATCCGCTTCGCAGGCGTTCGAGCAAAAGGCGAATGCGGAGTGGATTCATCGCAGGATCGAAGTGAGGCAGGATGGGTGGCCGCCGATCACCCTGGCAATTCGCTCGCCTTGATCCGCTTCACCCCGAGCGCCGCCATGTCGGCCCAGGCCTTGTCGAGCGAGCCGTTGAGATCGATCGCGCGGCAGGCTTCCTCGACGACCAGCGTCTGCAAGCCGGCCTTGGCCGCGTCCTGCGCCGTCCAGCTCACGCAGAAATCGGTCGCGAGCCCGACGACCACGGCCCGCGTCACGCCGCGCTCCTTGAGATAGCCGCCGAGCCCGGTCGGCGTCTTGCGGTCGGCCTCCAGGAAGCCGGAATAGCTGTCGATCTGCGGCCGGTAGCCCTTGCGGATGATGGTCTGCGCCGTCGGCAGATCGAGATCGGCGCGGAATTCCGCACCTTTGGTCCCCTGGATGCAATGGTCCGGCCAGAGCACCTGCGGGCCATAGGGCATCTGGATCAGCTCGAACGGCTTCTTGCCGGGATGGCTCGTGGCGAAGGAGGAGTGCCCGGCCGGATGCCAGTCCTGCGTCAGCACGATGTTGGAAAAGCGTTTTCCAAGCGCGTTGATGACGGCGACGACCTCGTCTCCCTTCGTCACGGCGAGGCTGCCGCCCGGACAGAAATCGTTCTGCACGTCGACGACGATGAGCGCGGTCGCGGCGTCGATCATCGGTCTCTCCTGGGCTCGCAGGGGTCGGGTCGCGGCAGCGGCGGTCAGCACGCTCGCGCCGGCGATGAGATCGCGTCTGTCAAGGGTGAAGCGGCTGGTCATGGCATGCCTCCGCGTTGATGAGCCGGCACCTTGCAGGAAGACATGAGCGTGTGGAAGTGGCTACGCGCTCGCCGCGCGCGTCATCCGCGTCACGCCCTTTCGCGCCGCGAACATCCGGCCATAGACGTCGCCGGCTAGGTCGGGCCGATAGCAGCTTTGCCCGAGCAGCGGATCCCAGGCATGTTCGACGGTGTCGATCAGCTCGAAATCGGCCTTCAGCCGCGCCGCGAGCTGGTCGCGATTCCTGCGGTTCTGGTATTCCAGCAGCACGAGCGAGGTCTTCGACAGGTCGATCGCGTCGAGCACGTCGCCCTCCCCGCCCTCGATGTCGATCTTCACCACGTCCGCCGAGGGCAGGCTCGCCGGATCGACCAGCGCGACCTCGTAGCGCTCGAGCATCGCGCCGGTCACGAAGGTATCGCCGGCATAGGAGGCGAGGCCGGATTCGCCGTCCCCGGCGAAGCGGCTGACGAAGCTCGCCGTCGCCGCGCCGCCGGGAAAGACCGCGGCGTTGACCGGCACGATGTCGCGGCGCTGATGCGTGTTGCGCTTCAGCAGCGCGAAGGTGCCGGGATGCGGCTCGTAGGAGGTGACGACGCTGCCGGGCCAGCGCGCCGTCGCCCAGAGCGCGAAGGAGCCGACATTCGCGCCGATGTCGAGGATGTCGAGGCCGACGCCGTCGAATCCCGTCTCGTACTCGCCCTCCAGAACGTCCTTGATCGCCCAGTGCATCGCGTCCGGCACGGCAAGGCTCATCGGAATGCGCGCGACATAGTGCTTCATCTCGGCCCCCGGCGATCGTGCCCGGTCTCGTCTTGACGCGAGCCCCGGAGTCACGCCGCCGATGGAACCGCTTTCCCGGCCGATCCGCAAGCGCCGCGTCCCGGCCGCGCAAGACCGAGACGACATCGGCGTCGTTCAGCGCAGCTCGACGCTGACCACGCCGGGCGCCGCCCGGACCGCGTTGGCGATCTGCTGGTTGACCGGATAGCGGCCCGGCAATTCGATCTCGACCTCCTGCGCGCCCTCGTCGAGGATCATCACCAGCGCGATCTTGCCCTCGGCCTTGACGCCGTCGCTGCGCGGGCGCACGCGCTCGGCGATCGAGGCCAGCGCCTTGTCGTCGCGCAGATAGACCAGAAGGTCCTGCTTCTGGCGCGCGGCGAGATCGTCGAGCACCTCGACATCCTCGATGCGCGGCCTGACCTCCTCGCCGTCGAGCACGGCCGAGAGCCGCAGCACGAGCGCCCGGCCCGGCTCCAGCAGGTCGCGATGGCGCTGCAGGCCCTCCGAGAACAGGATCGCCTCGAACTGTCCGCTCGGATCGGAGAGTTGGACGATGCCCATCTTGTTGCCGGATTTTGTCCGCCGCTCCGATTTGTCGATCACCGAGACCGCCACCTTGGCGACGCCGGCGCCGTTGGCGCGCACCGTCTGGGCGAATTCGGCGAAGCGCTGCACGCGCAGCCGCTTGAGCACATGGGCGTAGTCGTCGAGCGGGTGGCCGGACAGGAAGAAACCGACCGCCTCGTGCTCGCGCCGGAGCCGCTCGGCCGGCGACCAGGGCTCGACCGGGGGAATGCGGAAGGCCTCCCGCGCCCCGCCGCCGGCGAACAGCTCGGACTGCCCGCCGAGAGCCGCCTCGCGGGTGCGGTTGGAGAGCGCCAGCATGCCGTCGATCGCCGCCATCGCGCGGGCCCGCTCCGGTTCCAGCGCATCGAGCGCCCCGGCCGCGATCAGCGCCTCGATGGTGCGGCGGTTGACCAGCCTGGTGTCGATCCGGCGCGCGAGATCGGCAAGGTCTCCGAAAGGCCCGCCCGCCTGCCGCGCGGCGACGATCGAGGCGACGGCCGCTCCGCCGACGCCCTTGATCGCGGCCAGCGCGTAGTGGATCGCGCCCTCGGCCACGTCGAACTCGACGCCGGAGCGGTTGATCGCCGGCGGCAGCACGGTGATGCCCATGCGCTCGGCGTCGCGCCGGAATTCCGAGAGCTTGTCGGTGTTGCCCATGTCGAGCGTCATCGACGCGGCCATGAACTCGACCGGGAAATTCGCCTTCAGATAGGCGGTCTGGAAGGCGACGATCGCATAGGCCGCGGCATGGCTCTTGTTGAAGCCGTAATCGGCGAATTTCGCCAGGAGGTCGAAGATCTCGGACGCGACGTCCTTCCTGATGCCGCCCTCGATCGCGCCGCGCACGAAGCGGTCGCGCTGGGCGTCCATCTCCGCCTTGATCTTCTTGCCCATGGCGCGGCGCAGCAGGTCCGCCTCGCCGAGCGAATAGCCCGACAGCGCCTGCGCCACCTGCATCACCTGCTCCTGGTAGACGATGATGCCATGCGTTTCGGCCAGGATCGGCTCCATCTTGGGGTGGAGATAGCTCGGCTCCTCGAGTCCGAGCTTGCGGCGGCAATAGCTCGGGATGTTGTCCATCGGACCCGGCCGGTAGAGCGCCACCAGCGCGATCAGATCCTCGATCCGGTCTGCCTTCATCTCGACCAGCGCGCGCCGCATGCCCGCGCTTTCCACCTGGAACACGCCGACCACCTCGCCGCGCGCCAGCATCTCGTAGCTCTTGGGGTCGTCGAAGGGCAGGCTCGCCAGATCGACGGCGATGTTGCGCTGAGCGATCAGTTTTACCGCCGTGGTCAGCGTCGTCAGCGTCTTGAGGCCGAGGAAGTCGAACTTCACCAGCCCCGCCTGCTCGACCCACTTCATGTTGAACTGGGTCACGCGCATGCCGGTGCGCGGATCGACCGAGAGCGCGACCAGTTCCTCCAGCGGCCGGTCGCCGATGACGACGCCCGCCGCATGGGTCGAGGCGTGGCGGTGCAGCCCTTCGAGCTTCTGGCCGATCTCCAGCAGGCGCGCGACGACCTGATCCTCCCCGGCCGCCTGCTGCAGCTTCGGCTCGCCCTTGATCGCGTCGACCAGCGAGATCGGCTTGGCCGGATTCTGCGGCACGAGCTTGGTCAGCTTGTCGACCTGGCCGTAGGGCATCTCCAGCACCCGGCCGACATCGCGCAGCACGCCGCGCGCCAGCAAGGTGCCGAAGGTGATGATCTGCGCCACGCGCTCCCTGCCGTAGCGCGCCTGGACGTAATCGATCACCTCCTCGCGCCGGTTCTGGCAGAAGTCGATGTCGAAATCCGGCATCGAGACGCGGTCCGGATTGAGGAAGCGCTCGAACAGCAGGCCGAAGCGCAGCGGATCGACGTCGGTGATCGTGAGCGCGTAGGCGACGAGCGAGCCCGCGCCCGAGCCGCGGCCGGGCCCGACCGGAATGTCGTGGTCCTTGGCCCATTTGATGAAGTCGGCGACGATCAGGAAATAGCCGGGATATTTCATCCGGGCGATGACCGAGAGCTCGAAATCGAGCCGCTCCTCATAGGCCGCGACCTCGAAGCCCGGCGACGGGCCGTGCTTGGCGAGCCGCGCCGCCAGCCCCGCCTTCGCCTGGAGTTCGAGCTCGACCGCCTCGTCGAGCCCGTTCTCCCCGCCGAAGCGCGGCAGGATCGGCTTGCGCAGGCCGACGCGCCAGGTGCAGCGCATCGCGATCTCGACGGTGGAGGTCAGCGCCTCGGGCAGGTCGGCGAAGCGCCGCTTCATCTCGGCGCGGCTGGCGAAATTGTGCTGCGGCGTCACCCGGCGGCGCTCGCCATCGGAAACCAGCCGCCCGGCCGCAACCGCCAGCAGCGCGTCATGGGCGTCGTAATCGGCGGGCCTGGCGAAGAACGGCTCGTTGGTCGCGACGATGGCGAGGTCGGAATCATAGGCGAGCTTCAGAAGCTGCGCCTCCAGCGCCCCCTCGCCCTCCTCGCCATGGCGCTGGATCTCGACATAGAGCCGGTCGCCGAAGATCCGGGCGAGCGTCGCGAGCCGCGCTTTCGCCTGCGCCGCCTGCCCGTTGCGCAAGGCGAGGTCGACCGGCCCGCCGGACCCGCCGGTCAGCACGATCAGGCCCTCGTGATGGGCGACAAGCCGCTCCGGCGTCGAAAGCGGCTGGCCCGAGCCGCCGCTCGCCAGGCACGCTTCGGTGACGAGCTTCATCAGGTTGCCGTAGCCGAGCTCATTCATCGCCAGCAGGACGAGGTGCGGCGCGGCCTGGTTGAGCGCGGCCTTGCGCCCGCCTTCGGCCTCGTCGGCGAAGTCGATCGAGAGTTGCACGCCGGCGATCGGCTGGATGCCGGAGCCGGCGAGTTTTTCCGAGAATTCCAGAGCGCCGAACAGGTTGTCGGTGTCGGTCAGCGCCAGCGCCGGCTGCCCGTCGGCGGCGGCCATCTTGGCGATGGTCGCGATCGTCATCGCGCCTTCGAGCAGCGAATAGCTCGAATGGACGTGCAGATGCACGAAGCCGACCTCGGACAGGCCGCGGCTCTCGCTGTCGTCCCGACCCATCGCCCGCCCTCGCCCGCCCGACTCGTCAACGCCGTCGCCGGATCATTTGCCGCCTCGACGCGCGCAGCGTCCAGCAGCCAGATGCCGCAGCCGCGGGCAGGCTGTGGACGGCTCTATCGCAGAGACCGGACCGAGATGACGCCAAGGCCGGCCTTGGAGCGCGGCCGGATCAGGATGTCGACGTCCTGATCGAGCGCCGTCAGGAACCCCATCAGTTTCGACCGAGAACCCGTACAGGCGGTAATTCACCAGCGCCGAAACCTTGGGCTGCGGCACGTTCAGGATGCGCGAGGCCTCCGCCTGTCTCAGCTTTCGGGACTTGAGAATGTCGTTCAGGGCCATGGCGAGCCGTGTCTTGGTCTGCCGTTCGGACGCATCCGGCAGGCCGAGATCGGCGAAGACATTGCCCACGCCATGATCGATCCGGCCGACATCGTCATATCTCCCTGCGACCACGGCTTGCCTGCGACGGGCTCGCGTCGTGATCAGCCTGCGCGCGCTTGAGCCGCCCGGCGATCAGAAATCGGCGGCATCCCAATCTTCAGAAAATATATCGAAACAGGTATATGCCTTCAAACTTCAAACCTTGGCCCAGCCGTCAGACTGGACCGGACGTTGCCGAGAACAGCGCCGCCCAGAGCCAGATCATGCCGAGGAACAAACCGAGCGAGGCCAGCTCCGCCAGACCCGCCGCAACCTTGCGCATCGCAACCATCGCAAACTCCTGATGTTCTTTCTATGTTCAATTTAATTCATGTTTTGTTCCCGTCAATGCCGAAACGTTAGTTCCATCCTGGACAAAGGGATGGCGGTTAACGTTTTGTGATAGGCGCCCGCGAGCGGTTAACGCGGCCGAGTCAGTCGAGCGGCACGACCAGCCCGTCGCGGATCGTCACCTGCCGGTCCATGCGGCGGGCGAGATCGAGGTTGTGGGTCGCGATCAGCGCCGCCAGCCCCGAGGCCCGCGCCAGCGCGACCAGCGTCGAGAAGACGTGCAGCGAGGTGACCGGGTCGAGATTGCCGGTGGGCTCGTCGGCCAGGAGCAGGCGCGGCGTGTTGGCGACCGCGCGGCCGATGGCGACGCGCTGCTGCTCGCCGCCCGAAAGCTCGCCCGGCAGGTGGCCGAGGCGCTCGCCGAGCCCGAGGAAGGTCAAAAGCTCCGTGCCGCGCTGTTCCGCCAGTTCGCGGTCGAGGCCGCGTATGCGCTGCGGCAGCACGACGTTCTCCAGCGCCGTGAACTCCGGCAGCAGATGGTGGAACTGGTAGACGAAGCCGATCTCGGTGCGGCGCAGCCGCGTGCGGCCCTTGTCGTCGAGCCTCGCGGTCGCCATGCCGCCGACGAAGACCTCGCCGGCGTCGGGCTTCTCGAGCAGGCCGGCGACATGCAGCAGCGTCGACTTGCCGGTGCCGCTCGGCGCGACCAGCGCGACGAGTTCGCCCGGCCAGAGCGCGAAATCCGCCTTGCGCAGGATTTCGAGCGGCGCGTCGGTCTGGGGGTAGAAGCGCTCGACCTGGGAGAGGAAGAGCGCGGGCGTCTCGCGTGCCATGATCGCCTCAACCCATCCTGAGCGCTTGCACGGGGTCGAGGCGCGCGGCCTTCCACGCCGGATAGAGCGTCGCCAGCAGCGACAGCGTCAGCGCCATCACGACGACGCTGGTCACCTCGCGCCAGTCGATCACCGAGGGAATGTCGCTGAGGAAACGCACCGTCGGGTCCCACAGATTGGCCCCGGTGATCCAGTTCAGCCCGGCCATGATCGACTTGATGTTGTTGGCGAAGACGACGCCGAGCCCCAGCCCCGCCAGCGTGCCGAAGACGCCGATCGCCGCCCCCGTGATCAGGAAGACCCGCAGCACGGTGCCGCGCGTCGCTCCCATGGTGCGCATGATCGCGATGTCGGCGGTCTTGTCCTTCACCAGCATGATCAGCCCGGAGACGATGTTCAGCGCCGCCACCAGCACGATCAGCGCCAGGATGATGAACATCACGTTCCGCTCGACCTCCAGCGCGTTGAAGAAGGTGCGGTTGCGCTGCCGCCAGTCCGACAGCACCAGCGGGCGCGGCGCGTCGGCCTCGATCGCGTCGCGCACGGCTTGAGTGCGGTCGGGATTGTCGACGAAGATCTCGATGACGTTCACGTCGCCGTCGCGGTTGAAATAGGCCTGGGCTTCGGCGAGCGGCATGAAGACGAAGGAGGCGTCGAACTCGGTCATGCCGATCTCGAAGATCGCCTGCACCGGATAGGCCTTGATCCGCGGCGCGGTGCCGAACGGCGTCGAGGCGCCGCGCGGCGAGACGATGGTGATCGATTCCCCGACCGTCAGCCCGAGCGAGTTCGCGAGCCGCTGGCCGATCGCGACGCCGCCGCCCGCATCGAAGCCGTCGAGCGCGCCGCGCCGGACATTGCCTCCGATGAAGGGGATCGCCTTGATGTCGGATTCGAGGATGCCGCGCACCAGCACGCCGCCATTGCCGGTCTGCGAGGAGGCCAGCGCCTGGCCCTCGACCAGCGGGATGGCGAGCTTGACGCCCCGCACCTTCCGCAGCCGCTCGGCCACAGCCATGTAGTCGTCGAGCGGCCGGTCGATCGGGGTGGCGAAGATGTGCCCGTTCACGCCGACGATCTTCTCCAGCAGTTCCTTGCGGAAACCGTTCATCACCGACATCACGATGATCAGCGTCGCGACGCCGAGCAGGATGCCGAGGAAGGAAAAGCCGGCGATGACCGAGACGAAGCCCTCGCGCCGCCGCGTGCGCAGGTAGCGCCCGGCGAGCAGCCATTCGAAGCCGGCGAAGGCCCTCGTGCCGGTCGGCTGCGCCCCGGCGGCGACCGGCGTGTCGACGGCGACGTTCATGGCCGCGTCTCCACACCCGACGCCCTCGTGCCGGGGAGCGCCGCGGGGGCGTCTCGAAGGATGCTCCGGAAGGCGCCGGCCGGGCGAACCGGACGATCCTTCGAGACGCCGCCTCGCGGCTCCTCGGGATGAGGGCTGATGAACGCCGACGAAAACCTCATCACGCCGCCCGGTCCTTGAAGCGCGCGAGCGCGGCCTCGATCGGGACGCTCTCGCGCTCGCCCCCGGCGCGCCGCTTGAGCTCGACCTTGCCCTCGGCCAGGCCCTTGGGGCCGACGATGATCTGCCACGGCACGCCGATCAGGTCGGCGGTGGCGAATTTCCCGCCCGGCCGCTCGTCGGTGTCGTCGTAGAGCGCGTCGTAGCCCTTGCCCAGCAGCGCCTTGTAGAGCTGCTCGCAGGCTGCGTCGGCGCCGGCGTCGCCCGCCTTGAGGTTCAGCACCGCGACGTCGAACGGCGCGATCTCGTCGGGCCAGATGATGCCGCCATCGTCATGGCCGGCCTCGATCAGCGCCGCGACCAGGCGGCTCGGGCCGATGCCGTAGGAGCCCATATGGACCGGCGTCTGCTGGCCGTCGGGGCCGGTCACCGTCGCCCCCATCGGGTCGGAATACTTCGTGCCGAAATAGAAGATGTGACCGACCTCGATGCCGCGCGCTGACACCTGCGCATCCTTGGGAACCGCCTCGTAGGCCGCCTTGTCATGCATCTCGTCGGTGGCGGCATAAAGGCTGGTCCATGTCTCGACGATCGCCTGCAGGCCCGCGACGCTGTCGAAATCGGTGTCGGCCGCCGGCGTCTCGAAGTCGAGATAGTCCTTGTGGCAGAACACCTCGCTTTCTCCGGTCGAGGCCAGCACGATGAACTCGTGGGAGAGGTCGCCGCCGATCGGCCCGGTGTCGGCCCGCATCGGGATCGCCTTCAGGCCGAGCCGCGCGAAGGTGCGCAGATAGGCGGTGAACATGCGGTTATAGGCATGGCGCGCCGCGTCCTTGTCGATGTCGAAGGAATAGGCGTCCTTCATCAGGAACTCGCGGCCGCGCATCACGCCGAAGCGGGGCCGGCGCTCGTCGCGGAACTTCCACTGGATGTGATACAGATTCAGCGGCAGGTCCTTGTAGGACTTCACATAAGTCCGGAAGATATCGGTGACCATCTCCTCGTTGGTCGGCCCGTAGAGCATGTCCCGCTTGTTGCGGTCGGCGATGCGCAGCATCTCGTCGCCATAGGCGTCGTAGCGCCCGCTCTCGCGCCAGAGATCGGCCGACTGGATCGTCGGCATCAGGATCTCGATCGCGCCCGAGCGGTTCTGCTCCTCGCGCACGACCCGGTTGATCTTCTCCAGCACGCGCAGGCCGAGCGGCAGCCAGGAATAGATGCCGGCGGACTGCTGGCGGATCATGCCGGCCCGCAGCATCAGCCGGTGCGAGACGATCTCGGCCTCCCGGGGCGCATCGCGCAGGATCGGCAGGAAATAGCGGGACAGACGCATGGGGAACTCGTGCAAGGAGGCGCTTGGACAATCGGACACGAGCCTCAGGCGCGCCTGAGTCGGTCATGGCAGAGACAGCATCGCCATTGCGCGAAAGCAAATGCAAATGCAAATCGGACCGGTCGCAGCCCGACAGCGGCCGAAGAGGCATCAGCCTCGACTTTGAGCGAACTTCTGCCTGATCCGCTCGTTCACGGCCGGCGGCACGAAGGCCGAGACGTCGCCGCCCATGCCGGCGATCTGCCTCACCAGCGTCGCGGTGATCGGCCTCACCCCGGTCGAGGCCGGCAGGAAGACGGTCTGGATCCCGCCGTCCATGGTCTTGTTCATGCCGGCGAGTTGCATCTCGTAGTCGAGGTCGGAGCCGTCGCGCAGGCCGCGCACGAACAGCGTAGCCCCGGCCTCGCGCGCCGCCCAGATCGCCAGCCTGTCGAAGCTGACGACCTCGATGACGGCGCCGGCCGCCCGCGCGATCGGCCCGGCGACCTCGCGCAGCAGCCCGGCGCGCTCCTCGGCCGAGAAGATCGGCGCCTTGCCGGGATGGACGCCGATGGCGATGACCAGCCGGTCGCAGAGCCGGCAGGCGCCAGAGATCACGTCGAGATGGCCATTGGTGACGGGGTCGAACGACCCCGGATAGAAGGCTGTGCGGCTCATGGAAAAGCGTTAGCCCCTGCCCGCTTCGCCGGCAAGCCGACCGTCTTGTCAGGCGGCCCGGACCTGCGTGATGAACTCGTCGACGCGGGTCTTCAGGCCGTTGGCGAGCCCGGTCAGTTCGGACGAGGCGCGCAGCAGCGCGCCGGCGGCGTCCGAGGTCTGCTGCGAGGCCGAGGAGACCAGGCTCGTCGCCTCGCCGATCCGGCTGAAGGCGGCCGTCGCCGTGCCGACATCGGCGACGATCGCATGGGTCACGCCATGCTGGTGGCGCATCGTCTCGGCCGTCCGGCGGACCGTGTCGCTGAGGTCGCCGATCATGCCGCGGATGCCGGCGATGGCCTCGACCGTCGCGACCGTGGCGTCGTTCATGGTCGCGATCTGGCGGGAGATGTCGTCGATGGCGCGCGCCGTCTGGCCGGACAGGCCCTTGACCTCGCTGGCGACGACCGCGAAGCCCCGGCCCGCCTCGCCGGCGCGGGCGGCCTCGATCGTGGCGTTGAGCGCGAGCAGGTTGGTCTGGGCCGCGATGTCGGAGATCAGGCCGATCACGTCGGAGACGCGGGCCGCGCCCGAGGCCAGCTGGTCGACGACGGCGCCCATCTCGTCGGCGTAGTCGCGTGCCGAGCGGGCGCTGCGGTCGGAGGACTGCACGTCGCTGTCGAGCCGGTCGATCGCGGCGCGCAAACCCTGCGCGGCCCCTTCGATCGAGCGGATGCTGGCGATGGCGCTGGAGGTCGAGTCGTGCACCGTGCCGGCATTGGCCTGCGTCTGCAGGGCGCCGCTGGATAGCTCCATCGCCGTGACGCTGAGTTCCTCGGCCGCGGACGAGACCGCCCCGGTGACGCTCAGGATCGAGCGCTCGAGATCGCTGGCGAGATCGCCGAGCAGCGCCGTGCGCTGGCGGCGCGCCTCGTCCTCGGCGTTCTCCCGCTCGGCCAGGCGCGTCGCTTCCTCGCGGATGAGGTTTTCCCGGATGCGCTGGACGGAAGCTGCGATCGCGCCGATCTCGTCCTTGCGCTGCGCGCCGGGGATGTCGAGATCGGTGCGCCCCGTGGCGACGCCGGCCAGCGCCGTCGCCAGACCCCTGATCGGTTTCGCCACCGAAAGCCCGAGAACCAGCGCGACGGCCAGCAGCGGCCCGAGGACGAGCAGCGCCGCGCCCGCCATCGCATTGCGTATCGTGTCGACGACGGCGAAGGCCGTTCTTTCGGGCTCGGTCAGCCAGAGCCGCCAGGTCCAGTCGCCGATCCGGACCGGGCGTCCCGTGACGAGAAGCGGTGCGCCGTCGCGGCTGGCCATCGTCAGCATGACGCCGTCGCCGCGCTTCAGGAGAGCGGGATCGAGCACGTCCCGCGGCGCATCCCCGACAAGGCGCAGCGCCGGGTTCGAGCGCATGAAACCGTCCGCGCCGATCAGATAGGTTCCGACATTGCGCACGCCGCCCGCATTGACCGTCAGGACCCCGTCGATGATCCGCGTGTCGAGCGCGATCACGAGCGTGCCCGACGGCGCCTCCGCTCCAGCCTCGGTTGCGACGAAGCGTTGCGCCATGAAGGCGCGCGACTCGCCGCCGGCCGGGTCGTAGGGCGAAAAATCGATCACCGCCTGCTCGCCCAGCGGCAGTGTCTGCGCCGCGGTCACGGCCTTGCCGAATCCGGTTTCGGCGAGATCGGACTCGCTGACGAGGCGTCCGAACTCCGGGCCCTTCTTCACGCTGTAGACGACCCGCCCCTTGGCCGAAACGAGATACATGTCGGCATAGCCGAACTGCTTCAGCGCGGCGCGATAGGTCTCGTGGATCGGGCCGTGGCGCCAGGAATAGCCGTGCTGGTGGTCCCGGCCGGTGCGCGCCTCGCGCTCCTCGGGCGAGGTGCCGGCCTGATAGTAGTCGAGGATGCGGCGCATGTCGTAGGCGCCGAGCTCCATCCATTTTCCGATCTCGTCGACCGCCGAGACGGCATAGGCGCTGCGGGCCTGCACGGAAAGCTCGGAACGGACCTGCGCCCAGCGGCGCTCGATCGCCCCGACATGGCTCTCGGCAAGATCGCTCAGCCGCGCCTTGACCGATTCCCGCGCCCACTCGGCGACGGCGCGATAGGCGGAGACGCCCACGACCAGCGCCGCCAGACAGGCGAGCGCCAGCATCGCGGCAGGTAGCCTGACCCTGAGGCTGAACAAGCGGGCGAACTCCGGCAGGACATCGTTTCCGAGCCGCGCCAGAAGACACTCGATTGCGTTAACGTTCGTTGAAAGCGCGGTCGATCAGGCCGGGACCATGACGGTCGGCCTTGCCCGCATCAAGGGATCAGCGCGGCCAGAGCGGCGGCGCTTCCGATGATGACCGACCAGAACACCAGCGCGACGGCGATGAATGACATGCGGCGCTGACTGTCGAACCTGCGGGAAAAGGGCATGGGCTGCTCTCGGCGAATCGGCGACATCTTCTCTTACCTTGCGTGATGCCCGCGTCCGGCCGTCGCGTGGCGGCAAGATGGCGAAATCGTGCCGGGGAGCGCCGTCTTGTTTCCCGATTGCATGATCGGCCCCTTCCCGCCTAAACCGCGCCCATGCTCACCCTCAACGACATCACCTACCGCCTCGGCGAGCGCCTGCTGCTGGACCATGCCGGCGCGGCGCTGCCCGACGGCGCGCGCGTCGGCCTCGTCGGCCGCAACGGCGCCGGCAAGACCACCCTGTTCCGCATCATCACCGGCGATCTCTCGCCCGAGGGCGGCAGCGTCCATCTGCCCAGGGGCCGGCGCATCGGCGGCGTGGCGCAGGAAGCGCCGGGCGGGCCCGAGACGCTGATCGAGGTCGTGCTCGCCGCCGACACCGAGCGCGCCGCCCTGCTGGCCGAATCCGGGACCGCGGCCGACCCGCTGCGCATCGCCGAGATCGGCGCCCGGCTGGCCGACATCGACGCCCATTCCGCCCCGGCCCGCGCCGCGACCGTGCTGCACGGGCTCGGCTTCGACGAGGCGGCCCAGCAGCGGCCCTGCTCGGACTTCTCGGGGGGCTGGCGCATGCGCGTGGCGCTCGCGGCCGTGCTGTTCTCCGAACCCGACCTGCTGCTGCTCGACGAGCCGACCAACTATCTCGACCTCGAAGGCACGCTCTGGCTCTACGACTATCTCGAGCGCTATCCGCACACCGTGCTCGTCGTCAGCCACGACCGCGAACTGCTCGACGCCTGCGTCGATCACATCCTGCATCTCGACCAGGGCAAGCTGACGATCTATCGTGGCGGCTACACCTCCTTCGCGAAGCAGCGCGCCGAGAAGCAGATGCAGCTCGCCAAGGCCAAGGAGAAGCAGGACGCCGAGCGCAAGCACCTGCAGTCCTTCGTCGACCGCTTCAAGGCCAAGGCGACCAAGGCGCGCCAGGCCCAGTCGCGGGTCAAGCGGCTGGAGAAGATGGAGACGATCGCGACCATCGTCGACCGCGACGTCCAGCCCTTCATCCTGCCCGGCCCCGAGCGGCCGCTCGCCCCGCCGATGATCGTGCTGAACGACGCCAGCGCCGGCTATGGCGAGCGCAAGGTGCTCTCGCGCCTCAACCTGACGCTGCTGCCGGACGACCGCATCGCCCTGCTGGGCTCGAACGGCAACGGCAAGTCGACCTTCTGCAAGCTGATCGGCGGACGCCTCGCCCCGCTCTCCGGCGAGATGCGCAAGTCGTCCAAGCTCGAGACCGCCTATTTCGCCCAGCACCAGCTCGACGAATTGCGGCTGGAGGACACCCCCGTCGCGCATCTGCGCGACCTGATGCCGGACGCGCCCGAGGCCAAGGTCCGCTCCAAGGCGGCCCAGATCGGTTTTCCGGCCCAGAAGGCCGAGACGCCGGTCAAGAACCTGTCCGGAGGCGAGAAGGCGCGGCTGATGCTCGGGCTCGCGGCCTTCGGCGGCCCGCATCTCCTGATCCTCGACGAGCCGACCAACCATCTCGACATCGACAGCCGCACCGCGCTGGTCAACGCGATCAACGACTATCCCGGCGCGGTCATCCTCGTCAGCCACGACCGCTTCCTGATCGAATCCTGCGCCGACCGGCTCTGGCTCGTCGGCGACGGCACGGTGAAGAACTTCGACGGCGACATGGAGGACTATCGCGCGCTCGTGCTCGGCGGCGCCAAGGGGGCGCGGCGCGAGAAGCAGGCGGAGGCCGCCCTTGCCGCCAGCGGCAAGGCCGAGGAGCGCAAGGGCGCGGCGGCGAAGCGCGCGGCGCAGGGTCCGCTGCGCCAGAAGCTCAACCTCGCCGAGGCCCGCATCGCCAAGCTCGCCGGGCTGATCGGCAAGGTCGACGAGGTGCTCGGCAACGGCGCCGCCTTCGCGCGCGATCCGGACAAGGCGCTGCTGCTGTCGCGCCAGCGGGCCGAACTGGCCGAGGCGCTGGCCGCGGCGGAGGAGGAGTGGCTCGGCCTGAGCGAGGAGCTGGAGAGCGCCTGAGCGCGCTTCAATTCCCGACCGGCTTCAGCGCCGGATCCCAGCGCCCGACGATCTTGCCATCCTTCAGCCGGAAGAGATCGAACCAGTAGCTGTCATAGGTCTTGGTGATCTCGTCGATCGGCGCGCGTCCGGCGCGGCAGCGAGGCTCGCCGTCCTCACCCCTGCCCCGGCTTCACGATCCGCGCCAGCCGGTTGTCGGTGAACATGTAGATCTCGCGCCCGCCGGGCTCGGAATAGAGCACCTGCGTCTCGCGCTGGCCCTTGCCGCTCTCGCCGATCAGCACGTCGGTCGGGCGCTTGCCCTTGAGCCTGACCAGCTCGCATTCGGTGATGCCCTCGGCGATCTGGGGCGGCAGCGCCCGCGTCGAGGGATCGAGCGAGACGCCGGCGTCGCATTCGCCCTCCGGCGTCAGCAGCGCCTCCTGCGTCGAGACCCGCGCGCTCGCGCTGCTCGTCGTGGTGGTGCGGCCGTCGCGGCTCTCCGACATGAACGAGAACCCGCCGATATCGACGGAGCAGCCGCCGAGCGCGAGCGCGCAGGCGAGCAGGACCGGAATTTTCACGCTTTTTTCTCCCAGCGGCCCGCTTCGTCCTGCTGCCAGTAGCTCGCGCTCCGGCCGGACGCCTTGACCGTCCTCCAATCCTCGCGCGCGGCTGTCAGCGCGTCGGGATCGTCACCATCGAATATCAGCACGACGCGCTCATAGCCCTTCAATGCGTCGGGAATGCGGACGCCGTCGGCGCAGATCCGGACCTGCGCGGCGTTGGGATTGTGCGCCTGCGTCGTCAGCACGATGGGGTTGGCGGCGGCATCCGGCTCGGCCGCCGTGACATGCGGCAGGAACCCCTCGTCGGAATAGGTCCAGAGCCGGTCGTCGAGCGCGGACAGCCGCTCCGGGCTGGACACCTCCACCACGACCTTCTGCCCGCGCGACAGCGCCCGCTCCAGGATGGTCGGCAGGACCTGTTCGAGCGGGCGCGACTGCAGATGGAAGAACAGGATTTCGGTCATCCGCTTTCTCTCAACCCTCATCCTGAGGAGCGAGCGAAGCACGCATCTCGAAGGATGCTCCAGGAATCTCCGGAAGCATCTTGAGCATCCTTCGAGACGCCGCTGCGCGGCTCCTCAGGATGAGGGCGGTGCGGAGAACGCTCACCCCTCGTAATGATCCGCCACCAGCCGGTCGAGCAGGCGCACGCCCCAGCCCGAGCCCCAGGAGCGGTTGGTCTCGCTGCTGGGCGAACCCATGCCGGTGCCGGCGATGTCGAGATGCGCCCAGGGGCAGTCGTTGACATGACGCTGCAGGAACTGCGCCGCCGTGACCGAGCCGCCATGGCGGCCTGCCGAGTTCTTCATGTCGGCGAACTTCGAGTCGATCATCTTGTCGTAGGCCTTGCCGAGCGGCATGCGCCAGACGGTCTCGCCGGTGGCTCTCCCGGCCGCGAGGAGCCGCTCGGCGAGTTCGTCGTTGTTGGAGAACAGCCCGGCGTTCTCCTGCGCCAGCGCCACGAGGATGGCTCCGGTCAGCGTCGCCAGGTCGATCATTAAGCGCGGCTTGTACTTGTCCTGCGTGTACCAGAGCACGTCGCCCAGGACGAGCCGGCCCTCGGCGTCGGTGTTGATGATCTCGATGGTCTGGCCCGAAAGCGAGGCGACGATGTCGCCCGGCCGCTGCGCGTTGCCGTCCGGCATGTTCTCGACCACGCCGATCACGCCGATGGCGTTGACCCTGGCCTTGCGCTGGCTGAGCGCATGCATCAGCCCGGTGACGCAAGCCGCGCCCGCCATGTCGCCCTTCATGTCCTCCATGCCGCCGCCGGGCTTGATCGAGATGCCGCCGGTGTCGAAGGTCACGCCCTTGCCGACGAAGGCGACCGGCTGGACCGACGATTTCGCGCCGTTCCAGCGCATCACCACGACGCGGCTCTCGCGGCGCGAGCCCTGGCCGACGGCGAGCAGCGCGCGCATGCCGATCTTCCTGAGCTGCTTCTCGTCGAGGATCTCGACCTCGACCCCGAGCTTCTCCAGCTTCGCGGCGCGTTCGGCGAATTCTTCCGGATAGAGCACGTTGGGCGGCTCGTTGACGAGGTCGCGCGCGATCTCGACGCCGGCCGCGACCGCCTCGCGCCCCTTCAGCGCCTTCTTGACCAGCGCGGGATCGCCGACGCGCAGCGTCACCATCTTCGGCGCGGTCTCGTCCTTATCCCTGCTCTTGGTCTTGTACTGGTCGAAGGCATAGGCCCGCAGCCTCATGCCGAGCGCCATCTCGGCGATCTCGTCGGCGGAAATCTCGCCATCCGGCAGCGCCGCGATCACGTCGGCGCTGCGGCCATGGCCGAGCCTGCCGGCGATCGCGCCGCCAAGCCTGGCGAAATCGAGCGTGCCGCGCTCGGAGGCCAGGCCGACGCCGACGACGATCAGGCGCTGGTAGCCGGCTCCGTCCGGCGCGAGCAGCGTCAGGCCGGACAGCGCCTTGCCCTTGAAGCGCTCGGCCGCGGCGGCGCGCGCCAGCAGACCGTGCGCGCCCTCGCCCAGCCACTCGTCGCTGATCCGCGGCGGCGTCAGGGCGTCGCCGACGAGGACGACGAGATCCTCGGCCGAAATCGCGTTCAGGGCTTTGACCTCGAGCTTCAGGCGCTGCGACATGGGAAGGCTCACGATGTTGCGAAGGAGGGCGTCGGACGAGATCAGAGGCTGTTATGGCCTCTAGCGACAGGAACACAAACGATTCCCGTTTGCGCCATGATTGCGCCTATACCATAGGATGTAAGCGCCGAAGCGTCCAAATCCGCCTGTGGAACAGGCGCTTCCCGAAGACCCGAGCGAAAGCCGCCGCGTGATCCTGAACCGCCTCGACCGCTACATCCTGAAGATCGCCGCGGTCGCCGCCATCGTGCTGCTGATCGGCCTGACGAGCGTGATCTGGGTGACGCAGGCGCTGCGCGAGGTCGACCTGATCACCGGCAAGGGCCAGACGGTGGTGATCTTCTTCACCGTCACGCTGCTCTCGCTGCCGGCGCTGATCGCCGGCATCGCGCCGGTCGCGCTGTTCATGGCGACGCTCTACACGCTGAACCGGCTCAACGGCGATTCCGAGCTGATCGTGATGAACGCGGCCGGCGTCGCGCCCCATCGGCTGACGAAGCCCTTCATCGTGCTGACCATCGCGGTCTCCCTGCTCGTCGGCTGGATGTCGCTTTCGGTCATGCCGGCCGGTTTCCGCATGCTGCGCGACCTGATCACCACGATCCGCGCCGATTTCGTCGCCAACGTCGTCAAGGAGGGCCAGTTCGTCTCGCTCGAATCCGGCGTCACCTTCCACTACCGCGAGCGCCAGGGCGACGCGCTGGTCGGCATCTTCATGCAGGACCGGCGCGATCCGAACCAGCCCGCGATCTATATCGCCGAGCGCGGCCGCACGGCGGACGTCGACGGCCAGAACTTCCTGATGCTCGAACGCGGCACGATCCAGCGCGAGAACAAGCAGGACACGACCTCGATCATCTCCTTCGAGCGCTATGCGCTGAACCTCTCGGCGCTGTCTGGCGACGCGGCCGGCGGCGCCGGCGAAGGCAGCGGCGACAAGGTCATCTACAAGCCGCGCGAGCGCACCACCTGGTCGCTGCTCAACCAGGACCGCAACGAGCACTATTACAAGACCCAGGAAGGCCGCTTCCGGGCCGAGCTGCACAACCGCCTCTCCGCGCCGCTGTATCCGATCGCTTTCATGCTGATCGCCTTCGCCTTCCTCGGCGAGGCCCGCACCACCCGCCAGGGCCGCGCCAGCGCGATCCAGGCCGCGATCCTGATCGTCGGCGCGACGCGCATCGGCGCCTATGCCGCCTGGACGGCGAGCGTGCGCTCGCCGTCCGCCGTGCTGCTGCTCTACCTTCTGCCGATCGGCGCGATCATCCTCTCGGTCTCCCTGATCCTCTATGGCGAGCGGCTGCGGCCGGTGCTGGCGCGCCTCGCCGCGCCGGTGCTGGCGCCGCTGACCGGCCTGACCGCACGGCTCAGGCGCGCCTGATGCTGCTCGCCACCACCTTCGGCCGCTACCTGACCCGGCGCTTCGGGCGCGCGATCCTCGGCGTCTTCGGCACCTTCTTCTTCCTGATCGGCACGCTCGATTTCGTCGAGCTCATGCGCCGCGCCGGCGATTCGCCGGTCGCGACGACGGCGCAGATCGTGCGGCTCGCGCTCTATCGCGCGCCGGCCGTGGCCGAGCAGATCTTCCCCTTCGCGGCGCTATTCGGCGGCATGTTCGCGCTCCTGACGCTGAGCCGGAAGCTCGAGCTCGTCGTCGCCCGCTCGGTCGGCGTCTCGGCCTGGCAGTTCCTGCAGCCGGCGGCGCTGGTGGCGGGGCTGATCGGCCTGTTCTCGATCCTCGTCTACAACCCCGTCGCGGCCGAGCTGAAGCGCAACGCGACGCTGCTGGAGGCGCGGCTTTTCGCGCGCGCGGCCCAGGCGCCGGCCAATCAGGAAATCTGGCTGAGGCAGCACAGCGTCGACGGCCAGTCGATCGTGCGCGCCGCCGGCGCCCTGCCAGACGGCGACGGACTGTCCCAGGTCGCGATCTTCTCGTTCGGCCCCGGCGGCGGCTTCAGCGAGCGCATCGACGCCAGGCAGGCGGTGCTGCGGCCGGGCTTCTGGGAGCTAACCGACGCCCGCGTCATCTCCGCCATGGAAGAGCCACAGAGCTACCCGACCTACCTCGTCGCGACGACCCTGGAGCCCGAGCAGATGCGGCAAAGTTTCACACCGCCTGACGCCGTCGGGTTCTGGGCGATGCCGACGGTGATCGAGCGGACGAAGAATGCCGGGCTCGACACCACGCGTTACGAGCTTCGCTACCAGTCGCTCATGGCGCGGCCGCTGCTGCTCGTCGCCATGGTTCTCGTGGCGGCATCCGTTTCCTTAAGATTTTTCAGGTTTGGTGGTGTGACCAGACTGGTGGTAGGTGGCGTGGCGGCGGGCTTCGTGCTCTATGTCGCGACGCAATTGTCAGAAGAGCTGGGGTCGGCCGGAATCGTCAGTTCCGTGATCGCCGCCTGGCTGCCGGCTGTCGTGGGGACGATGCTCGGCGCTCTGGCTCTGCTCCATCAGGAAGATGGGTAATCGTACTGTGCCTATGGTTAATTTAGGATTGAGCGTATGGCTTCTGGCGTGAGACGCATGGCGCGCTTTGCTGCCGCGACCGCGCTCGCGTCGAGCCTGGCGTTCATGCTGGCGTCGCCGGTCCAGGCGCAGGCGCCGGCGCCGCCGGGGGCCAAGCCGCAGGAGCGGATGGTCGTCGACGCCCGCGAGCTGATCTACAACAACGACAACAACACCGTATCCGCCGTCGGCTCGGTGCAGATCCTCTATCAGGGCCGCACCATCGAGGCGGACCGCGTCGTCTACGACCGCAAGAGCAAGCGTGTCGTCGCGACCGGCAACGCCCGCATTACCGAGGCCAACGGCACCGTCATCACCGGCGAGCGCTTCAACCTGACCGATGATTTCCGCGACGGCTTCATCGATTCGCTCCAGGTCCAGAATCCCGACAGGACCCGCTTCTCCGCGCCCCGCGCCGAGCGCACCGACGGCGAGACCTTCGTCTTCGAGAAGGGCATCTACACCGCCTGCGAGGCCTGCAAGGCCGCGCCCGAAAAGCCGCCATTATGGCAGGTCCGCGCCGCCAGGATCATCCACAAGAAGTCCGAGCAGACGATCTATTACGAGGATGCGCGTCTCGAATTCCTCGGCATTCCGATGGCCTACATACCCTATATGTCGGGCCCGGATTCGACCGTGAAGCGCAAGACCGGCGTGCTCGCGCCGCGCTACATCAACACCACCGCGCTCGGCTTCGGCGCGTCCGTGCCGTATTTCTTCAATCTCGCGCCGAACTACGACCTGACGTTGACGCCGACCTATCTCACGCGCCAGGGCTTTCTGGGCCAGGCCGAGTGGCGCCAACGGATGTCGAACGGCTCCTATCTGATCCGCGCCAGCGGCATCAGCCAGCAGGAGCCGGAAGCCTTCCTGGCCTCTCCCTTCGGCGCGGCGAACAAGGATTTCCGCGGCTCGATCGAGTCCAACGGCAAGTTCTATCTCAATCCGCGCTGGAATTTCGGCTGGAACGTCGCGATGTCGACCGACCGCTGGTTCTACCGCAACTACCGCATCATCAACGAGAGCGTCAGTTCGACGACCTATCTCCAGGAATCGATCTCGACGGTCTATCTCAACGGCCAGAGCCCCTCGGCCTGGTTCGATCTGCGCGGCTATTATTTCCAGCCGCTGACCGCGAACGACTGGCAGAAGCAGCAGCCGGTCGTGCTGCCCTCGCTCGACTACAACAAGCGCATCGAGAAGCCGTCCTTCCTCGGCGGCGAGATCGCCTTCAACGTCAACGTCACCAGCCTGCATCGCGAGGCGGCGGCCTATCAGCAATTGCCGCGGCAGACCGCCAACCTGATCACGCTCGCCAACGGCACCGCCCTCTATGACGGCTGCGCGATCTACCAGAAGAGCACCTGCCTGGTGCGCGGCCTGGCCGGCGGCGTCTCGCGCGCCACGGCGGAGGTGTCGTGGCGGCGCAACTTCATCGATCCGATCGGCCAGGTCTGGACGCCTTACGCCTCGCTGCGCGCCGACGTGTTCTCGATCAATCCGTCGACCACGGCCTACTACAACTCCTATGCCGCCAACATCGCCGACACCTCCAACGAGGTCTTCGGCCGGGCGATGCCGGCGATCGGCCTGATGTACCGCTACCCCTTCGTCGCCAGGACCGGCTGGGGCACCCATATCATCGAGCCGGTGGCGCAGGTCGTGGCGCGGCCCAACGAGACCGGCAGCCTGCGCGTCGCCAACGAGGATTCGCAGAGCCTGGTGTTCGACGACACCAACCTGTTCGAGTGGAGCGGCAAGTTCTCGGGCTACGACCGGCTTGAAGGCGGCTCGCGCCTCAATGTCGGCGCGCTCTACACCGGCCGCTTCGGCAACGAGGCTTACGCAAACCTCCTGCTCGGCCAGTCCTATCATATCGGCGGCCGCAACTCCTTCGCCCGCGGCGACCTGGTCAATGCCGGTCTCGATTCGGGCCTGGAGACCAATCGCTCCGACATCGTCGCGCGCGGACAGCTCTCGCCATGGTCCGGCTTCGTCCTCAGCGGCGCGACGCGCCTCAACGAGACGACCTTCGAGGTTCAGCGCGCCGACGCGGCGGCGACCTACTCGAACCAGATCATCTCGGCCTCGATCGGCTACGGCCGCTACGAGCCGCAGCCCAATCTCGGCATCAACCGCCGGCGCGAGGGCCTGTCGCTGTCGTCGTCCATCGCCGTGACGCAGAACTGGAAGGTCCGCGCCGGCGTGCTGTTCGATCTCGACAAGTACAAATACGATCGCGAGCGCTATCGCGACGCGCTGGCGGCCTATCAGGTCTCGCCGGTCGGCACGCCGCCGACCTATCCCAAGGCCGGCCTGTTCCAGACCGCCTCGACCTCGTTCGGCATCAACTACACCGACGAGTGCACGATCTTCGACATCGCCTATACGCAGAGCTATGCCGACCGGCAGGCCGGCGCGACGAAGGACACGCGCACCGTGCTGTTCAGGCTCGAGCTGCGGACGCTGGGCGAGATCGCCCTCCAGCAGAACCTCGACGCGGCGACCGGAGACGGCGTCAGCCGCTGACGGGCGTAGGCCGAGCTTCTTCCAAACCCTCCCTTCCGGACGCGCGACATGTCGCCGAGGCCTCTGGCGCTGACACAGGGCGACCCCGCCGGGATCGGGCCGGAACTCGCCCTGCGGGCCTGGCTGCTGCGTCGCGAAAAGGCGCTGCCGGCCTTCGCCTGCATCGCCGACATCGCGCATCTGCGCCGGCTCGCGCACGCGCTCTCGCTCGACGTGCCGCTGATCGCCTGCGACTGGCCGGACGCGGGCGCACGGTTCGACGCCGGCTTGCCGGTGATTCCGCTCGAGGTCGGCCCGGCCGTGACGGCCGGCCGGCCCGATCCGGCCTCCGCGCCTGGCACGATCGCCGCGATCGACCGCGCCGTCGCGGCGGCCAAGGCCGGTCAGGTTTCGGCCGTCGTGACGAATCCAATCGCGAAATCAGTGCTTTATGCAGCCGGCTTCAAGCATCCGGGCCATACCGAATACCTCGCGCATCTCGCGGCGGAAGGCGGCCCTGAGCCGCGGCCGGTAATGCTGCTCTGGAGCGAGGATCTCGTCGTCGTGCCGGTGACGATCCACGTTCCGCTCAGCGCCGTGCCCGGCCTGCTGACGACGGATCTGATCGTCGAGACGGGCCGGATCGTCTCGGCCGGGCTGACCAGCCGTTTCGGCGTATCCAAACCCCGACTCGCGCTCAGCGGGCTCAACCCTCATGCCGGCGAAGGCGGCGCGCTCGGACTGGAGGACGACGCCATCGTCGCCCCCGCGATCGCGCGCCTGCGCGCGCTCGGCATCGATGCGCGCGGGCCCTACCCGGCCGACACGATGTTCCATGCCCGCGCCCGGGCCGGCTACGATGTCGCACTGGCGATGTATCACGACCAGGCCCTGATCCCGATCAAGACGATCGCCTTCGACGACGGCGTCAACGTCACGCTCGGCCTGCCCTTCATCCGGACCTCGCCCGACCACGGCACCGCTTTCGACATCGCGGGCCAGGGCGTGGCGCGGCCGGACAGCCTCTGCGCCGCCCTGAAACTGGCGGCGCGGATGGCTGCCATGTCAGCCGAGACTGTGGGATGAGCCAGATCGACGACCTGCCGCCCTTGCGCGATGTGGTCGAGCGCCATGGCCTGATGGCGCAGAAGGCGCTCGGCCAGAATTTTCTGTTCGACCTCAACCTGACCGGCCGCATTGCCCGCGCCGCCGGCCCGCTCGAGGGCGAGACCGTGGTCGAGATCGGCCCCGGTCCCGGCGGACTGACGCGGGCCCTGCTCGCCAATGGCGCGACAAAGGTCATCGCGGTCGAGCGCGACCGGCGCTGCCTGCCGGCGCTCGCCGAGATCGCGGCGCATTATCCCGGCCGGCTCGAGGTCGTCGACGGCGACGCGCTGGCGGTCGACCTCACGCGCCATCTCGGCGGCAAGCCGGCCCGCATCGTCGCCAACCTGCCCTACAATATCGGCACGCCGCTTCTGGTCGGCTGGCTCGGCCTCGATCCCTGGCCGCCCTGGTGGCGCTCGCTGACGCTGATGTTCCAGCGCGAGGTCGCCGAGCGCATCGTCGCGACGCCGGAGCGGCGCGCCGATTACGGCCGGCTCGCCGTGCTGACCGGCTGGCGCTGCGAGGCGAAGATCCTGTTCGACGTGCCGAAGACCGCCTTCGTGCCGCAGCCCAGGATCACCTCCTCCGTGGTCCGTCTCGTGCCGCGCCCGGAGCCTGAGCCCTGCGAGTTGCGGCTCCTGGAGCGGATCACGCTCGCCGCCTTCGGCCAGCGCCGCAAGATGCTGCGCCAGAGCCTCAAGGCCGTGACGCCGGACCCGCTGCCGCTGATCGAGGCCGCCGGCCTGAATGCCGCCGCCCGCGCCGAGGAAATCCCGGTCTCGGGCTTCGTGCGGCTCGCGCAAGTCTTGGCCGCCCGCGCCTGATCGCGTGCGACCTAAGTGCGATTGCCGGCGAATGATCGCCCGATTACCCTGTCTTCATCAGGATCGAGCGAGGACCGTGCCATGTCCCCCGATGCGTTTGCCGTCGCCGGCGTCGTCGCCGTCTTGCTCCCGACTCTCTACTTCCTGATCGCGTCGCCGACCTTCCTGCTGGCCAAACTCGAGGATCCGATCGTCACCTGGCTGCTGCGCGGCCTGTTCAGCGTCCACTTCAGGCTGATCTGCATCGGCTCCGTCATCGGCATCGTCGCCTTCACGATCGCCGGCCGTCCGCTCTTCGGCCTCGTGCCGGCCGCGATCGCGATCCTGGCCATCGCCATGCGACGCTGTTTCCTGCGCAGCATGGACGCCGAACTGCTTGCGCGGGATGCCGGCGATGCGCAGGCGGTGCGTCGGCTGCGCGGGCTGCATTGGCGCGGCATGGCCTACAACGCCGTGCAGTTCGTCGCGCTCGTCGCGATCATCCCGCGCGTCTTCCCGCCGACCTGATCCGCGACACGCTTCCTGCTATCCAGCCCGCCAGAGACAGGGAGCGCTCCATGACATCGATCGACCGCCGGACGGCTTTGGCCGCCTTGCTCGCGACCGCGGCCGCGCCGCGCGCCGCCGCCCAATCCGCCTACCCGTCCCGACCGATCCGCATCGTCGTCGGCTTCGCCGCCGGCGGCGCGCCCGATGCGCTCGCGCGGATCGTCGCCGACAGGCTCGGCCAGGCCTGGGGCCAGCCGGTCACGGTCGAGAACCGCGTCGGCGCGCAGGGCAACACCGCCATGGCGAGCGTGGCGAAGGCCGACCCCGATGGCTACACGCTCGCTCTGGCGCCGATCGGCAACCTCGCGGTGAATCCGGCGCTCTTCGCCAGCCTGCCCTATGATCCGGTGAAGGATTTTGCCCCGGTGACGCAGATCGCCAGCGTCGAGAACGTCTTCGTCGTCGCGGGCGCTTCGCCCTGGCGCAGCCTGCCCGAACTGGTCGCGGCCGGCCGCGCCGGTTCGCCGCAACTGACCTACGCCTCGCCCGGCGCCGGCAGCCTCGCCCATCTCGGCGCCGAACTGCTGGCGCGCTCGGCCGGCTTCGCCATGACGCATGTGCCCTATCGCGGCGTCGCCCCCGCGCTGACCGACGTTCTGCGCGGCGAGATCTCGGTGATGCTGGCGCAGCTCTCCACCGCCAGGCCGCTGGTCGAGAGCGGCCAGCTCCGGGCGCTCGCCATCGCCAGCCCGGCCCGCAGCGCGCTGATGCCGGCGGTGCCGACCGTCGCCGAGGCGGCGGGCCTGCCCGGCTTCGAGGCGGTCTCCTGGTATGCGCTGATGGCTCCGGCCGCGACCCCGCCCGCGATCGTCGCGCAGCTCAGCAAGGCGGTCGCCGACGCGCTGAAGGCGCCGGACATGGCGGCGGCGCTGGAGGCGCAGGGCGCGCGCGCCATCGGCGGCTCTCCTGCCGAACTCGCGGCCGTGATCGCGGCCGACAGCGAGCGCTGGGGCAAGCTCGTCCGCGATGCCGGCATCCAGGCGAACTGATCGCCGGGAGACGGCTGGCTTCAGGGCAGCTTTTCGCTCAGCAACGTCTCGACGAAATCGCTCAGTCCCGTGGCGCGGCTGCGCCTCAGCCGCTCGGCCACGAGGATCGAACGGATCGACTCGTAGGCCGCGTTCAGATCGTCGTTGACGATGACGTAGTCGTAGACGCTCCAGCGCGCGATCTCGTCGCGGGCGTTGTCGAGCCGCCTGGCGATCGTCTCGGGCGCATCCTCGGCGCGGCGCACCAGCCGCGAGCGCAGTTCCGCCATCGACGGCGGCAGGATGAAGATCGTCACGACATCGGCGCGCGCCTTCTCGACGATCTGCTGCGTGCCCTGCCAGTCGATGTCGAAGAGCACGTCGCGCCCGTCGTTGAGCGAGGCCTCGACATCCTTGCGCGGCGTGCCGTAGCCATTCCCGTGGACCTCGGCCCATTCCAGCAGATCGTCATGCTGGCGCATGGCGTCAAAGCTGCGGCGATCGATGAATCGATAGTGGACGCCGTCGATTTCCGACGGGCGCCTTTGCCGGGTCGTCACCGAGACCGACAGATCGAGATTGTTCTCGTTCTGCGAGAGGTTGCGGGTCAGCGTCGATTTGCCCGCGCCGGACGGCGAGGACAGGATCAGCATCAGGCCGCGACGGGCCGGGCGGGGCTGCTCGACCATCGTCTTCACTCCACGTTCTGGACCTGTTCGCGCATCTGGTCGACGACCGTGCGCAGATCGAGCCCGATCCGCGACAGGCCGGGATCGCCCGCCTTGGCGCAGAGCGTCGAGGCCTCGCGGCCGAACTCCTGCGACAGGAAATCGAGCTTGCGGCCGATCGGCCCGCCCTGGGCGAGCAGCAGGCGCAGCGCCGCGACATGCGCCTTCAGCCGGTCGAGCTCCTCGCGGATGTCGGCCTTGACCGCCAGGAGCGCCGCCTCCTGGTGCAGCCGCTGCGGATCGAGCGCCTGGCTCGCCTCCAGCAGCGCCGCGACCTGCGCCGCCAGACGCTCGCGGATCGCCTCGCCGCGGCGCGCCGGATGCGTTTCGGCCTGCTCGGTCAGCGCCGCGATCGCGTCGAGCTGGCCGGAGACGATCGCCTCCAGCGCCCGCCCCTCGGCGGCCCGCGCCTGCTTCAGCGCCGCCACGACCTCGGCGAGCCCGGCGAGCACCGGCGTCTCCAGCATCGTCAGCGCATCCTGCGCCTCGTCCGCCAGCTCGACGATGCCCCGGATGGCGAGCAGCCCGTCATAGCTCGCGGGACGAATGCCTTCATGGACAGGCAGCCGGCCGACCGCCTCGACGAGGCCGGCCAGCGCCTGTTCGTTGACGCGCAGGCGCGGCGGCCCGGCGTCGCTGCTGAGCGAGAGGTTGCAGTGCAGGGTGCCGCGCGCGAAGGCCGAGCCGAGCTGCTTGCGCGCGGCTTCGGCCAGCACCTCGAAGCCCGGCGGCACGCGCACCCTTATGTCGAGGCCGCGCCCGTTGACGCTGCGGATTTCCCAGGCCCAAGCATGGATGCCCGCGGCGCCCGCGGCGCGGGCGAAACCCGTCATGCTCTCGATGGCCATGGCTGTCCCTGTCCGCGCCTTTGCGATGCGGCGGGACCCTAAGCATGTTCCGCGGAAGTGGAAACCACTTTTTCGATCAGGACATGCTTAAGGTATTGATTTGGCGCGCTTTCCGTTCGGTCGACGGCCGAACGGAAAGCGCCACGGGGTCGGAGGATCTCAGAGGCGAGCCGGGCGCGACCGGCCTTCGCGTCAGGCTGGAGACGACGCGTCCGTCCGCGTCAGGGCCGCAGCGCGGGAATCTGCTTGGGCGTGTTCAGGTCGTAGCTGCGGTTGAGCAGCGGATCGCGCGTCGTGCCCTCGGACGCGTCGAAGGCGCGCGCCCGCGCGCCGGCCGCGCCTGCCTGCACCGTGCTGCCGGGCTGGACGGTCGGCGGGCCGCGACGACCCGCCGGCACGGGGAAGGTCTCGACCTCGGCAGGGGCCGCGCCAGCGCGCTGCGGGCCCGGCGCCTCGGTGCGGGTGTCGGGAGCCGGCGGCGGCTCGACCTTGTCGACGGAGGCTTCGGCCGGCGGCTTGCCGGGCTCGCGGCGCGCCGCCTCGACCTGGCGCCAGCGCGCGACATTGCGGTTGTGCTGCTCCAGCGTCTCGGCGAAAGCGTGGCCGCCGCTGCCGTCGGCGACGAAATAGAGATCCTTCGTGCGCGAATGATTGACCACGGCCTCCATCGCGGCGCGGCCGGGATTGGCGATCGGGCCGGGCGGCAGGCCGTCGATCGCATAGGTGTTGTAGGGCGTCGCCTGCGTGATCTCGTTGCGCTGGATCGGCCGGCCGAGCGTGCCCTTGCCGCCGACGATGCCGTAGACGATCGTCGGGTCCGACTGCAGCTTCATCCTGCGGTTGAGCCGGTTGATGAAGACCCCGGCGACGCGCGGGCGCTCGTCGGCGCGGCCGGTTTCCTTCTCGACGATCGAGGCGAGGATCACCAATTCCTGCGGCGTCTTGATCGGCAGGTCGGCCGGGCGCTTGGCCCAGACCTCGTTGAGGACGCGGCGCTGGTCGCGCGACATCCGGTCGAGGATCGCCTGCCGACTCGAGCCGCGCTGGAACTTGTAGGTGTCGGGCAGGATCGTGCCCTCGCGCGGGATCTGGATCACCTCGCCGACGAGAAGGTCGTTCTCCTTGAGCCGGGCGACGATCTGCTCGCTGGTCAGGCCCTCGGGGATCGTCAGCGCGTGCTCGACGGCCTTGCCCTCGGCGATGATGTCGAGGATCTCCTGCTGGCTGGCGCGCGCCTTGAACAGGAATTCGCCGGCCTTCAGCTTGGTCCAGTTGCCGGTGACCAGCGCCGAGACGCGGAAGGCCCAGGGGTGGTCGATCAGCCCCTCGCGCTGCAGCAGCTCGGCGATATCGGTCAGGCCGCTTTCCTTGGGGATGATCAGCACGCGGTCGGTGGCGAGCGGTCCCGGCGCCCGGCTCTGGCCGTTGATCACCATGACCGTCGCGCCGATCACGCCGGCGCCGACCAGCAGGGCCGTGAACAGGCCGCTGAGCAGGCCGATGAAGGGGCTGCGGCGGCGGCGGCGCGCCTTGGGCGGCGGCGCGGGCGGGGCCACGGGCTTCAACGCCTCGCTCGGGCTTTTCGGGGCGACGCGGGGGGGCTGGGTCACGGGTCGAGGCGCTCGCAGGGTTCAGGTCGATGACGAAGGGCCGGTATCGAGTCTCGATGTCGGCCGAAGTCGTGACGCAGGCCGGCGTCGAGGTCGAGTCCGATTTCAGGACACCGTCAGGGATGGGCGAAGATTATGGCGAAACCGCGCTTGCCTCCGGCCGGCAGGTTCAGCCGCCGTAGCGCTTCATCACCAGCGAGGCGTTCGTGCCGCCGAAGCCGAAGGAATTCGACAGCACCGTCTCGATCGGCCGTTTCTTCGCGACATGCGGCACGAGGTCGATCTCGGTCTCGACCGAGGGGTTGTCGAGGTTGATCGTCGGCGGCGCGATCTGGTCGCGGATCGCCAGGATCGCGAAGATCGCCTCGATCGCGCCCGCGGCCCCGAGCAGATGCCCGGTCGCAGATTTGGTCGAGGACATGGCGGGGCGCCTGGGCGCATTCGCCAGCAGCCGCTCGACCGCCCGCAATTCGATCTCGTCGCCGAGCTGCGTCGAGGTGCCGTGCGCGTTGATGTAGTCGAGATCGCCGGCCGCGATGCCGGCGCGACCGATCGCCATCTCCATGCAGCGATAGGCGCCGTCGCCGTCCTCGGCCGGCGACGTGATGTGATAGGCGTCGCCCGACATGCCGTAGCCGACCACCTCGGCATGGACGCGCGCCCCGCGCGCCAGCGCATGCTCGAGCTCTTCCAGCACGACGACGCCGGCGCCCTCGCCCATGACGAAGCCGTCGCGGTCCCTGTCATAGGGGCGCGAGGCCTTTTCGGGCGTGTCGTTGAAATTGGTCGAGAGCGCGCGGCAGGCGCAGAAGCCCGCGATGCCGAGCCGGTTGATCGCCGATTCGGTGCCGCCGGCGACCATCACGTCGGCGTCGCCGAGCGACACCATCCGGGCCGCGTCGCCGATCGCGTGCGCGCCGGTCGAGCAGGCGGTCACGACGGCGTGGTTCGGACCCTTCAGCCCGTGCTCGATCGAGACGTAGCCCGCCGCGAGATTGCTCAGCCGGCCGGGAATGAAGAAGGGAGAGAGCCGGCGCGGGCCGCGCTCCTTGAGCAGGATCGAGGCCTCGTAGATGCCGCCCAGGCCGCCGATGCCGGAGCCGATCGCGACGCCGGTCGCGACCTGGTCCTCGCGGCTCTCGGGCTTCCAGCCGGCGTCCGTGAGCGCCTGTCTGGCCGCGGCCATCGCGAAGACGATGAAATCGTCGACCTTGCGCTGCTCCTTCGGCTCCATCCAGTCGTCGGGATTGAAGGAGCCGCCGGAACCGTCGCCGCGCGGGATGTTGCAGGCGATGCGCGCCGGCAGGTCGCTGGCGTCGAAGGATGCGATCGGGCCGGCGCCGCTGGCGCCGGCGAGCAGACGGGTCCAGGTCGGCTCGACGCCGCAACCCAGCGGGGTCACCATGCCAAGACCCGTGACGACGACGCGTCGCATCGGAAAATTGCGTGAGACCATGGCGCTTTCGGCGACGCGGCGACCCAGGAAGCGCCGATCAGGCGGTCTTGGACAGGAACTTCACGGCATCGCCGACCTTGACGATGGTCTCGGCCGCGTCGTCGGGGATCTCGACGCCGAACTCTTCCTCGAAGGCCATCACCAGCTCGACGGTGTCGAGGCTGTCGGCGCCGAGATCCTCGATGAAGTTGGCGTCATCGACGACCTTGTCGGGATCGACGCCGAGATGTTCGACCACGATCTTCTTCACGCGCTCGGCGACATCGCTCATGGGTCTCTTCCTTAAACCTTGAAACACACCGCCGGATCGCGACGCGTGGATGGGATTTCACTCCTCACGTCCCGCCGGGCCTGGTCGGCGCCGGCGAGCCGGGACACTCGATGCCTGCACAAACGCAACTCGCGGGTTCCCGTCAAGTCCCCCCGCGCCGCGCCGCAGCATCGCGTGGCCGCTCATTAACACAGCCATGGCGGGCTGGCGAGCGCCGCGGCGGTCGCGAAAATCCGCTCGAAAAATCTTCGCGAACGGCCCCAAGCCGTTCAGATCATGGCCATTCCGCCATTCACATGCAAGGTCTGCCCGGTCACGTAGGCCGCCTCGTCGCTGGCGAGGTAGAGCACGGCGGCGGCGATGTCCGCGCCCGCGCCGAGCCGGCCCATCGGCACGTCGGAGAGGATGCTCTCGCGCTGCTTGTCGGTCAGCGCCTCGGTCATCGGCGACTCGATGAAGCCCGGCGCCACGACGTTGACGGTGATGTTGCGGCTGGCGACTTCCGCCGCGAGCGCCTTCGACATGCCGATCAGCCCGGCTTTCGAGGCGGCGTAGTTGCCCTGCCCCGGATTGCCCATCGTCCCGACGACCGAACCGATCGAGACGATGCGGCCATGACGGCGGCGCATCATGCTCTTCACGGCCGCGCGCGAGAGCCGGAAGGCGGCGGTGAGGTTGACCGCGATCACCGCGTCCCAGTCCTCGTCCTTCAGGCGCATGAACAGGTTGTCGCGCGTCACGCCGGCGTTGTTCACCAGGATGTCGAGCCCGCCGAGCTTCTCCTCGGCCGCCGGCACCAGAGCCTCGATGGACTCCTTGTCCGAGAGATTGCATGCGGCGACCACGGCGCGCTCGCCGAGTTCGGCCGCCAGCGCCTCGAGCGCCTCGGCCCGCGTGCCAGACAGCGCGACATGCGCGCCCTGTGCGTGAAGCGTGCGCGCGATGGCGCCGCCCAGCCCGCCGGTCGCGCCGGTGACCAGGGCTTTTCTGCCCGTCAGATCGAACATTCTGTTTCCCCTTTGTCCGGCGTTCTGCCGTCTCACCCGTTCCGGGCCTTGTAAGTCGCGATGTCCTCGGCTGTTCCCAATGAAACCGTCGCCGCCCCCGCGGCGATCCGCTTGACCAGGCCGGCGAGCACCTTGCCGGAACCCGCCTCGACGAATTCGGTGACGCTCGCCTCGGCCATGGCGGAGACGCACTCGCGCCAGCGCACCGTGCCGGTGACCTGCGCCACCAGCGAGGCGCGGATCGCATCCGGGTCGGTCAGAGGCGCGGCCCCGACATTGGCCATCACGGGAACGGACGGCGCGCGCATCGCGACATCGGCGAGCGCGGCCCGCATCGCTTCGGCCGCGGGCTGCATCAGGGCGCAATGGAACGGCGCGGAGACCGGCAGCAGCATGGCGCGCCGGACGCCGCGCTCCGACGACAGGGCGATGGCGCGCTCGACGGCGGCCTTCGCGCCCGACAGCACGACCTGCCCGCCGCCATTGTCGTTGGCGACCTGGCAGATTTCGCCTTGCGCGGCATCGCCCGCGATCGCCCGGGCGAGATCGAGCTCGGCCCCGAGCAGCGCCGCCATCGCGCCCTCGCCGGCCGGAACGGCCTTCTGCATGGCGTCGCCGCGGATGCGCAGCAGCCGGGCGGCGTCCGCGATGCTGAAGGTTCCGGCCGCGGCAAGCGCCGAATACTCGCCGAGCGAATGGCCGGCGACGAAGGCGGCGTCGCGCTTCAGCTCGAACCCGGCCTCGGCCTCCAGCACGCGCACCACCGCGAGGCTCGCCGCCATCAGCGCCGGCTGGGCGTTGGCCGTCAGCGTCAGTTCCTCGGACGGTCCGTCCCACATCAGCGCCGATAGTTTCTGCGACAAGGCCGCATCGACCTCGTCGAACACGGCGCGAGCGGCGGGAAAGGCATCGGCCAGGCTTTTGCCCATGCCGACGGCCTGAGAACCCTGGCCCGGAAAGATGAACGCAGTCGTCATGCGGCGGAACCTTATCGTCATGCCTTGGTCATAGCGACGGCGCAGTCACATCGCCCGCCGCGCCAAGTCAAGCAGCGTCAGGCGATTTTCGACATCTTCGCCGCTCGCGGCGGCGGATTTCGGTTGCGCGCCGCGCCGCCAGACTGTAACGACCCCTTCTGCTTGTTCGGCCGGAGGCTGAACGGATGGCGGGCGGCCTCTTCTTCGGGAAGGCATCGCCCGTAGGCTCCCCGGAGCCGTCATCCCGTGTCTCCGCCTTCGATGAAATCCTGTCGGGCCTGTTCCAGGGCTCGGAGGGCTCCGCGCCGGACGAAGCAGGGTGAAACAGAAGGGCCAATCATGGCATTGTACGAGCATGTGCTGCTCGCGCGGCAGGATGTCAGCGCGCAGCAGGTCGAGGCTCTTGTCGAACAGTACAAGGGCATCATCGAGGCGAATGGCGGCTCGGTCCCCAAGGTCGAGTACTGGGGCGTCAAGTCGCTGGGCTATCGCATCAAGAAGAACCGCAAGGCGCATTATTCGCTTCTGAACATCGACGCCCCCTCCGCCGCCGTGCTGGAGATGGAGCGCCAGATGCGCATCAACGAGGACGTGCTGCGCTTCCTCACCATCCGCGTCGACGAGCTCGAGGAGGGCCAGTCGGCCATGCTCCAGAAGCGCGACCGCGACGACCGCGGCGAGCGGGGCGACCGCTTCGAGCGTGGTCCGGGCGGCGGCGACCGTTTCGACCGTGGCGGCGATCGCGGCCCGCGCCGCGACCGTCCGCGTCGCGACGACGAAGCCGCCGAAACCCCCAGCGCGGAGGCCTGAGCCATGTCCACTGCATCAGCCGGCGCCCGCCGCCCCTTCTTCCGTCGCCGCAAGTCCTGCCCTTTCTCGGGCGAGGGCGCGCCGAAGATCGACTACAAGGATGTGCGCCTGCTCTCGCGCTACATCTCCGAGCGCGGCAAGATCGTGCCGTCGCGCATCACGGCCGTGTCGGCCAAGAAGCAGCGCGAGCTCGCCCAGGCGATCAAGCGCGCCCGCTTCCTCGGCCTGCTGCCCTACGTCATCCGCTGAGTTGATCGGCTACCCCGGCGGCGTCGAGCATGATAGCTGATGCGAATCCTTTCCGTTCGGCTGGACCGGCCGAACGGAAAGCGCGCCAGCGCCGCCGGGTTCATTGAAACGACAAGCCATGGTCGCCCGGCGGTGAAACTCCTCCGGGTATGTTGAGGCGGACCAGCCTCTCACCCTGCCGGGCCCGTTTGCGGGACGCCGAGCAGCGGGACAGCAGGACGAGATTGATGTTACCGATCGTCGGCATAGGCGCGGGGCTCGTCGCGGCCCTCCTGTTCTCGGTGGTGATCATGGGATCGCCGCTGGCCTTCCTGCTGTATTCCGCCGCCCCGCTCCCGATCTTCATCGCGGCGCTCGGCTGGAACCACCGCGCCGGACTCGTCGCCATCGCGGCGGGCGCGGGCGCCGTCGCGGTCTCGCTGACGCTCACCGCCGGCCTCGCCTTCGCGATCATCATCGCCTTGCCCGCCTGGTGGATCGGCTATCTCGCCTTGCTCGCCCGCGACGATGGCGCGGGCCATGTCGAATGGTATCCGCTCGGCCATCTGCTGGTCTGGATCGCGGCGACCGCGGCGCTCGTCACCGTCGGCAGCGCGCTGGTCATGACGACCGATTACGACGCCTATCGCGCGGTCATCGCGCGCATCGTCGAGGGCTTCCTCGCCGAGATGGTCCGCAGCCGGATGATCGCGCTGCCGGCGGGCACGACCTTGCCCGAGCTCGCCCAGACGCTGGCGCCCGCCGTGCCGACCGGCATCGGCGCCTCCTTCGTCATCACCATCGCGACAAATCTCTGGCTCGCCGCCAAGGCGGTGCAGTTGTCGGGCCGCCTGCCCCGGCCCTGGCCCTTCATCCCGGCCGCGTCCCTGCCGCGTCAGGCGCTGCTGGTGCTGGCGCTGGCGCTGGTCGCGGCCTTTCTCGGCGGCTTTGTCGGCGTCGCCGGCGCGGCGATGGCGGGCGCGCTCTTCGCCGTCCTGACGTTCAGCGGCCTCAGCCTTCTGCACGATCTCTCGCGCGGCAGGCCCTGGCGCACGCCGATGCTGGTCTCGGTCTATGTCGCGCTCGTCCTGATGCAGGCGATCCTGACGCCGCTTTTGGCTCTCGCCGGCCTGCTTGATTCCCTGCTCGGCCTGCGCAGGCGCGCCGCGCTCCCGCCGCCACCCCGGACCTGATCCACTCCGACGCCTGATCCCGCTCAACTCACCGCTCTCAAAGGAGACAAGACTATGGAAGTGATCCTGCTCGAACGCGTCGCCAAGCTCGGCCAGATGGGCGAAGTCGTCCGCGTCCGCGACGGCTTCGGCCGCAACTACCTGCTTGCCCGCGGCAAGGCGCTGCGCGCTACCGAGGAGAACCGCAAGCGCTTCGAGAGCCAGAAGCTCGAGCTCGAGACCCGCAGCCTCGAGCTGAAGTCCGAGGCCGACAAGGTCGCCGCGACGCTGGACGGCCACGCCGTCGTGATCCTGCGCCAGTCCGGCGAATCCGGCGTGCTCTACGGCTCGGTCTCGACCCGCGACATCGCCGAGTCGCTGAGCGCCGACGGCTTCAAGGTCTCGCGCGGCCAGGTCACGCTCAACGCCCCGATCAAGACGCTCGGCCTGCATACCGTCCCGGTCGTGCTGCACCCGGAGGTCTCGGTCACGGTGACGGTCAACGTCGCCCGTTCGGCCGAGGAGGCCGAGCGCCAGGTCCGCGGCGAGAACGTCACGGCCCGCGAGGAGTTCGACCTCGACGATCTGGGTCTCGAGGTCGGCGCGGCGCTGGCGGAAGCCGGCGAGGACGATCGCTGAGATTTCGGCTTTGGCCGAGAATACAAGGGCGTCGCGAGCGGTCGCGGCGCCTTTTCCACGTCTGCGTCAATCCGTCCATGGATCGTGCAAGGTCAGGCCGGTCAAACCGAAATGGCGGAGATTCCGCGTCGCCAGTCGAGCGCCGTTGACCAGGGCGACCGCGGCGATCATTCCGTCGGCCATCGAGATGACGACGCCTTGCCGCATCGCCCGTCCCATCAGCTCGCCATAAGCGAGTGCGGCTTCTTCATTCAGCGCGAACAGACGGCCCGCGAACCCGCGGCGCAGCCTATGCAATCGCTGCTCGAACCGGGCGGACCGTTGCTCCGGCCGGATCCGTTCGATGCCAAATGAGATCTCGGCCAACACCACCGTCGAGAGAGCAAGCTCGGAATCATGCCGCTCAAGCCAAGCGCTGACGCGCGAATCCGGCGCTGTCCGCAGCGTCTCCGACACGACGGTGGTATCGAGAAAGATCACAGATCGATGCCGGCATGAGGTTTGCGCACTTCGTTGATGAGTTCCATCAGATCGATGTCGTCTCCTTCATCAGCCCGCAGACTGGCGTAAAACCTGGCCGCTGGCTGGCGGCCGGTTTCGCTCTCTTCATAGCGCTCGAGCGCACGCTCGACGATCTGAGCCACGGTGCGTTTTTCGCGCTGGGCCAGGCGATGGGCGATGTCGCGCGCACGAGCGCTGCGGACCGATAGTTGTGGTTCGGCCATGCCTGCCTCCGCATCGGGTAACGGACCATACTGTTGGAGCGCCCTGCCATCAAGATGGCGGAAGATGGCTAGATGGCTGAATATCCTGTCGTCTTTTGTCAGGGCGCTGCCTTAGACTGTGGACAATTCGGACTACGGCAGGACGATTCTTGCGTTCCGCTCCTGTTCCCTTTCGCCGTCGGCCGGCGCTGACTTATCCAACCCCATGGCCACTGCAACCGCCCTCGTCACCCGTCTCGACGCCCGTGAGGCGGAGTATCGTGTCCAGCCTCAGAACATCGAGGCCGAGCAGGCGCTGCTGGGCGCGATCCTGGTCAACAACGACGCCTTCTACCGCGTCTCTGATTTCCTGCTGCCGGATCATTTCTTCGAGCCGATCCACCAGCGCATCTTCGACCAGACGGCGAGCCTGATCCGGGTCGGCAAGATCGCGTCGCCGATCACGTTGAAGACCTTCGTCGGCGAGATGGACCTCGGCGGCATCACCGCCTCGCAATATCTCGCCCGGCTCGCCGCCGAGGCGACGACCGTCATCAACGCGCAGGATTACGGCCGCACCGTCTACGACCTCGCCATCCGCCGGCAGCTGATCGGCGTCGGCGAGGACCTCGTCAACGTCGCCTATGACTCGCCCATCGACCTCGCCCCGCGCGAGCAGATCGAGGACGCCGAGCGCAAGCTCTACGAACTGGCCGAGAAGGGCCGCTACGAAGGCGGCTTCCAGAAGTTCGACGGGGCGCTGCGCACCGCGATCGACATGGCGGCCAACGCCTATCAGCGCGCCGGCGGGCTGTCCGGCCTCTCGTCGGGCCTGCGCGATCTCGACCACCGCATGGGCGGCCTGCAGGGCTCCGACCTGATCATCCTCGCCGGCCGCCCGGCCATGGGCAAGACCTCGCTCGCCACCAACATCGCCTTCAACATCGCCAAGGCCTGGCGCGGCGAGCGCCAGGAGGACGGCTCGATCAAGAGCGTCGATGGCGGCATCGTCGGCTTCTTCTCGCTCGAAATGTCGTCCGACCAGCTCGCGACCCGCATCGTCGCCGAGCAGTCCGGCATCTCCTCCTACAAGATCAGGCAGGGCCGCATCACGGAGGGCGACTTCGCCAGATTGACCGACGTCGCGGCGCAGATCGAGAGGCTGCCGCTCTATATCGACCAGACCGGCGGCATCTCGATCGCGCAGCTCATGGCCCGCGCGCGCCGGCTGAAGCGGCAGAAGGGGCTCGACGTCCTGTTCATCGACTATCTCCAGCTGCTCTCCGGCTCGGCCAGGAACGGCCAGAACCGGGTGCAGGAGCTGACCGAGATCACCACCAGCCTGAAGGCGCTGGCCAAGGAGCTCGCTGTCCCGATCGTGGCGCTCTCGCAGCTCTCGCGCCAGGTCGAGAGCCGCGACGACAAGCGTCCGCAGCTCTCGGACCTGCGCGAATCCGGCTCGATCGAGCAGGACGCCGACGTGGTGATGTTCGTCTATCGCGAGGAGTACTATCTCAAGGGCAAGGAGCCGCGCGCCGGAACGCCGGAATACGCGACCTGGCAGAACGAGATGGAGCTCGCGCACGGCAAGGCCGAGCTGATCATCGGCAAGCAGCGCCATGGTCCGACCGGCACCGTGCGACTGCAATTCGATGCCGAGGTGACCCGGTTTTCTGACGAGGCCGACGAAGACCGTCTTCCGGAGCGGATGTGAGCCCTTTCGACACGTCAGACGCAGACCGCGCCGGCGCGACGCTGACGATCGATCTCGGCGCGCTCGTCGCCAACTGGCGCGCGCTCGGCGTCCGCGCCGGGACGGAAGCCGCCGCCGTGGTCAAGGCCGACGCCTATGGAATCGGCATCGAGCCGGCGGTGACCGCGCTTGCCCGGGCCGGTTGCAGGAGCTTCTTCGTCGCCCATCTTTCCGAGGGAATCCGGGCGCGCGCCGTCGCTCCCGAGGCGGCGATCTACGTCCTCAACGGCCTCCTGCCCGGCGCCTGCGGCGTCTACGCCGAGCACGGCCTTTCGCCCGTGCTGGGTTCGCATGAGGAACTGCTCGACTGGGCCTCGTTCCGTCAGAGCGGCGCGCGGGTCCGCCCCGCCGCGCTGCATGTCGACACGGCGATGAACCGGCTCGGCCTGTGGGCCGGCGAGGGCCTGAGCCTCGCGCGCGAGCGCGGCAGCGTCGTCGCGGCGGCCGGCATCGGCCTGCTGATGAGCCATTTCGCCTCTTCCGAGGACGAGGCCGACCCGGCCAACGCCCGCCAGGTCGCGGCCTTCGCCGAGATCGCGGCCGCGCTTCCGGGCGTGCCGGCCTCGCTGAAGAACTCGTCGGGGCATTTCCTGAAGGACTGTCCGTCCTACGCCCTGACCCGGCCGGGCTACGCGCTCTATGGCGGCAACCCGACGCCGGGACAGCCGAACCCGATGCGGGCGGTCATCGGGCTGGAGGCCCGCATCATCCAGCTGCGCGAGGTCGAGGCCGGCACGCAGGTCGGCTATAACGGCCGCTGGACCGCGAAGGGCAAGCGCCGGCTGGCGACGATCCATCTCGGCTACGCCGACGGCTATCCGCGCAATGCGAGCTGGACCGACAGCGCGACCGGTGGCTCGGCTCTGGTCGGCGGCGCGGTCTGCCCCTTCGTCGGCACCGTCTCGATGGACCTGATCATCGTCGACGTCAGCGATGCGCCGGCGGCGTCCGTGGAACGCGGCGCGCCCGTCACCCTGATCGGCGGCCCGCTCGATCTGGAAGCGGTCGGCGCGGGCGCGAAGACCAGCGGCTACGAGATCCTGACCAGCCTCGGCCGGCGCTATGCGCGCCGCTATGTCGGGTTGTGACGCGGTGGATTTGACGAGCCTCGACCCGTCCCCTTCCACCCGCTTGCGGTGGGGAAGGGTTAGGGATGGGGGGGCGTGCAGAATCTGGCTCGGCGCCGGTTTCAGGCGACGGCCTGGACTCTCCCCCCCACCCCGACCCTCCCCACCGCAAGCGGGGGGAGGGAGAAGACATGGCTAAGCGCGGGCCGACCTATATCTGCCAGGCCTGCGGCGCGGTCTATCACCGCTGGCAGGGCAAGTGCGATTCCTGCGGCGTCTGGTCGTCGCTCGCCGAGGAAGCGCAGGCCGCTCCCGTTCCCGGCGGGCGCGGCTCGTCGGGGGCCAAGCCGCGAGGCCGCATCTTCGCGCTGGAGACGCTGAAGGGCGAGACGCAGGACGCGCCCCGCGTCAGGACCGGGCTCGGCGAGCTCGACCGGGTCACCGGCGGCGGCTTCGTGCCGGGCTCGGTGCTGCTGATCGGCGGCGATCCCGGCATCGGCAAGTCGACGCTGCTGATGCAGGCCTGCGCGGCGCTGGCGCTGACCGGCCGCCGCGTCGTCTACGTCTCGGGCGAGGAATCGACCGGACAGGTCCGCCTGCGCGCCGAGCGCATGGGCCTCGCCCATGTCGCGGTCGATCTCGCCGCCGAGACCAATGTCGAGGACATCGTCGCGACGCTGAGCCAGGGCGAGCGCCCGGCGCTGGTGGTGATCGATTCGATCCAGACGATGTGGTCGGGCGAGGTCGAGAGCGCGCCGGGCACTGTGACGCAGGTGCGGGGTTCCGCCCAGGCGCTGATCCGCTACGCCAAGACCAGCGGCGCCTGCCTGATCCTCGTCGGCCACGTCACCAAGGACGGCCAGATCGCCGGCCCGCGCGTCGTCGAGCACATGGTCGACGCCGTGCTCTCCTTCGAGGGAGAAGGCGCGCATTCCTTCCGCATCCTGCGCGGCCAGAAGAACCGTTTCGGCGCGACGGACGAGATCGGCGTCTTCGAGATGACCGGCAAGGGCCTGTCCGAGGTCTCCAACCCGTCCGCGCTCTTCCTCGCCGGACGCGACCAGGCCGCGCCGGGCGCGGCCGTCTTCGCCGGCATCGAGGGCACGAGGCCGGTGCTGGTCGAGATCCAGGCGCTGGTCGCCCCGACCGCGCTCGGCACGCCGCGCCGCGCCGTCGTCGGCTGGGAGAACAGCCGTCTTGCCATGGTGCTGGCGGTGCTGGAGACCCATGGCGGGCTCAAGCTCGGCCAGCACGACGTCTACCTCAACGTCGCGGGCGGCCTGCGCGTCAACGAGCCGGCCGCCGATCTCGCGGTCGCCGCCGCGCTCGTCTCGTCGCTGACCGGCGCGATCCTGCCGCCGGAGGGCGTGCATTTCGGCGAGATCGCGCTGTCGGGCGCGGTGCGCCCGGTCTCGGTGACGCCGGCGCGGCTGCGCGAGGCCTCCAAGCTCGGCTTCGAATCGGCGACGCTGCCCGGCGGAGGCGATCAGGGCGATGGCGCGGGGCTCGGCCTGAGGCGCATCGGCCATGTCACGGAGCTGGTCGCGGAGATCGCGGCGCGCGCGCCTCGCAGGGTTGTGAAATGAGATCGTCATATGGGTGACGCCGCGCGCTCGAGCGCGTATAGCGAAATCCATGCGGCCAGCCCATCTCTTCATGGCCGTCCCGATTTATCCTAGCGAAGCGACGCCCTTATGCCTGTCACCATCCTCGATCTCGTCGTCATCGGCGTGGTTCTGATCTCGGCTTTGCTCGCCGCCGTGCGCGGGCTGACGCGCGAGGTGCTGGCGATCGCGTCCTGGGTCGCCGCGGCCGCCGTCGCCTGGACCTTCCATCCGCAGCTTCTGCCGATCGTGAAGCAGTACATCCCCAACGACACCGTCGCGCTGATCGCCGCGATCGCCTCGCTCTTCCTGGTGACGCTGATCCTGGTCTCGCTGATCACGGCGCGGCTGTCGGATTTCGTGCTCGATTCGCGCATCGGCGCGCTCGACCGCACGCTGGGCTTCGTCTTCGGGGCCGGCCGCGGCCTGCTGCTGGCCGTGATCGGCTATCTCTTCTTCTCCGCGCTGGTGCCGGAGAAGATGCAGCCTTCCTGGGCCAGGGAAGCCAGGGCCAAGCCGCTGCTGGAGGAGACCGGCCGCTCGCTGCTGACCATGCTGCCGCAGGACATCAACTCCGACATCGTCAAGAAGCTGCTCAAGCCCAAGACCGGCGACGAGCCGAGCGAGGCGCCGGCCGAGGAGCCGCGCACGCCCGCCAGCCCGACCGCCGATCCGCAGCGCCGCACCGAACTGCCCAACGCGACCGATCGGGCCGGCCTGCAGCGCGCCATCGACGCCAGCCGGCCCGCGACGCCGGCCAGACCTTGAGAAGCGCCCCGCCTTGAGCACGAATATTGCCTTGATCCGAGCCTATCGAAGCCCGGTTGGATGACATTCCCGCCCGCTACATGGAGCCTGCGATGCAGCCGCTGAGCCCAGCCGATCCGCCGTTCGACCCCCATGCCGACAGGCTGCGTGAGGAATGCGGCGTCTTCGGCATCTTCGGCCATGCCGACGCGGCGGCCCTGACGGCGCTCGGCCTGCATGCGCTCCAGCATCGCGGCCAGGAGGCGGCGGGCATCGTCTGCTTCGACGGCGCGCGCTTCCATTCCGAGCGCCGCCTCGGCCTCGTCGGCGACGCCTTCTCGGAAGCGGCGGTGATCGAGAAGCTGAAAGGCTCGCAGGCCATCGGCCATGTCCGCTACTCGACCACCGGCGAGACCATCCTGCGCAACGTCCAGCCGCTCTTCGCCGAACTGCATGGCGGCGGCTTCGCGGTCGCCCACAACGGCAACCTGACCAACGGGCTGACGCTGCGGCGCAACCTCGTCCGCGACGGCGCGATCTACCAGTCGACCTCCGACACCGAGGTGCTGCTGCATCTTGTCGCCCGCTCGCGCAGGCCGCGCTTCATCGAGCGCTTCGTCGAGGCGATCCGCCAGATCGAGGGCGCCTACGCCTTCGTCGGCATCACCAACAAGAAGCTGATCGGTGTGCGCGACCCGCTCGGCATCCGCCCGCTGGTGCTCGGCGAACTCGACGGCTGCCCGATCCTGACCTCCGAGACCTGCGCGCTCGACATCATCGGCGCGAAATTCATCCGCGAGGTCGAGAACGGCGAGGTCGTCGTCATCTCCGAGAGCGGCATCGAGAGCCACAAGCCCTTCCCGCCTGTGGCCGAGCGCCCCTGCATCTTCGAATACATCTACTTCGCCCGGCCCGATTCGATCGTGAAGGGCCGCAGCATCTACGAGCGCCGCAAGCAGATGGGCGCGCAGCTCGCGGCCGAGGCCCCGGCCAACGCCGACGTCATCGTGCCGGTGCCCGATTCAGGCGTGCCCGCCGCGCTGGGCTATGCGCAGGCGAGCGGCATCCCCTTCGAGCTCGGCATCATCCGCAACCACTATGTCGGCCGCACCTTCATCGAGCCGACGCAGAAGGTCCGCGAGCTCGGCGTCCGGCTGAAGCATTCGGCCAACCGCTCGGTGGTCGAGGGCAAGAGCATCGTGCTGGTCGACGATTCGATCGTGCGCGGCACCACCTCGTTCAAGATCGTCAAGATGATGCGCGAGGCCGGGGCGCGCGAGGTGCATTTCCGCATCTCCTCGCCGCCGATCACCCATCCCGACTATTACGGCATCGACACGCCCGACCGCGAGAAGCTGCTCGCCGCGACCCACACGCTGGAGGAGATGCGCCGTTTCGTCGGCGCGGATTCGCTCGCCTTCCTCTCGGTCGACGGGCTCTACCGCGCCATGGGCCATTCCGGACGCGACGATGCCCGCCCGCAATTCACCGACCACTGCTTCACCGGCGACTACCCGACCTCTCTGACCGACGTGATCGGCGAGAGCGCCAAGCAGCAGCTTTCGCTGCTGGCGGAAGCAGGTTGATCCCGACCACGACGGACCTTTCATGACCAGGCCTCTCGAAGGGCGCGTCGCGCTCGTCACCGGCGCGTCGCGCGGCATCGGACGCGCCGCCGCGCTGGCCTATGCGCAGGCCGGCGCCCATGTCGTCGCGCTCGCGCGCACCTCCGGCGCGCTGGAGGAACTCGACGACGAGATCAGGGCGGCGGGCGGCGCGGCGACGCTGGTCCCGGTCGATCTGGCGGACGCCGCCGCGATCGAGAAGCTCGGCCCTGCCCTGCTGCAGCGCTGGGGCAGGCTCGACATCCTGCTGGCCAATGCCGGCATCCTCGGCCCGCTGACGCCGCTGACCCACGCCTCCGCGAAGGAATGGAACCGCGTCTTCGACACCAACGTCACGGCGAACTGGCGGCTGCTGAAATCGGTCGAGCCGGCGCTGCGGCTCTCCGACGCCGCCCGCGTCATCCTGATGAGCTCGGGCGCGGCCCATAAATGCCTGGCCTACTGGGGCCCCTATTCGATCTCGAAGGCCGCCGTCGAGGCGATGGCGCGGACCTACGCCGCCGAGACCGCGACGACGCCGACCAAGGTGATGCTGGTCAATCCCGGCCCCCTGCGCACCCGCATGCGCGCCGAGGCGATGCCGGGCGAGGACCCGCAGACGCTGAGGACGCCGGAAGACCTCGCGCCGCATCTGGTCAGGCTCGCCTCGCCGGACTGGACGGAGAGCGGCAAGATCTTCGATTTCCCGCAGGACAAGGTGCTGAGCCCGCAGCCGCCGGCATGATCAGCGCATGGCGGCGTCGATCGCGTCCTTGTTGGCGGCGATGATGTCGACATAGCGATAGTCGGCCAGCTTATCGAGGCGTGCGAGTTCGTCGAAGTCGAACCATCTGATTTCGGAGTGTTCCGCGCTGACGTTGCGCGGCGCTCCGCCATCCCAGCGCGTCACGATATGGATGTGATAGAGGCTTTCGCGGTGAGGCTCCTGGGCCGTGACCGCGAGCCAAAACCTTGTCGGCGTAACGCCCACTTCTTCACGGCACTCGCGCAACAGGGCTTCGTTGACCGTTTCGGCAGGCTCGACGTGGCCGCCGATCGCATCCCAGTGTCCCGGCCACGCCTTTTTGTGCATGGCGCGAAGTCCTAGCAGGGTCTGACAGCCCGGGCTGACGAAGAGAGCGCCAACGGTATGGATCATGGCCGATCCAAGTCGCGAGGGCGCTTCATTCCGCCCTCAACCAAGCCAGCAGCCCCACGTCATCCCCGCTCTCGACAGCCGCGGCCACCCGCCGCCCGACCGCCGCGCCGAACTTGTAGCCGTGGCCGGAACAGGCCGAGACGGCGAGCACCTTGCCCACCCGCCGCGACAGGAACTTGTGGTCGGCGGTGAAGGTGTAGGCGCAGCTCGCCACGCGCTTGACGCCGTACTCGCCGATGCGCGCAAAGGGCGGCGCGAAATAGTCGCGGATGATCTCGCCTTCGCCGGGGCGCGGCTCGCGGTCGAGATCGGGCGCCATCGGAACCTTGTGGACTCCCGCCCCGACCTTGAGATCGGTCCCATCCACCGCCGGCAGGACATAGCCGTCGACCGGGCCGCCGACATCGACGATGCAGGGCGCGGCCGCCCAGGCGGCCTTGAGGTCGTCGGGCGGATCGAGATAGGCCACCGCCGTCCGATAGGTCTTGAGCGCCTCGCCGAGTTCCGGCAGCAGCCTCGGCGTCCACGCGCCGGCCGTGACGACGATGCGGTCGAGGCCCAGCCGCTCCCCATCTGAAAACCCGACCGCGCCGCTCCCGGGATCGACCGAGGTCACGGCCACGCCCTCGCGGATCGCGACGCCGCGCTCGCGCAGCAGCGCGACCAGCCCGGCCGCGATGCGGGCGGGAAACAGCGCCCCGCCATCGCCGCTCAGATAGGCGTAGCGGAAGGTCGAAGCGTCGAGGAAGGGATAGCGCCGCGCCGCCTCCGCCGGCTCGAACAGCTCGTAGGGCGAGCCCGTCCGGTCGAGCCCGTCGCGATACGCCTCGCCCTCGTCGCCCGCGACCTGCGAGATGCCCATCACGCCGCAGGCCTTGTAGTGGACCGCGCCGAGATCGGCCCAGAGCTCGTCCCAGGCGGCGAAGGCCTCGGTGATGGTCCGGGCATAGCCGTCCTCGCCGGCATAGGCGCGCCGGATGATGCGGTGCTGGTCGCCCGACGCCGCATAGGGGTTGGGGATCGCCGCCGCCTGCTCGATCAGCGTGACCTCATGCCCGGCCTTGTTCAGGGCCCAGGCGGTGGACATCCCGGCGATGCCGGCTCCGACGACGGCGATCTTCATCCGGCCCGCCTGTTCCTGTCATAGGGGTTTTCGCCGCCGCGCGTATGCAGCCGGATCGGCGTGCCCGGCAGCTCGAAGGCCTCGCGCAGGTTGTTGACGAGGTAGCGCGTGTAGGACACCGGCAGGTGGTCGAGCTGGTTGCCGAACAGCGCGAAGGTCGGCGGCCGCGCCTTGGCCTGCGTCATGTAGCGGATCTTGATGCGCCGCCCGGCCACGGCCGGAGGCGGATGGGCCGAGAGCACGCCTTCGAGCCAGCGGTTGATCCGCGCCGTCGAGACGCGCCGGTTCCAGACCTCATAGGCCGAGAACACGCCCTGCATCAGCCGGTCGATCCCCTCGCCCGCCAGTCCCGAGAGCGGGATGATCGGCACGCCGCGCACCTGCGCGAGCAGATGCGTCGCCTTTTCCCTGAGTTCGGCCAGCAGCCCGTTCCTGTCGGCGACGAGATCCCATTTGTTCAGGCCGATCACGACGGGGCGGCCCTCGCGCTCGGTCAGGTCGACCAGCGTCAGGTCCTGCTTCTCGAACGGGATCGTCGCGTCGAGCAGCACGACCACGACCTCGGCGAAGCGGACGGCCCTGAGCGCGTCCTGCACCGACATCTTCTCGAGCTTCTCCTCGATCCGGGCGCGCTTGCGCATGCCCGCCGTGTCGAAGAGCTTCACGGGCTTGCCGCGCCATTCCCAGTCGACCGAGATGGTGTCGCGGGTGATGCCGGCTTCGGGGCCGGTCAAAAGCCGCTCCTCGCCGATCATCCGGTTGACCAGCGTCGACTTGCCGGCATTGGGCCGCCCGATGATGGCGACGCGCAGCGGCTTGGCCGGATCGCCGTATTCCGCCTCCTCGTCGCCGATGGCGGCCGGCGCATCGGCCCAGCTTTTGTCGCCATAGCTCTCGTCGAAGGGCTCTTCCTCCTCCGGCTCCTCGTCGACGAAGGGCGCGAGCGCCTCCAGCAGGTCCGAGGTGCCCTCGCCATGCTCGGCCGAGAACGGCACCGGGTCGCCGAGACCCAGCGCATAGGATTCGAGGATGCCGTCGAGCCCCTTCTTCCCCTCGGCCTTGTTGGCGAGCAGGATCACCGGCTTGCCGGACTTGCGCGCGAGATCGGCGAAGGGCTGGTCCATCGGCGTCAGGCCGAGCCTGGCGTCGATCATGAACAGGATGACGTCGGCCTGCCCGATCGCGGTCTCGGTCTGCGCCCGCATGCGGCCGGCGAGCGAGCCGGGATCGGCCTCTTCCAGCCCCGCCGTGTCGATGACGGTGAAGCGCAGATGGCCGAGCGAGGCCTCGCCCTCGCGCCGGTCGCGGGTCACGCCGGGAAGATCGTCGACCAGCGCCAGCTTCTTGCCGACGAGCCGGTTGAACAGGGTCGACTTGCCGACATTGGGGCGGCCGACGATGGCGACGGTGGCGGTCATGGTCTTCCGGATATCCTGTTCGCGGTTGTCGTCCCGGACAAGCGGCGCTAGCCACGCCGATTCGGGCTCCATTCCTGAACGCTATTCGGAAAGGCTCCGGAATGGATCCCGGGTCTCCCTTCGGTCGCCCGGGATGACGGCGTCGTTCAATTGCGCGTCTCGACCGGGCCGCCGCGCACCAGCGTCAGATAGAGATCGACGCGCTGGCGCATCACGCGCGGCGAGGACGGGTCGGTGACGATCGCGTCGAACCAGCGCCCGGCATCCTCGAACAGGTTGGCCTTGAGCGCGGCGATGCCGAGGAATTCGCGGGCCGAATGGCGAAGCACGCCCTGCGGAGCTGCAAGCGGCTCCAGCGCGGTGCGCAGTTCGGCATAGGGCACGAGGTCGATCCGCAGCATGCCGGCGCGCAGCCGGGCCACGTCGCGATAGACCTGCGCCAGCGCGCCGTCGTTGGCGAGCGCGTCGAACGCGGTCGCCCCGGTGGCCGGGTCGCGCTTGCCGGTCTCGGCCGCGAGCCTGAAGCGCGCGATCTGGCGGTAGCCGGCCGGCGCATTCGCCGCGAGATCCTTCAGGATCGTCTCCGCCTCGTCGCCATTGCCGTCGCGCGAGGATTTCAGCGCCGCTTCCAGCCGCGCGCCGACGGCCTGCGAGGCGATGTTCTCGCGTCGCAGCCAGTATTGCCAGCCGGCGACGGCGAGCACCGCCAGAACGGCGAGCCCGATCAGCACATTGCCGTATTTCTTCCAGAAGGCGGCCGCCTTGTCGCGGCGCACCTCTTCATCGATCTCGCGAAAAATATCGGACATGGCCCGCCAAGAAATTCCCTGTTGACGGGCCGCGTAGCATTTCCGCCGCTCGATTGCGAGCCGCTTGACGCGGCCTGACGCGGGATACATCCAATCCACGGCCTCGCCCGGCCTGCGGCGATGCAGACAGAGCGGGAACGACGCGGCTGCGCTAGTCTCGGGCGCGAGCGAATCAGGGAGGCCGACGGCGGACATGGCGGAGAACGGCGATCTTTTCGGCGCTGGAGCCGAGCCACCGGCCGGACCTCCGCCGAAGCCGCCACGCGCCGCCGCGCCGCCCGCCAGCGGCAAGCCTGTGCCGGCTGCCGCTCCGCCGCGCAACGGCACGCTCTCCGAGCAGGGTTACGACGCCTCGGCCATCGAGGTGCTCGAAGGTCTGGAGCCGGTCCGCCGCCGGCCAGGCATGTATATCGGCGGCACCGACGAGCGCGCGCTGCATCATCTCTTCGCCGAGGTGATCGACAACGCCATGGACGAGGCGGTCGCCGGCCACGCGACCTTCATCGAGGTCGAGGCGCTGGAGGACGGCTCGATCGCCGTCACCGACAACGGCCGCGGCATCCCGGTCGATCCGCATCCGAAATTCCCCGGCAAGTCGGCGCTCGAAGTCATCATGACGACGCTGCATGCCGGCGGAAAATTCGACTCCAAGGCCTACGAGACCTCCGGCGGACTGCACGGCGTCGGCGTCTCGGTCGTCAACGCGCTCTCCGACACGCTCGAGGTCGAGGTCGCGCGCGGCCAGACTCTCTATCGCCAGACGTTCTCCCGAGGCCATCCGCAGGGACCGCTGGAGACGGTCGGCCGCGTCGCCAACCGGCGCGGCACCCGCGTGCGGTTCCATCCCGACGCGCAGATTTTTGGCGAGGGGGCGCATTTCGTCCCGTCCCGCCTGTTCCGGATGGCGCGCTCGAAGGCCTATCTTTTCGGGGGCGTCGAGATCCGCTGGCATTGCGCGCCGGCGCTGCTCAAGGCCGAGAGCGACGTCGCGGCGGAGGCCGTGTTCAAGTTTCCGGGGGGCCTGCGCGACTATCTCGCCCGCGAGATCGAGGGCAAGGATCTCGTCGCCGAGCCGATCTTCTCCGGCAAGATCACCAGGGCCGGCAGCCACGGCTCGCTCGAATGGGCGATCGCCTGGCTCGCCACCGGCGAGGACGGCTTCGCCTCCTCCTACTGCAACACGATCCCGACGCCCGAGGGCGGCACGCATGAGCAGGGCCTGCGCATCGCCCTGCTGCGCGGCCTGCGCGACCATGCCGAGCGCATCGGCCAGTCCAAGCGCATGGCGCAGGTCACCTCCGACGACGTAATGGCGACCTGCGCCGCCATGCTCTCGGTCTTCATCCGCGAGCCGGAATTCCAGGGCCAGACCAAGGACAAGCTCGCGACGGTCGAGGCCTCGCGCATCGTCGAGAACGCGGTCCGCGACGCCTTCGACCACTGGCTCGCCGCAGCCCCGCAGCAGGCGCTGAAGCTGCTCGACTGGTCGGTCGACCGGGCCGACGAGCGCCTGCGCCGCCGCCTCGAAAAGGAGGTCTCGCGCAAGACCGCAACGAAGAAACTGCGCCTGCCCGGCAAGCTCGCCGATTGCGGCAATGCCGGTGCGGCCGGCTCCGAGCTCTTCATCGTCGAGGGCGACTCGGCCGGCGGCTCGGCAAAGCAGGCGAGGAACCGCGCGACGCAGGCCATCCTGCCCTTGCGCGGCAAGATCCTGAACGTCGCCAACGCGACGCGCGACAAGCTCAACCAGAACCAGCAGCTCGCCGACCTGATCCTGGCGCTGGGCTGCGGCATCGGCAGCCAGTTCCGCGAGGACGACCTCCGCTACGAGAAGGTCATCGTGATGACCGACGCCGATGTCGACGGCGCCCATATCGCCTCGCTGCTGGTGACCTTCTTCTGGCGCCAGATGCCGCGCCTGATCGAGAAGGGCCATCTCTTCCTCGCCGTGCCGCCGCTCTACCGGCTGCAGGCCGGCGGCAAGTCGGTCTATGCCCGCAACGACGCGCACAAGGACGAGCTGATCGCCTCGATCTTCAAGGGCAGGAAGCCGGAGATCTCGCGCTTCAAGGGTCTTGGCGAGATGATGCCGGCGCAGCTCAAGGAGACCACCATGGATCCGGGCAAGCGCATCCTGCTCAAGGTCATGGTCGAGCACGAGGCCCGCGACGAGACCTCCGACACGGTCGAGCGGCTGATGGGCAACAAGCCCGAGGCGCGCTTCGTCTTCATCCAGGAGCGGGCCGCCTTCGCCGGCGAGCTGATCGATTTGTGACGTTTCGTCAGAACGACATCGCCTCGGCGGCATCGCCGCAACGCTTCGCTAACCGTCTTTTTACAGCTTGGCGGGCATGATCGCTCCAGCGGCGCGCCTATGCGCCGGATGGATCGCGGAGCGGGCCGATGCGGCTGATCGAACTCTTCTGGAAGAACGAGCGCGGCACGATGGTCGCCGACGTCGCCAAGGCGGGCGTCGCGATCGCCCTTCTCTCCATCATCGCGGCGAACTTCGTCTCGAACCAGGCCGCCAATCTCGACAGGGAGCGGCTGACGCAGGTCGCCGACGCGGCCTCGAAAGGCCGCCTGGTCGACCCGATGGTGACGGGCTCGATCCCGAAGAAGGCCGGCGAGACGAAACTCGACCCCTGCGTCGTCCAGCGCTGAGTCTCCCAGAAGCATTCACGCGAAAACACGTCGTCATCCGGGCCCGACCCGGGATCCATCACGGAGAGCCGCCGAGCGTTATGACGGATCGGCGCGGCGGAGCCTGTCCCTGGGCCTACCGAAAGCACGACCCGAGGGCCGCTCGTGCGGGATGACGCAGCGGTTCGGAGAAACCCGGCGGGCTCTAGGCCAGCCAGTCGAGAAGCTCCTTCGTTACGATCCCGGGAGCCTCCAGCGTCGAGAGATGCCCGCAGCCCGGCAGCACGACGAGCCGCGCATTGCCGCCGATCCCGTCCGCGATCTCCCTCGCCTCCGCGGGCGGCGTCAGCGCGTCCTCCTCGCCGACAAGCACCAGCGTCGGGACGCCGATCGCGGCCAGGTCGGCCCTTGAATCCGGCCGGCTCATGATCGCCTTCTGCTGGCGCACGAAGCCGGCCGGGCCGATCTCCTCGGCCATGGCGCGCACCGCCAGCCGCAGCGGCTCGTCCGTCAGGCGCGCGGGCGCGACCAGCTTCTGCCAGAGCAGCGTCGTGACGTTGTCGAAGGCGCCCTTTTCGGCCAGCGCGATCATCTGCTCGCGCGCCGCGTCGCTCTCCGGCGTCGGGCCCTTGGCGGAGGTGTCGAGCAGCGCCAGCCGGCTGACGCGCTCCGGCGCCTGCCGCATCGCCTCGAAGGCGATGTAGCCGCCCATCGACAATCCGCACAGCGCGAAGCGCGCGGGCGCGGCCGCCAGCAGCCGCCTCGCGATATCCGTCATGGTCTCGTCGCGGGCATGGTCGGCGACCAGGATCGGGCGGCCGGCGGCGAGCGTGGGCCATTGCGGAGCGTAAAGGGCGGCGCTGCAATTCAGTCCCGGGATGAGGACGAGCGGTTCGGGCATGGCTTCCATGGCTTCCTGTAAGGCCTAGTTTGTTGACTTAGCCGGACTTTTTCTGCATTGCACGGGGGTCCGAAGGCGCGCTGGAAAAGAAGTCGCGCCACCGTCGCGGTTGATAGGTCATCCCGCCACGCGTCACCGACCCTTGAAGAAGCGCCCTACGCATGTCCTTTGCCGAACTCGGCCTGAGCGAAAAAGTTCTGACCGCGGTCACCACCGCGGGCTATCACACGCCCACCCCCATCCAGGCCCAGGCCATCCCGCACGTCCTCGCCCGCCGCGACGTGCTCGGCATCGCCCAGACCGGCACCGGCAAGACCGCCGCCTTCACCCTGCCGATGCTGACGATCCTCGAGAACGGCCGGGCCCGGGCCCGCATGCCGCGCACGCTGATTTTGGAGCCGACGCGCGAGCTCGCCGCCCAGGTCGAGGAGAACTTCACCCGCTACGGCGTCAACCAGAAGCTCTCGGTCGCGCTGCTCATCGGCGGCGTCTCCTTCGGCGACCAGGACGCCAAGATCACGCGCGGCGTCGACGTGCTGATCGCCACGCCCGGCCGCCTGCTCGACCATGTCGAGCGCGGCAAGCTCCTGCTCACCGGCGTAGAGCTCCTCGTCATCGACGAGGCCGACCGCATGCTCGACATGGGCTTCATCCCCGACATCGAGCGGGTTTGCAAACTTGTTCCCTTCACGCGGCAGACCTTGTTCTTCACCGCGACGATGCCGCCCGAGATCACGCGCATCAGCGAGCAGTTCCTGCACAATCCGATTCGCGTCGAGGCCTCGCGCCCGGCGACGGCTGCGGCGACGATCACGCAACGCCTGATCGCCTCGAACGGCCAGGATTTCGAGAAGCGCGACACGCTGCGCAAGCTCCTCAACGAGGCCAGGGACCTGCAGAACGCGATCGTCTTCTGCAACCGCAAGCGCGATGTCGCGACCCTGCACAAATCCTTGCAGAAATACGGTTTTCCGGCCGTCGCCCTGCATGGCGACATGGATCAGTACGCCCGCATGGCGGCGCTGGAATCCTTCCGCACCGGCGAGAACCCGATCCTGGTCGCGAGCGACGTCGCCGCGCGCGGGCTCGACATCCCGGCCGTCAGCCACGTCTTCAACTACGACGTCCCGACCCATGCCGAGGACTATGTCCACCGCATCGGCCGCACCGGGCGCGCCGGGCGCGAGGGCGCATCCTTCACCATCGTGACCCGCCATGACGAGAAGCTCGTCGCCGCGATCGAGAGGCTGACCGGCGTGCCGATCGCCTTTGAAGGCGGCGGCGTCGATACGCTGCCGCCCGGCGCCCCGCGCGAAGAGCGCTCAGGCGGTCGTGGCGGACGCGGCGAGGATCGCCGCCCCGGCCGCGGCGGCGGACGCGGCGGCCGGCCCGAGCGCGGACGCCGGGCCGAGAGCGAGACGGAAACCGCGCCGCGCCCGATCCGCGTCGAGCGCGCGGCCGAGGACGAGGCGGCTCCGCGCCGC